>JALGZR010000235.1 GCA_025774805.1 bacterium
GTGCCCCCGTCCGCGAGCTCGAGGAGACCGCGCTTCCGCGCGGACGCGTCCGTGAACGCCCCCTTCTCGTGCCCGAAGAGCTCGCTCTCCAGGAGGTGCTCGGGGAGGCTCGCGCAGTTGATCTCGAGAAACGGCTTGTCGGCGCGCGGCGAGAGCTGGTGGATGAGATTCGCGACGTGCTCCTTGCCCGTCCCCGACTCCCCCTGGATCAGGACGGTCGTCGTCTCGCTCCGCGCGACCTTCGCGGCGAGATCGTAGATCTGGCGCATGCGCGGGTTCCGGCTCTCGACGAACGAGTAGCGACGGTCCGTCAGGTTCCGGTAGAGATCGCGCTCCCGGGAGATCCTCCCGAGGCGCAAGGCCCGTTCCACCGAGACGAGCAGCTCGTCCAGCTTGACCGGCTTTGTGACGTAGTCGAACGCGCCGGCGCGGATCGCCCGCACGGCCGTCGACAGGTCCTCGGTACCCGTGACCATGATCACGTTCAGCTCGGGGTCGGCCCCGACGATCCCCCGCAGGACCTCGAGGCCGTCGCGGCCCTCGAGGTTGAGATCCAGGAGGACCACGTCCGCCATCGCCGCGGCGACCTGCTCGACGACGTTTCCGCTGCCGTCGAGGCCGTCGACCCGGTAGCCGCTCCGGACGAGACCGTGCGCCAGGATCTTCCGGAACTGGGCATCGTCGTCGACGAGGACGACCCGGGGCTCGCTCGAGCTCATCTCGGCGACGGTCCTCCGGCCACGACGTGGTTCTGCCGGAACCAGGTCGCCGTCCGCTCGAGCCCTTCTCCGAAGCCCACGGACGCCTCGTAGCCGAGGCCCTCCCGCGCCCGGTAGATGCTCGCGCTCGAGAGCTTCACGTCGCCGGCCCGCTCGGGAGCGTGCTGCGCGGGCAGCCTCGAGCCGAGGACCCCCGCGATGCGCCCGTACAGGTCGTTCACCGTGAACGACTCCCCGCAGGCGATGTTGAACACGCCGCCGACCGCCGCGGCCCTCTGGACCGCGAGCAGGTTCGCCCGCACGACGTTCTCGATGTACGTGAAGTCCCGCGTCTGCTCGCCGTCGCCGTAGATCGTCGGCGCCTTTCCGTCCAGAAGACGGTTGATGAAGATCGGGACCACGGCCGCGTAGTCGGAGGTCGGATCCTGCCGGGGTCCGAAGATGTTGAAGTACCGGAGGCAGACCGCGGGCACCCACCCGCACGCCGTGAACTGGCCGCAGTATTGCTCCCCGATGAGCTTCGACGTGGCGTAGGGCGACTGGGGCAGCACCGGCGAGGTCTCGCGCTTCGGGGACTCCTCCCCCTCCCCGTACACGGCCGACGACGACGCGAGCACGAAGCGCTTCACCCCCGCTTTCCGCGCGGCGAGCAGCAGCAGCAGGGTGCCGTCGACGTTGATGCGATGGTTCCGGAGCGGGTCCTCCATCGACTTCGGCACGGACGCGAGCGCGGCGTGATGGAGGATGTAGTCCACTCTGTCCACGGCACGGCGAACCGCGGCGGGGTCGGTGACACTCCCCTCCACGAGATCGATCCGGGACCGCGACGTCTCCAGGTTCTCGATCTTCCCGGAGGAGAAGTCGTCGAGCACGCGAACCCGGTCGCCGGAGGCGACCAGCGCGTCCACCAGGTTGGAGCCGATGAACCCGGCTCCACCCGTCACGAGGAACTTGGCCACTCCCGCCCCCGGTTCGAGGTCAGAGTCGGTGGATGTTCTCGCCGGGGATGGCCTTCAGCGCGTTCCGCGTGTCGACGACGATCGACGCGTGCTTCGCGACCAGCGCGTAGTCCACCGCGGAGTGGTCCGTGACGACCAGGACGCAATCGGCTTCGGAGATCACGCCCGCGTCGAGAGGGCGAGAAGAGAGACTCGTTCCGTTCTCCGAAATCGCCGGAACGAACGGGTCGCTGAACCCGACCTCGGCGCCCTCCTGCTTCAGCAGCTGGATGATCTCGAGGGCCGGGGATTCCCGGACGTCGTCGGTGTTGCGCTTGTAGGCCACCCCGACAATCAATATTTTCGACCCTTTGAGATCTTTCTTGAGGGGTTTCAGCGCCTCTCGCACCTTGCGGACGATGTGACCGGGCATCTCCTGGTTGACCTGGACGGCCGCGTCGATCAGGCGCGGGTGGAATCCGTTCACCTTCGCCTTCCACGAGAGATAG
>JALGZR010000236.1 GCA_025774805.1 bacterium
CAACGCATTGTTCGAATCGCCGTTCCGGGTGGTTGCCGCCCCGGGGGTCCCGACGAAGGTGGTCACGGTCGCCAGCGTGCTGATCCTGCGCACCGCGTGGTTTCCCCGGTCCGCCACGAAGAGGACCGAGCCGACCGCCGAGATTCCGTCCGGGGAGGAAAAGCGTGTGTTGTCCCCCTGATCATTGACGATCCCCGACTGGCCCGCGGAGCCCGCAAACGTGTCCACGGCCCCGGCGGGCGTTGCGATCCTCCGGATGGTGTGATTCCCGGTGTCGGCGACGAAGAGGTTGGTCCCGATGGCGGCGATCCCGAGGGGGGAGCGGAAACGGGCCAACGATCCGGTTCCGTCATCCGAACCGGGCACTCCCGGGCTTCCGGCCAGCGTCGTGACCACTCCGGCGGTTGTCACTTTCCGGGTGGTATGGTTCCCCGAGTCGACCACGTACAGGTCACCCCCGAGGGCGACGATCCCCTGCGGATTGTTGAACCGCGCGGCAGTACCTGTGCCATCGGCGGAACCGGTAGCGCCCGGGTTGCCCGCGAGGGTGGTGACCACCCCGGACGTGGTGACCTTGCGGATCGTATGGTTCTCCGAGTCGGAGACGAACAGGTCGCCTCCGAGAGATGCGATACCGCCCGGAAACCGGAAGCGTGCCGCGGATCCCGACCCGTCGGCCGACCCGGAAGACCCGGCGGACCCCGCGATGGTAGTGACAGCCCCCGAGGAGGTGACCTTGCGGATCGAGTGGTTATCGGTGTCCGCGAGGAACACGTCGCCCCCGATGGTGGCGACCCCCGCCGGGCCGGCGAAGCGGGCGCCTGCCCCCGTGCCGTCCGTGCTCCCCGCCCGGGGCGGGTTCCCCGCCACCGTGGTAACGTCTCCCCCGAGCGTGACCTGGCGGATGGTGTGGTTCTCCGTGTCGGCTACGAAAAACAGGCTGCTTCCGGCGCCCAACGATCCGATCCCCGCCAGGCCCCGGAACAGCGCCGCGGTTCCCATCCCGTCGGCGAACCCTGGGATCCCCGCGAAGCCCGCCAGCGTGGTCACGACGCCGCTCTGGGTGATGTTTCGGACGGTGTGGTTTCCTGTGTCGCAGAGGAACAGCGAGTTCCCGTCGCTGGCGATCCCGGAAGGCGACCGGAAGTTGGCCAGCGGCCCGGTGCCGTCGATCGTTCCCTGCACGCCGGCCGTGCCGGCCAGGGTCGTCACGTCGCCGAACGACGTTGTCACGGCCACCTTTCTCACCGTGTGATTTCCCGTGTCGGCCACGTAAAGAAGACTGGCTCCGATGAGGGCCACTCCCTCGGGGGAGGAGAACCGGGCAGCGAGGCCCAGGCCGTCGGCGGAGCCCGGCGTCCCCGCCTGCCCCGCGAACGTCGTGGTCGCTCCCGCTCCTGTCACCTTCCTGATCGTGTGGTTTCCCGTGTCAGCCACGTAGATGGTCGTCCCGACCGTGACCCCATCCGTGGCGATCCCCTTTGGGGAGGAGAACCGAGTGCCCGCTCCCGTGCCGTCCACGGCCCCGGGCGTCCCCGCGCTTCCGGCGAGGGTCGTGACCTCCCCGCTTGTGGCGACGATTTTCCGGATGGTGTGGTTCCCCGTGTCGCAGACGTAGAGCGAGTTTCCCGCGGCCGCAATCCCGGTGGGAGAGTTGAACCGCGCGCTTGCGCCCGTGCCGTCGGCGGAACCGATGATCCCGAATGTCCCGGCGAAGGTGGTGACGTTTCCCGCGCCGTCGATCTTCCGGATCACGTGGTTTCGCGTGTCGGCGAGGAACTGGTCGGTTCCGATCACGGCAACGCCCGCGGGGGAGTCGAACCGGATCGGGTCCGCGGGAGAGCCGTCAAAGAACCCGGGCCCCCCGTCCGCTCCTGCGAGGGCGGCAACCGATTCGGCGTTCTGGACGAGAACGTCGCCGCAGCCCGAGAACGCCGCAGCAAATACGAAAACGGACGCAAGAAAACCCCCAAAGCGAATCCGCACAGGGAACGCAGCCATCGAGTTCCTCCTCTGCCGGCGGTGGGCGTGCCGTGGAATATCCTCTTATCTTACCTTTTCGAAATCGCCGAGACGAGCGCCTTCCCGAAATCCCGGGCTGCGGGCGGCCCGCTGGCCGTCACGATCTTCCCCGAGACCACCACCGGCTCCTCGACGAAGATGGC
>JALGZR010000237.1 GCA_025774805.1 bacterium
CCCCTCGACCCCGCTCGCGGAGGGCACCCCGGCATCGGGAGGCACGGGAACCCGGGATTACAGCGTTACCCAACGGAATCCTTTGGAACCGGAATACGAGGGACCAAGTCATGAGCACGAAGTGGGATCTCCTCCTCACTCGCTGGCTCTCTTGCCTCCTCGCCATCGCCGTCCTGCTCGCCACCCCCGCGTTCGCGGACGACGACGACGATGATGACGACGGAGGGTCCAAATCCCAGGCGAGATGCGTCTCCAACCTGCGGGCCGCGGTCAAGCGCTGGAAGCTCAAGAGACTCCAAAAGGGCAAGATCAACCCTTCGAGCATCCTGATCCTCGACGGGGATCTGGACGACATGGCCCTCGAGCAGAAGGCCGTCAAGAACCAGATCGAAGCCGGGGCCGCGCACGCGGCGGCGACGGGCGACGGCATCGTGGTCGCCGTCCTGGACGGAGGGTTCAACCTGGACCATCCGTCCCTCGACGGGAACGTCTCGGCCTTCGCCTACGACGCAATCGACGACGACAGCGACCCGAACGACGGCGGGAACGGCAAGGACGACGACGGAGACGGGGTCACGGACCGCGGCATCGGCCACGGGACCGCCGTGGCGGGCATGGTGCTCCTGGCCGCGCCGGACGCCACGATCCTCCCCATCCGGGTCTCGGACGACGAGGGATACGCCTCGATCTACGACTTCGAGACCGGCCTCGCCTACGCCATCGACCTGGGCGTGGACGTCATCAACATCTCCCTCCGGATCCCCTGGATGGACAGGGAGATCCGCGCCCTGCTGCGCGAGGCCCGCGAGGACGGGATCGTCGTCGTCGCCTCGGCGGGGAACGACGGCCAAAAGGGCCTCGGAATGCTCGCCGCGCGCAAAGACACGATCTCCGTCGGCGCGGTGGACGAAGACGACGTGGTGGCAAAGTTCTCCAACGAGGAGGACACGAACGAGGACCTGACCGTCTACGCGCCCGGCGTGAAGCTCTGGTGCCCCCTGGGCTGGCCGAACGACGAGTCCGTCGGCCTCTGCAGCGGGACCTCCTTCGCGGCGGGAATCGTGAGCGGCGCGGCGGCGGTCTACCGTGAGCTCTATCCCACCGCCTCGGTCGGCACGGTCCGCGGCGTGATCGCGGATTCCGTCGATCCCGCCTACGACACGAAGGGCATGGTGCGGTCCGATGCGGGCCGCATCAATCTGAGAAAGGTGGTGTCAAGATGATCACGACACTCAACCACCCCACCCCGGCGGACCTGATCTGGTACGCGACGACGGACGATCCCTCCGACGCCCGCGTCCGGTCCGTTCGGGATCACCTCGAGTCGGGCTGCGAGATCTGCGTCTCCGCGGTGCGCCGCTTCAAGGAGATCTCGATCCGGCACCCCTTCCACCAGCGCATCTCCGTCCTGCAGCCGGGCTGGATCGTCCCGATGCGGATCGCCGTGCCCAACGACCGGGCCCGCGGTGCGGCGGGAGCCGATCTCCACCTCATCTGCGGAGCGGGACCCTACGAGCTGGACATCCTCATGCGTGAGCGCGAGCGGGCCGCCCAGCTCGAGATGGCGGGCCAAGTCACCTGGGGCGGGAGCATCTACGAGCCCGTCTCCGGCCTCGACCTGGAGCTGGTCGAGGCGCGGGTCGACCAGTCCGTCACCGCCACCCAGACGGACGAGTTCGGGGAGTTCGACCTGCTGTCGCCTTCGCAGGGCGTCTACGGCGTGCGCCTCGGCGAGGCGGAGGACGCGCCCTGCGTTCTCGTCTGGGACGGAGAGCATGCATGAGAGCCGACGAGGCGCAGCTGATCCACGACTCCGCGCGCAGCGGCCTCGAGCTGGGGACACGGGGGCTGCGGGAGCAGACGCGGAGGATGCTCTATCGATACCGGGACGTCTGCGTGGACCTGCTCGTCCAGGAGGGCGGCGAGTCCCTGAGGATCCTGCACGGCCATCTCCTGTCGAGTCCGGGCGGGGAGCCCGTTCCGGACGTGCCGGTCGCCCTCGGATCCGCCGAGACGTCGACCGACGGGCAGGGGGAGTTCGTGCTCACCCTCCTCGAGGGTTGCGCGCCCCAGCGGCTCGAGCTGCAGGCCGGCCGGCAACCGTTCTTCTGCGCGATCCCCGCCATGGACCACCCCTGTGAGGCATAGGTAGATCGATC
>JALGZR010000238.1 GCA_025774805.1 bacterium
CATGATGCCCGGAATGGCCTGCTGGAAACCTCCGGGGATTTCCTTCCTGCGGCCGGCGGAGACCACCTCGAGCTGGAGCGCGCGCGGCATAGCCCTCAGTTCCGCCAGGGACTCGGCCGTCGGTTTCATGCCCATCTCCCCTGTGACGGCGATGTCGGCGAGAACCGTGTAGGCGGCGCGCCGGATGCGGAGGTCGTCGTAGTCGTTCGTCAGGCCGCCCGCATCCCGCTCGAACCGGAGGGTAACCGGTCGACCCTCGAGAATCGAATCGGTGAAGGCCGAAGGGATGATCAGCCGTCGCGAGATCCGGAGGAAGTCCACCTCGTCCGCGGCCGTCACGACCTCGAAATCCTGTTCCTGCAGCCGCTGGATGACCTGATCGGCGAGAAATCCCGAGTTGGAGTCGGCTCGTACGGCCAGGCGCGTCCGCTCCATTCCCCCGCCCCCGAGTCCGCTCGTGATGGTGCCGATGAAATAGAAGAAGACGATCGGCATCACGAAGACCCAGAGAAGGGTCTCCCTCGCCCCTAGAACGTACCTGAGGTCCTTCCGCGCGATGAAGAGGAGATCTTTCATCGTGACGTCACTCTCGTGCGAACGCCCCGCGCAGCCGGAGGCCACCCAGGAAGAAGAGGATCACGGTCGTGGCGATCAATCCCGCGGCTGCCTCGGCGATCGAACCCAACTCCACGCGGTGCAGCAGGATCGCCTTGAGCTGCTCGAGCGCCCATCCATTCGGCGTGAACCGTCCAATGGCCGCCATCCATTCGGGCATCGCTTCGAACGGGAAGAAACTCCCACCGATCATCATCAGGGGAAAGATTAGGATCATCGTCAGGGTGTTCCCCATCCGCCGGCTCGATGCGAAGAGCTGAATCATCGACAGCATCGCCATCAGCGCAGCGCCGGACAGGGTCGACCAAAGAACCGCCGCCGGGAGGGTCTGCGGGTCGAGCGACAGATAGGCGTAGCCGATGGAGAGCGCGATCAGGGAGACGCCGGCCATCAGGAGCAAGCCGGATACGACTTTTCCCGTGAGAAACGCGTAAATGCTCCGGGGAGAGACGACCACGCGGCGGAGTGTGCGCTGCTCGCGCTCCTGCCAGAATTCGGCGCTAAGGCCCTGTGCCATGAAGAGGAGCGCCATGAAAAGTATCCCCGGCAGGAAGAGAACCCCGATGCTCACCGCATCTTCCTCCTCCCCGGTCTCGTCCTCCGCCTCACCGGTGGTCCCCGTCTCGACCGTAATCAGGGGAGGCAGGAGGATGCCACCCAATCGATCCACGATCTCGTTCACCCGGACACTGAATTCGGCGATCCGATCGCCGGAAAAGGTATCCATCCCTTCGGGGGGTCCCTCGGAGAAGACGCGCAGGTCGTCGCCGATCAGGCGATGCAGGTAGAATGTGCCGTCCGTCAGGAGGGTGAGTCCCTCCTCGACGATGCCGGGGAGAATAGTCTGGGACGGGTTGGTGACGAGTCGCAGGACCACGGGCTCTTCCTGCAGGACGGCGCGAGAGAATCCATCGGGAATCACCAGGAGCGCCGTGGCCCCCCCCGCATCCATCCGGGCCGTCCCCGCCCCCCGATCGGTCGCCTCGGCACGGATGAGGCCGCCCGCCGCGTCCTGGCTCAGGGCTCCGATCAACAAATGGCTCAAAAAACTATCGTCTTCGTCGGCCACGAGGAGGTGCGCCTGCGGGCTCGGCCCCTCCGATCCACCGCTCGCCAGTATGATCAGCCCCCCGACGATGAGGGGGATCCCGATCCAGAAGACGAGCCCGAGAGGATCCCGGCGGTGGCGCCGGAGTTCCTTCCGGGCGGTACTCCAGACGAAGCCCACGGCTACTCCCTGAGCTCCTTTCCGGTCAGCTTAATGAAGAGACTCTCCAGACTCGGCTGCGAGAGGACCGTCTCCCGAATCTCCGCTCCCGCCCCTGCCAGAGATCGAAAGATGGCCGACAGTCGGGTCGACGCCTCAGGGACGGCGAGGGTCATTGATTCCGCATCCACCTGGACGAGCTCGATCGCCTCAAGGCGTGACATGGCCTCGACGACCGCGTTCGGTTCGAATCGGCCGGAGAGGCGGAGCAGGTCGCGCTCACCGAGGAGAGACCGGAGATCGGGGAGGGTTCCCATGGCGATGATCCGCCCGTGA
>JALGZR010000239.1 GCA_025774805.1 bacterium
ATCGCGCCGGCGGGGGTTACGAGTCGTACAACTCGTGCCTCTACCTCACGCGGGAAGGGGCCGAGGGGGGGGAGTACCGCAAGATCCAATTGGTACCTTTCGGAGAACGGCTCCCTCTGCACGACCGCTTCGGGTGGATCGCCGATCTCGATTTCGGGGAGGCCGACTTCGCGAGCGGCCGGGATTACACCGTCTTCCCGGGCGATCCCGCTCCCTTCTCGGCCAACATCTGCTTCGAGGCGATCTTCCCCGATCTCTGCCGGCGGTTCGTCCTCGAGGGGGCGACGTATCTCGTGAATCTCACGAACGACGCCTGGTTCGGCGAGACGGCGGCGCCTTACCAGCACGCGGAGATGGCGCGTTTCCGGTGCGTCGAGCTCGGCCTCTATCTCGTGCGTGCGGCGAACACCGGCATCAGTCTGATCGCCGATCCCTTCGGGCGGGTGATCGAATCGCTCCCTCTACTCGAGCGGGGGGTGGTGGTCGGAGAGATCCACGCCACGCGATTGAGCACCTTCTACCGGAGGTACGGGGACTGGTTTCCCCGGGTCGAGCTCTTCCTGGTCGCCGCGGCTCTCGTCGCCTCACTCCGATGGAGGAGGGGGGGCCGGAACCAGTAAGTGGGTCACCACCTGTTTCTGTCGCGTTCCGCCGCGGGGGGGAGGGTGGTGGGCCTCCCCGCAGGGGGCTTAACCCTTTTCTAGCCCCCTGCGGGGAGGCCCCCCACTCTCCCCCCCGCAGGGAGCTCGACTCTTCTCTGGCCCCCTGCGGGGAGGTATCCCACCCTCTCCCCCGCCTAGCCGGCTCTCTTTTCCTTTGACCCTCCGCTTACCCTTTGTTAACTTTGTAGTTGCGCGGTTTGGACCAACTGTTCGGGGGCACCCATTCTCGGAGAACGAAGGCGATCGAACGGCCCGTCCGGAAGTTTCGAATCCACTTGTCGTACGACGGAACCGACTTTGCCGGCTGGCAGGTTCAGCCGGAGCATCGAAGCGTTCAGGGGGAGATCGAGAGAGGCCTCGCCGGTCTTCTCGATGAGCCGGTTCGCATAGTCGGTTCGGGGCGGACAGACGCCGGAGTCCATGCGCTCTGCCAGGTCGCCCACTTCCGCTCCGCTACGAAACTCGGGGCCCCGACCATCGAGCGAGCTCTTCCCGGCCGGCTTCCCGACGACATCGCCTTGCTCGGTCTGTGGGAGGCCGATTCCGGTTTCGACGCCCGGCGCCATGCGACGGCGCGCGCCTACCGGTACCGGATCGTTCCGCGGCGGGATCCGCGCCGCCGCCGTTGCGCGTGGCAGGTCCGCTACCCTCTCGACTTCGAGGCGATGCAGCGCTCCCCCCGCTTCTTCCGGGGGGAGCACGACTTCTCCTCCTTCGCCGCCTCGACGCGAAAGGGGATGGAGAACCGGGTCGTGGTTGAGCGGGCCGAATGGCGCCGCGAGGGGGACGAGCTCCACTTCGAGATCAAGGCGAACCGGTTCGTGCATCGGATGGTGCGCAATCTCGTCGGGACGATGGTGGAGGTGGGGCGGGGCTCCCTGCCCGCCGGTCGGATTCCGGAGATACTCGAGGCCCGGGATCGGACCGTTGCCGGCCCGTCGGCACCGGCGCAGGGACTCTTTCTGGTGGACGTTTTCTACGAATCCGAATCTTCCTCTCCGGTGTTTCTCCAAGGAGGTATGCATGAAGTTCTTTCTTGACACCGCCAATGTCGGCGAGATCCGGGAGGCCGCCTCCATCGGCATTCTCGACGGCGTGACGACCAATCCGACCCTTCTTGCGAAAGAGGGGAAGAACCCCTTCGACGTGCTTCGCGAGATCTGCGAGATCGTGCCCGGCCCGGTGAACGGGGAGGTGGTCGGCAACGATCACGAGACGATGATCCGCGAGGCGAAGAAGCTCCGGGAGATCGCGCCGAACATATGCGTCAAGAGTCCGATGACGAAGGAGGGGATGAAAGCGGTCCGGATCCTCTCCGGTGATGGCGTCGAGACGAACGTTACCCTGGTCTTCTCGTCCAATCAGGCGCTCCTGGCGGCGAAGGCGGGTGCCACGTACATCTCGCCCTTCCTCGGACGCCTCGACGACATTGGCGCGGTCGGCATGGATCTGATCCGCGAGATCGTCTCGATCTACGGCAACTACGACATTA
>JALGZR010000240.1 GCA_025774805.1 bacterium
TCCCTCGCCGATCCCGAGCGCCATCGGCAGGAGCCCGAGGACGGTCGTGGTCGTCGTCATCAGGATCGGGCGCAGCCGAACCCTCCCCGCGAGAAGGATCGCCTCCATCTTTTCCATCCCCCTGCGCCGCAGGGTGTTGATGTAGTCGATCAGGACGATGGCGTTGTTCACCACGATCCCGACCAGCATGATGAAGCCGATGAAGACCATCACGCTGATCGAGATCCCCAGGGCCCAGAGCGTGAGAATCACGCCGATCAGGGCCAGCGGGACGGTGAAGATGATCACGAAGGGATGGAGCAGCGACTCGAACTGGCTCGCCATCACCACGTAGACGAGGAAGATCGCGAGGGCCATGGCGAAGAAGAGGCTCCGCATCGACGTCTCCATCTCCCGGTTCTGCCCGCTGACGATGAAACTGAAATCGGCCGGGAGCCGGACATCGTCGAAGATCGAGTAGATCGCCCGAGTCGCACCGCCGAGATCAACCCCGTTCAGGTTGGCCGTGATCAAGGCGGCCCGCTGCTGATCGATCCTCCGGATCTCGCTCGGGCCCTCCCGGACCTCGATGTCCGCGACCGCCGAGAGCGGGATCGGGATCTCGTCCCCGGGGTTGACCGTCAGCCGGTAGAGGTCGTCCACGCTCTCCCGGTCGATGTCCCGGAGGCGCACCCGGATGTCGATCTTTCGGTCCTCGTCCCGGTATTCCGTCGCCACGTCCCCCAGGATCTTGTTCCGGACGAGGGAGGCGACATCGAAGACGCTCAACCCGTAGCGGGCGAGCTGGTCCCGGTCGTACCGGATCTGGACCTCGGGATACCCTTTCTGGATGTTGGCCTTGACGTCGGAGAAGCCGGGAACCTCCCTCATCCGGAGCAATACGTCCTGGCTGGTCCGGGACAGGGAGGTGAGATCGTACCCCCGGATCTCCACCTCCACCGGCGTCTTGAAGCTGAAGATGGTCGGCCGGGAGATCTTCACGTCCATGTCGGGGATCCGGACCAGCCGACTCCGGAGGTCCCGAACGATGCCCTCCTCCCGCTCCACAATGTCGCCGCCCGGTTCGACCCGAACCGTCAGTTTCGCGGTGTGTTCGCCCTCCTCCGCCGAGGGATTCGATTTCTTCTCGACCCCCACGACCGTCGCCACATTGTCGATGTGATCCCGTGACAGGATGAGCTCCTCGACCGGCCGAACCTGGCCGAGCGTTTTGGCCAGCGGGTTTCCGACCGGCATCGTCACCTCGACGTTGAACTCGCCCTGGTGGACCTCGGGAATCAGCTCCTGTCCGACCCTCGGCAGGATGAGGAGGAGGCTGATCAAGAACGGGAGCCCCGCCGCCAGGACGACCCCGCCGGGATTCCGGACGGCGCGCGCCAGCACCCCCGGGTAGAGCTCGCTCAGGCGGCCGTACCCGCGGTCGAAGAGATAGAGGAGGACCCGGAAGATCGGCTTCAGGATCGCCCCCAGGACCACGACGAGAATCATCGCGGTCAGGATCGCGAGATGGATGAGGAGGACTCCGATCTTCCCGACCAGGGAAAAGAGGTGGTGAAAGACGTAGCGGAAGAGGAGATAGAGAGTCCCGATGAGGAGGGCGGGGATTGCGAGCGGGAACCGGACCATTCTCCTCAGCAGAGGGGATCCCGCCGGGCCGATCCATCGTTTGGCCCAGTGCCCGAGGCCCGCGAAGCCCGCGTGAATATCGTGCGGGGGCCGGAAGGTGAAATTCCGCTCCCAGAGCGGCTGTCCCCCACGAATCCGATGCAGAACAACCCCCTCGTTTCTCAGGAACCACTCCGCGGCGGCCTCGCGCCACCGGGTCGCCTTTTCGACGGGGATCCAGCGCGCCGCGAGGAGCACGACCGGGTAGGGGACAATGTAGAGAACCAGGAAGAGAACACCGGCGATCGCCTTGATCAGGACCTCCACGACGGCCAGGACGAGGTGGACGATCTTGAAGAGGGCCTCCAGGACGAAGGCGGCCAGGAGGCGGATGCCGGAGGAGGCCTTGCCCGCTTCTCCCGTCTCGATCTCCGTTCCCCTCGCCCCATCGCCCTCCGCATCCCCCCCGAACGCCGCATGGAACCGGGATAGGGACCGGAACCGGAGGAACTCCGATCCCTCGAAGGTCTTTCGCCACGTCCCCA
>JALGZR010000241.1 GCA_025774805.1 bacterium
GCAGGCCCGCGAGACAGGCGGTCCGGAGTCCGAGCTGTTCAGAGAGGCTCGATCGAGAAGAGGAAGTCCACCTCATGGCGCCCCGGGGCCACCTCCCAGTCGATGCAGAAGGCGAGGTCGACGGTGACCTTCGCGCTTCGGGAGTCCGGGCTGCGCACGACGACCTGTCCGTGCTCTCCGAGCCTCCGGAACTCGGACGCGGACTCCGCGGACAGCTTCCAGTAGACCCGCGGCGACTTCTCGGCGGAGACCGAGCGCGCGGCCGGGTCCGTCCGGAGCGTGAGCTCCCAGCCGCGACCGGGCTCGGGCGGCTCCACGTCCACCGAGACCCGGGAGTGCTGTCGGGTGCGCCCCGGCTCCCCGCGTTCCGCGAGCAGGTCTTCCCTCTCGACGGGGGCGAGAACGAGACGCCCCGGGTCGGTCCGTAGCGGGATCGTCCGCTCCGGCGTCGCTTCCGGCGGAGCCGCCGCGGGCAGCGCCAGGGACAGCACGAGGAGCCCGCGCCCGAGCCGACCCCGTCCCGCGCGCCTCGCCGTCAAGCCTCAAGTCCCCCTCGGGGCGAGCCGGTACTCGAGCCGGGGCTGGTGCCGCCCCGGCGTCGCCTCGGTCCAGGACAGCACCAGCCGCAGGCGGAGTCGCAGCGACGTCCCGTCGGTCCCGGAATCGCCCGTCGCGAGCGACGACCAAGCGGCTCCGATCTCGGCGAACGGACTTCCCTCCAGCCGGCCGAGAACGGTCGTCGCTCCCGGCGTCGCGGATCGCGCCGGGCTCGCGACGCGCACGAACAGCTCCCACGGGACGTTGCTCGACACGACGAGCACGACGGGCTCGGGCACGTCGAGGAACCCCCGTTCGAGATCGGAGGCGTCGGCGACGGGTGCCTCGAGGATGCCGGCAGTCGTCTCCAGGTGCTGCGCCACCGGCACGAGGACTTCCGCCTCGACGGACACGGTGGTCGCGGCGGGGCTTCCCACCGGGAGAAGGGCGATCGCCCCGATCACGGAGTCGCGGAGCCTCCGCACCTCAGGAACCTCCGGTGCGTTCGTCGCCGCGGGCGACCGCCGGCGCCGGGACCTCGAGGAGAACGTCTCCGGCGACGAGGTGATCTCCTCCGAAGTCGATGAGAGCCAGGGCCGTGTAGGTCCCGGGAGGAAGATCCGGGCGCGGCCGGGCCGCGATCGTGCGCTCGCCGTCCGGGAAGACCACGAAGCGGCCGAGCGAGCCCATCGGGATCTTCTCCGCGACGGCGCCCGTCGCGTCCCGCAGCTCGAGCTCGCCGGTGCAGCGGAGAATCGTGTTCCCGGTGTTCACGACGTCCACGAGCACGGCCGAGTGCCGCTCGTCCTCCGATTCGCGGATCTCCATGCTCGCGATGGACACGTCCGGAGCTCCGGTCCCCGGGACGTCCTGGAAGATGCGGACGCCGAGACGCTGCTTCATGAAGATGTTGTACGTACGATCCCCGTGGACGGTCGTGGTGACCTGCGGCGAGCTGATCTCCTCGAGGAAGAGCTTCGTCCAGTAGCTGCCGCGCGCGGCCGGGGGCGCCGCGAGCGACACGCGGACGCGACGGACCTCGCGCGGCCCGAAGTCGAGGACGTTCTCCTCGAGCCGCACCCAGTCGGCGCAGCTCCGGTCGAGCGTACCGGGATCCAGATTCTCCTCCGCGCCGTCACGGCCGAAGCGGCTGTCCACGAGGTACATCCGGACCGTGAGCGGATCGTCCGCCTTGTTCGAGATGTTCAGCGTGAGCGCTCCCTCCGTTCCCGCGGCCACCTCGTAGTGGAGCTCCATCGGCGACGCGACGAATCCGGCCTGAGCCCCGATGAACGGGAGCAGAGTGGAGAGCAGCGCCGCTCCGCCCAGCGTTCCGATCCGCGGTCTCTTCATGGGTCCCCTTTCGTTCGTTCCCGCCGGACGGTCACGGCAGGTGCACGACCAGCGTGTACGTGAGGTTGACGTCGTAGGTCCCGGGCACGTCCTTCGTCCAATCCAGGAGAACCTTGGTCTGGATCTGCACGAGATTGTCCGAGACGGCGGATCCGTGGCTGAGGATCTGCGTGTCGGTCGTGACGGGCGACAGGTACTGGTCGGCACCGTTCTCGATGGTTCCGGTCGGCGTGTTCGAGATGCGAAGCAGCAGAT
>JALGZR010000242.1 GCA_025774805.1 bacterium
CCGGAACATGCTGAGCGAGCCCGGCTGGGAGTACGTCTTCTCGGAGCGGGCGCACGGACGGGTGAAGAAGCTGGGACCCGGATTGCAGTACAGCCTGACCGGGCGGGACTGGAAGTACTTCCACGCGACGGAGCAGCCCGACGAGCTCTACGATCTCAGGGCCGATCCGCTCGAGC
Source organism: bacterium (assembly GCA_025774805.1). Classification (GTDB taxonomy): domain Bacteria; phylum ARS69; class ARS69; order ARS69; family ARS69; genus JALGZR01. Next base: position 177 of record JALGZR010000242.1, read on the forward strand.
TCCGGAACGTGGTGGAAGAGTACCCGGAGGTGGCGCGGCGGCTGCGGGAGGAGATCCTGTCGCGCGTCGCCGGCGCGATCCAGCGGGATCCCACCGCGGTCGACAGCCTTCCGGCGGACTACGTCGATCAGCTGCGCGCGCTCGGGTACGTGGACTGATCCGGCTCCGGCTTCCGGTCCGCGCGGGTACGGTTCAGATACCGTCGCGGGAAGCGAGCAGCGGGGTCTCCGGGACCGATCCCCTCCCCATACAATCCATCGGGAACTCCGGCCCGAGCCGGATCACCTCGCACAGGTTCGCCACGAGCTCGCCCCTCTCTCCCGCCCGGTGCGGGTTGTGGAACTCCCAGACGATCTCGCCGGCGGGGGTCACCTCGATGGCCCGTCCCCTCGTCGACTCCGTGATCAGCGTGTTGCCGTTGGGAAGGCGCTGGCACGAGCCGAGGACGTGGCTGTCGAGCGGTGCATCCCCCTCCCCCGAGTACGCCCACAGGATCTCCTGCGTGAACGGATCCAGCTCGATCACTCGAGACTTCCCGGCGTTCCCCTGGTTGTCGAAGACGAGCAGGCGCGGTCCCGGGAGCAGCTCCGGCTGGTGCTGGCGCTTCCAGAGACCTCCCAGCGCCCATACCACCTCCTCCGCCTCGAGATCCAGGGTCGCCACGATGTTCAACTGGCGAATCGACACCAGCACGTTCCCGGCGCGAAACGCCGGGGGGCCGTGGACCGCCGAACCATCCAGCACCTGAAGCGTGTTCGTGTGGAATCCGTCGCCGACACGGGGCATCTGCTCCAGCATGGGAGCGAAGCGCGACCGATCGAAGCACTCGAGGATCGAGACCCGTTTCAGGGGATCCCCGTCCGGGCTGAGCACGGCGACGAAGTCCTCCACATCGGCCTCCCACCGACCGCGGTGCCGGACGTCTCGGTCGAGTACGAAGATGCGCCCGTCCGGCGCGACCTCGAGGTCGTGGTGGTAGGGCGCGTACCGCGTCCAGAGCACGTGGGAGTTCTTGTCCAGCTTGACGAGGGCGAACCCTTCGTAGATCGCGAGGAGGTCCCCGTTCTCGAAGAGATGGGCGCGTCTCCAGTATCGTTGCCCCTCGTCGCCGAAGATGCGGCAGGGCCCGGCATCCGGCCACTCCGCCCGGAAGTCATGACGCCACCGGTGCAGCACGGTCCCCGCCATGTCCATGAGGATCGCTTCGGGGGCATGGCCGGACACGTAGAGATTGACGCCGCCCGAGGCACGCCGCGGGTCGTGAGTCGTCACGTCTTTCGATTCGGTGGCGAGCGTGTACCCGCCGAGGTACCCGAGGGTTCCGATCGCCCGGGCTCCAGGGGAAGGCCGCGCGCTTCGGAGTCGCTCGTGCGCAAAGGACCATCCGGGGGGTGCCTCTTCGGGATCGCGGAGGCGCAGCAGGTACTGTCTCACGGGCAGGGGAACCCACTCCCGGCGGTGGATCTCGTAGCCCAGGCTGAACGACCCGAGAACGGCGACGCTGATCCCCACGCTCTTGGCCAATCGCAACGTCTTCTCCCGGACCTCGCCCTTCTCCCGACCGCGCGTTCGCGCGGACGTCCTGCCCCCGCCCACGAAGGGCGGGAGCTGGACACCTTCCCAGAGTTCGGCAGATCGGGTTCGCGATCTGAACGGACTCGCGAACGGCGCGAATCTCCCGATGACGGGAATCAGCGCAGCACGGTGACTCGCCTCACTTCCGAGGTCCTGTTCCCCGCGGTGAACCGCGCGAAGTGGCTGCCGCAGGCGACGGCCCGAGGAGCTCGGATCATCGTGGGTGGGATGGCTCTCCCAGACCCGGGCGCCGACACCGCGTCGCCGGGGGGGAAGTCGAGGGCCGAGAGCGGGGGCGCTGCCGGGCTCGGTCTCGGCACTCCGAGGATCGTGAGGCCGGTCATCGAAGCGACGTGCCCCGGGCCGCGAACTGACCGTACAGACGG
>JALGZR010000243.1 GCA_025774805.1 bacterium
GGCAGTCTACCGGGCGGGGACGGCGTCCGGGACGGACGTGATCCGGGTCCACGGCGGGGGCGTGGCGGCGCAGAGCACGATCGCCGTCGTCGCGGGCGCCCTCGACCGCATCGAGGTGACGCCATGGCCGACCGTCGGCGTGCACGCGGAGGACCACGTGACCTTCCGCGCGAAGGGTTTCGACGCCTTCGGCAACCAGAACCTGACCTGGTCCCCGTTCTGGGACCTGATCGGGTTGAACGGGACCCTCGGGAGCTATGGCGGGAACGCCGTCGTGGGCCACACCGTGCAGTACACCGCCGGGACGGTCGTGGGGCAGGACGTCCTCCGCGTCGCCTCCGGGCCCGTCCAGAACCGCACGACGATCGACGTGCTCGCCGGCGCCATCCGGGAACTGACGATCGATCCGTGGCCAGGCCCCATCGTCCTCAACCCCGGGTCCCCGCTCACGTACACCGCGCTCGCCTACGACGCGCACGGGAACGTGAACACGTCGTGGACGCCCGCGTGGGCCTCGACGAACGCGCGCGGCGCCGTCCTCCCGTCCGGCGGGGACGCGCTCACGGGGTACCTCGCGACGTTCATCGGATTCCCCGGCCAGGAGGGCCTCGACAACATCACGGTCACGGGCGGCGGGCTGCAGAACGAGAGCGCGATCATCGTCATGCCCTCGGACGACCTCGCGGTGGTCGAGCTGATCCCCCCGGGACCCCTCGAGGTGGAGATCGGCGACGTCGTCGTCTTCCGGGCGCGTGCGGCGGACGATCAGGGACGTCTGAACTCGTCGTGGCAGGCCACATGGACGTTGGACGGGGACCCGGCCTTCGGGACGCTCTCTCCGGACGCGGACGGGATCGCCGGCGTGTACCACGCGACGTTCACGGCGCTCGCCCTCGGGAGCCTTACGGTCCGCGTCTCCTCGGACACCGGGACCTCGAACGAGACGCTCGTCCTCGTCGTGGACCTCCAGCCGCCGGTGACGAATGTGGAACCGCTGTCCGCATTCAGCATCGCCGCGGACATCACCCTGACGCTCAACGCCACGGACAACGGAGGCAGCGGGCTCTCCGCCGTCGAGGTCTGGGTGCGGTGGAACAGCGGCACGTGGGCGCTGCACGGCTCCTTCTCGGGGACGCCGGTCGCCTTCACCTTCTCCGGCCAGGGCCGGTTCGACTTCTACTCCGTCGGCCTTGACTTCGCGGGGAACCGCGAGGCGCCGCCGGACGCTCCGGACGCGACGGTCTGGCACGACAACGTGCCGCCGGCGGTGGAGACGACGGACCCGTCCTTCGGGTCGGTGGACCCGGAGGACCTGCACCTGCGCATCACGTTCACGGAGCCGGTGGACCCGGACACCCTGGACCTGGAGATCCGTTCCGACGTCGGCGTCTGGAACGCGTCGGACGGGGTCGTGCGCTGGGAGGGAGACGCCCTCATCTTCGAGGCGACGCTCCCGCTCCCGCCGGGGCGCCCCTTCGAGGTCGCCGTGCTCACCGTGCAGGACCTCGCCGGCAACCCGATGCCGGAGCCCTACCGGTGGGACCTCACGGCGGTGCGGGAGGCCGACACGGAGGAGGTCGCCGGGTTCGGCCTGTGGGCCCTCCTCGCGCTGATCGCCGCGACGATCCTCGTGATCGTGCTCCTCGCCTGGCGGCGGCGCCGAAAGGAGGACGAGGAGGTCCCCGAGGTCCCCGCCGCGCCTCCCATGGCGGTCATCGAGGAAGTCCCGGAGCCCGGTCCGGCCGACGCCTCACCTGTCGGCCGAAATCCTAAATAGCGTCCCATGGTAGCGCGTCCCGGGGAGAAACCCAATGCCATCGACGGAGCTGTCATGCCGTGGGCGCACACGCGGGGCCGGGGCGAAGGGGTTCGCCGACGACGACGCGCCGGAGCACGGGCCGCGGGACCGGAGCTACAACCTCCAGCATCTGAAGCTCCGCATCAGGATCGACGACAGGGCGGGGACCGTCGCGGGCACGGCCACGCTCACGCTCTCGCCGATCAACGGCGGGATGCGCGAGGTGACGCTGGACGCCGCCGCCATGAAGGTCTCCCGGGTCACGGTCGACGGGAAGGGGGCGAAGTTCGCGCACGAGGACGACCAGCTCACCGTCCGCCTGCCGAAGCGG
>JALGZR010000037.1 GCA_025774805.1 bacterium
TGGCCCGGATGAAGTTCGAGGGAGTCCTCGCCGGGCTCTCCGACCTCCTGACCGGAGCCACCGGCGGTTGCCTCGGCGAGACGAGCGCCGGGCTCCTCATTCTCTGCGGCCTCGGTCTCGCGCTTCGCCGGACGTTCGACTGGCGGATTCCGGTGGCCATCCTGGTCACGGTGGCGGTGTTCAGCGGGATCCTGCACGCGATGGACTCGTCCCGCTTCCCGCCCCCTGTCTTCATGCTCCTCTCCGGCGGGCTGCTCTTCGGCACCGTGTTCATGGCCACCGACCCGGTGACCTCGCCGATCGCACCGAAGGGAGCTCTCGTCTTCGGCGCGGGGGTCGGCTTCCTCGTCGTGCTGATCCGGCTCTTCGGCGGATTCCCCGAGGGAACGATGTACGCGATCCTGCTCATGAACGCGGCGACTCCTCTTCTGGACCGGCGCACGCAGCCTCTCCCCTTCGGTCGGGGGAAGTCGTCATGACGGCGGAGGCGGCGGCTTCCTCGACCCGGTCCGGCCGTCTCGTGGCCACCTTGACCGTGGCCGGGATTCTCTCGGGACTGGTCCTCGTCGGAGTCTACGAGACGACGCTGCCGCGCATCGTGGCCAACCAGACCGAAGCGCTGCGGCGCGCCGTGTTCGAGGTCGTGCCGGGGGCCGCCTCGATGCGCCGGCTCGGCGCGACCGAGACCGGTCTCCGCCCGCTCGTCGAGGACGACGAGGAGGGCGAGGCGATCTTCGGTGCCTACGACGCCGACGGTCGGTTCCTCGGCTACGCGATTCCCGGGGACGGTCCCGGGTTCCAGGACACGATCCGGCTGATCTTCGGCTACGACCCGAAGCGGAGGCTCGTCGTGGGGATGCGCGTGCTCGAGAGCCGGGAGACCCCCGGTCTCGGGGACAAGATCTTCAAGGACGTCGAATTCGTGGAGAGCTTCCGGGAGCTGTCGGTGGACCCCGAGATCGTGGTGACGAAGAGGGGCGCGAGCCGGGCGCCGAACGAGCTCGACGGGATCACCGGCGCCACCATCTCCTCGAAGGCGGTGGCCAAGATCGTCAGCAGCACGAGTCGCCGGTGGATCCCGCGCCTCCCGGAGCCGGGAACGGAGCCGGGGCCGGGAGAGGGGAGCTGAGAGGTGGCGCACGAGCCGGGTCGCGCCCAGCACGAGTTCGTGAAAGGGCTCTGGAAGGAGAATCCGGTCTTCGTCCAGGTGCTCGGCATGTGCCCCATGCTCGCGGTGACGAACACGGCGATCAACGCGCTCGCCATGGCCGGAGCGACGGCGTTCGTCCTCCTCGGCTCCAGCCTCCTCGTCTCCCTGCTCCGGAACCACATTCCCCGACAGGTCCGGATCTCGACCTACATCATCATCATCGCGACGTTCGTCACGGTGGCCGACCTCACGCTCAAGGCGATGCTGCCCGCCATCCACAAGGAGCTGGGGGCCTTCATCTCGCTCATCGTCGTCAACTGCCTCATCCTCGGCCGGCAGGAGGCGTTCGCCTCGCGGAACACGGTTCGCATGGCCATGGCGGACGCGCTGGGGATGACGGTCGGCTTCGCCTTCGCCCTGTTCTGTCTCGGGGCGGCCCGAGAGGTCCTGGGAAACGGATCCCTCTTCGGCATCTCGCTCTTCGGTCCCCGCTTCGAGCCCTGGGTCATCATGATCCTCCCCCCCGGCGGATTCCTGATGCTCGGACTCATCCTGCTCTTCTTCAACTCGATGAAGACCTGGCGACGGCGGCCGGCCGAGATCGGGGGGAGGTCCGAAGCGGTCCGGAGGAGAGCGGCATGACCGGCGAGCTCCTCTGGATCTTCGTGAGCGCGATGGTGGTGAACAACTTCACGCTGTCCTACTTCCTCGGCCTCTGCCCGTTCTTCGGGGTGTCGGGAAGGCTCGACACCGCGTTTCGTCTGGGGCTCGCGAACATCTTCGTGCTCGTCATCACGTCGATCTGCGCGTGGGCGCTCGAGCGCTTCGTCCTGCCGCACGCGCCCTATCTCCGGCTCATCAGCTTCATCGTGGTGATCGCGAGCACCGTCCAGTTCGTGGAGATGGTGATTCGCAAGGTGAGCCCCGCCCTCTTCCGGGCGTTGGGCATCTTCCTTCCGCTGATCACGACGAACTGCGCGATTCTCGGGCTCGCCCTGTTCCAGACCAATCGCGGGTACGGGCTCGTGCAGGGGCTGGTCTACGCGCTCGGGGCGGGATCCGGGCTCACGCTCGCCCTCGTGCTCATGGCCGGACTCCGACAGGAGGCGGAGCTGTCGTCCGTCCCCTCGGTCGTGCGCGGGACGGCGATGAACCTGATCATCGCGGGCATTCTCTCCATGGCGTTCATGGGATTCGCCGGACTGTTCAGCAGCGCTTGAGACGGTGGATGAGGAGTCCATGCTCGTCCATGTCAGCGCGATCGCGGCGCTCGGAGCGACCTGCGGCGCCTGGATTCTCCTTCAGCGTCGGATCGCCCGCGTGGATCCGAACGCTCCCGGCGTTCGTCGGCACTGCGGCGCGTGCGAGGGCACCTGCGGAGAGACGCTGGACTCTCGCGGCCCTTCGGCTTAACGTGAGAGGCTAGAAAGGGGGCCACCATGTACCATCCTCCGGAGACGGAAGCGCTGATCGTCGGGGCCGGGCCCATCGGTCTGTACACGGGCATCTCCCTCGCGGAGAGGGGCGTCCCCCTTCGCATCATCGACGAGGAATGGCACACGGCGGCCCGCAGCTACGCCCTGGCCCTCCATCCGTACACGCTGACCCTCCTCGACGAGATGGATCTCGCCGACGAGGTCATCGCCCGCGGCCATCGGGTCGACCGGGTGGTCCTGTACGACGGTCCGGAACGGAAGCTGGAGCTCGATCTCACGGCACTGCGAACGACGTTTCCATTCGTTCTGGTCCTCCCCCAGAGCTCGTTCGAGGACGTTCTGGAAGAGCGCCTCAAGAGGACCGGCGGCGCCGTGCAGTGGAACCATCGCCTGTGCGGTCTCACCCAGGGGGAGGACCAGATCTTCGCCCAGATCGGTCGCCTCGGTCCCGACACGCACCAGGCGGAGGACGTCTCGGCGCGATGGGTCGTCGAGGAGACGTTCCAGATCCACCCCCGCTTCCTCATCGGCGCCGACGGACACCACTCGACGGTCCGGGATCTTCTCGGCATCCCCTACGATCCTCTGGGACCACCCCTGCGCTTCCTCGTGTTCGAGTTCGACGGCGCTCAGGAGTATCGCAACGAGGTGCGGATCGTCCTTCACGAGGACACCGCCAGCGTCCTCTGGCCGATGCCGGGGAACCGCCTCCGGTGGAGCATCGGTCTCTCCCGACCCGACGGCCGGGTCGACCGTCGGACCAAGACGCGGATCGCGGTCCCGGCGGGATCGGAGCATACCTTCGAGCCGACGGCCCAGCTCTTCCAGGAGCTGATCGAAGAGCGCGCCCCGTGGTTCGAGCTCCGCCCGACCGAGTTGCGCTGGTCGAAGACCGTTCCCTTCGAGCCCGGGATGGCGGCCAACTACGGTCGGGAACACGTCTGGCTCGCGGGAGACGCCGCCCATCAGACGGGTCCGATCGGAGTCCAGGGCATGAACACGGCGCTGCGCGAGACGCGCGACCTGGTGACTCGCCTCGAGGAGATCCTCCTCGACCGCGCCTCCCTGGATTCGCTGCGCGAGTACGAGGAGGCGCACCGCAGGGAGTGGCGTCACCTGCTCGGGGCGGAGGGCCCGCCGGTGCCCGGTCCCGAGGCCCCCGACTGGGTCCGTCGTCACGCGGACAAGATCGTCTCGTGTCTTCCCGCGTCGGGACCCGAGCTCGACTCACTGACGCGTCAGCTCGGTCTGGACATCCGGACGCCCGTCTCCGCCTGAGCGGCGGGCGGGCCGACGAGGGGACGCCTCAGCGGCGGCTCAACCGGGGACTCCACGGGCGAAGCCGGGGCGGCTCAACGGGCGGACCCGAAGCGTCCCTCCCCCGGCGCGAGGAAGAGCTCCCCCTGGTGAACGATCTCTCGGAGCCGTCCCGCGGCCACGAGACGATCGACGGCGAGGCTCAGGTCGTCCGCGGACCACGCCTCGAAGGCTTCCGGCAGCTCTTCCTTCCGCATCGGATGGCGCCGGAGCGCCTGGAGAAGGAGCTCGTCCGGGGTGGACGAGTCTCCGCGCTTCACCGCCGCGGGGCGGCTCCCGGAGGGTTCCGTCGCACCGAGCGTCCTTCGGGCTCGTGCCAGGGCCTCTTCGGAAGGGCCCCCGACCCCCGCTTCGGCCGGAGGACGGACCGGCGTGTTCACGAAGACGCGATCGGGGGCGATCCGGTCGATGGCCTCGCGCAGCGCCCGTAGGGACGCCTCGCCGTCGTTCACCCCCCGCACCAGCATGATCTCGAGCCAGAGCCTTCCCGCGTACTCCGCGCGGAACCGGACGAGACCCTCCACGACCTGCTCGACGCGGATGGCCCGGTGGGAGCGATTGATCTTTCGGAAGGTCTGCGGATCGGCGGCATCGAGCGAAGGGATCACGAGGTCCGCGGCGCGGAGATCGTCGACCACGTCGGCACGGTCGAGCAAGCTCCCGTTCGTGATCACCGCGACCGGGACGTCGGTGAGCTCCTTCGCGCCCCGGATCAGGCGTCCGAGGCTCCGGTAGAGAGTGGGCTCGCCGTTGCCCACGATCGTGATCCAGTCGATCTCCCCGCCGTGCACGGACAGCGCCCCGGCGAGGTCCCGCAGGATGTCCTCCGGAGGAAAGAAGTCCTTCCGCTCGTTCGTCATGTGCGTGGTGCGCCCGAGCTGGCAGTAGATGCAGACGTAATTGCACGTCATGAACGGAATCGGATCGACGCCCAGAGACCGTCCCAGGCGGCGGGAGGGTACGGGACCGAAAACGTGGTCCATTCGGGGTCTCCGACGGAGGGACGGGAATCGTGGGTCGCGAGGGCACCGCGGGCGCACGGAGTGCCCCGGGGGCCTCGGCCCGGCCTGCACTTTGCCGCTGCCGCAGCAGAGGCCGGTGAGATGTGCAGTCTAATTTAGGATGGCCCCGCCGGTCGGTCCAGACGTCGACCGTACCTCCGGCCTCGGGGCGGACGCGAGCTGGTCGGGCGTCGGCACCCCGGGCGCGATTCCCCGATCCCGGGCCGTCGGCGGGTGTCCTCCCGGACGCCCGCCGACGAGTCGTTTCGGCTTCCGGGGGCCCCTTCTGCGTCCCTCCGGCCCCTCGCTTCTCCCGCCGCCCCCGCCCCTCGATCCGTCGTGGAGTCCGCAGCCGGGTTCCGGTACGATGGGAGGAGCGTGCTCCCCCCGACTTCGGTCGCCGGAGAAGCGCCGGGAAGTCCCCGGCCCTCCCCCGCATCCGTATCATCACCGGAGTGACCCCATGAACCACAGGGCCGATGTACACTTCCGCCGCTCTCACACCCCGGGATTCCGTCTGCTGACTCTCGCCGGGCTGATGATCACCTTCGCGGCCACGACCGTCTCCGCTCTCGATGAGAAGAGTGGCCAAGAGGTGCCGGATCCGCGCTGGAGCATGATCTACGTCGTCGAAGACGCCGCCCCGGCCGAGGCCGGAGAGGTGATTCGACACTCTTCGCTGGTGGAGCGGGCCCTCCGCTCTCCCGCTGACTCGCCGGACGTCGCGGTTCTGCCCTCGTCGACCGTGACGCAGAGCGAGAACTCGGTTTTCGTCGACCCGAACAACCCGGACATCGTGTTCGTGGGGAACAACGCGACCGACTGGCCGGTCACCCAGGTGTACGGCACGGGCGTCTACTGGTCCTTCGACGGCGGCGCCACCTGGACCGGCAACGACCAGGGTCCCGGGGGCGTGGGAAACCGGGGCGACCCGGCCGTGACCATCAGCGGGATCGACGGCCGCTGGGCGGTCGGCTACATCAGCAATAGCGGCGGTATGGGGGTGAGCTACAGCACGAACCAGGGCGGATCCTGGTCGCACCGGGTCATTTCCGGCGCCGGTGGGCTCGACAAGAACCACCTGATGGTCGACAACGTCCCGACGAGCGCCCACTACGGAAACCTCTACTCCTCCTGGGTCAACCTCGGGGGCGGGGCCAACGCCGACGACATCGAGTTCTCCCGGTCGACCGACGGCGGAAACAGCTGGTCCGGTGTGACGAACATCTCCGACGGAGTCTCCGCCGGCTCCCACAACCAGGGCATCAACATCCAGATCGGTCCCGGAGGCGAGGTCTACACCGCCTGGGCGATCTACGACTCCTGGCCCTCCGACGAGTCGGCGATGGGCTTCAACGTCTCCACTGACGGAGGGGTCAGCTGGACCGGGGAGTTCCGCTTCCTCACGAACATCCGGGGACACCGAAACACCTCCCTCCCCAACACCAGCATCCGGCGGAACTCCTTCCCCTCGATGGCGGTGGACGTGAGCGGCGGGCCGAACCACGGTGCGATCTACGTGGTGTGGACGAACATCGGCGTGCCCGGGGTCAACTCCGGGGACGCGGAAATCTACCTCGTCAAATCCACCAACGGGGGCACCACCTGGGGAACGCCCATACGCGTGAACCAGGATGCCGGCACGAACGATCAGTGGTTCCCGTGGATCTCCTGCGATCCCGTGACGGGACAGCTCGCGGTGATCTTCTTGGACCGCCGCGAGGATCCGGCGAACGTGCGGGCCCGCGCCTACATGGCCGTCTCGAACGACGGCGGATCCACCTGGGAGGACTTCGCGGTGGGCGACGTGGAGTTCATTCCCGTACCGATCCCCGGACTCGCCGGCGGCTACATGGGCGACTACATCGGGATGGCGATTCACAGCGGACGGGCCTTCCCGACCTGGAGCGACAACCGGTCGGGGAACTTCCTCTGCTACGTCTCGCCGATCCTCGTCACGGATCCCACCGATCCGAACCCGCCGACCGACGTCGCGGGATTCAGCGACTACACGACGCCCACGTCGGTGAGCCTCTCCTGGACCGACCCGACGACCTACGCCGACGGCACCCCCCTGACCGACTTCTCGATCGACATCCTTCGGGACGAAGTGTTCCTGGTGAACGTCGACCAGGGGATCGAGAGCCACGTCGATCTCGGATTGACCGACGGCACGGAATACGCCTACACGCTGCGGACGCGGGACGACATCACCGATAGCCTCAGCGTGGACGTCGTGGTCCGGGTTCACGCCGGCGGCTCGCCCTATCCGGCGCCGCCGTCCGACGCGGACTGCTCCGCCGACTCGGTGTCGGCGACCATCACGTGGACGAACCCGACGACGCAGAGCGACGGCACCACGCTCGACGATTTCGCGGGGATCCGAATCTACCGGGACGGGAACTTCCTCGTCGAGCTCGCCCGGACCCCGGCGGACACCGGGTCGGCGGACTCCTACGTGGACAATCCGCCCTCTGGGTTCCTCTACTCCTACGAGGTCGCCGCGATCGATTCCGAGTCGCCCGTGAACGAGAGCGATCGGGTGTCGGCGGGGACGTGCTTCGTCGGGAGCGTGCCCGGCATTCTCATCTGGCAGCCGGCGGACGCGATCTCGCCGAGCGGGAACGAGCTGTTCACGGCCCTTCAGACTCTGGGCGAGAGCGCCTATCTCACGAGCGACCTCTTCGAGTTCGCCACCGACCTGACGGTGCACGAGGTCGTGTGCGTCTGCCTCGGGATCTATTCCAACAACCACGTGCTCAACGTGGCCGAGGGCTCCGCCCTCGATGCGTTCGTGCAGGAGGGCGGTCGACTCTATCTCGAGGGAGGTGACTGCTTCAACTACGACTCCACGTACAACATCCTCCCGATCTTCGGACTGGCCGATGGTCCGGACGGGAGCGGCGACCTGTTCGGGGTGATCGGTCAGAACGACCTGGCCGGCTTCTCGTTCGTTTACGCCGGGGGCAATGCCTGGATCGACGAACTCCAACCGGTGACCTCCAGCGCGATCCTGAAGAACGACTCGAACAGCGACATCGTCGGCGTCTTCAACCCGAGCTACGGAGCCGAAGCCGGCCGGGCGATCGGTGCCTCCTTCGAGTTCGGGGGCCTCGTGGATGCCGGGGCGGCCCTGCCGCTCGTCGACGCCCATGACCTCGACTATCGCCTCCGTTCGCCGGGACCGTGGGAGGAGCCGCTACCGGCGGGGCCGAACGCGCTCAAGGAGAGAGAGCGGGCGGAGCTGGACCGCGTGCTTCAGCCGGTGACCGAGCGGGTGGCGAATCCGGGAGCCCGACGGGATCTCTCCGCCGCGCCGAGGATTCCCGGCGGCATGGGAGGAGCCGCGGCCGCCGCGCGGGCCAACACGAAGGTCGACCTGCTCGCGGCCTACCTCCAGCTCCTGCGCGCCACCGGAGACCCGGTGATGGTCACGACGCCCACCCACCTCGAGGCCACGCTCTACCAGGGCGAGACGGACACTCAATTCGTGACGGTGGAGAATCCGGGGTCGCTCAACGACGACTTGATCTTCACCACGCGGGAGGCGCCCAGCACCGGCTGGCTCTCCGTCTCTCCGGCGGCGGACACCGTGGCGGCGAACGGCACCTCGATCGTCACCGTCGATTTCGACGCGTCCGGTTTGGACCCCGGCGGCTACGGTACCAATATCCTGATCAGCGGCAACGACCCGGCGAATCCGAGGGATGTCGTCGGTGTTCAGTTGACCGTCCTGGGGGTGCCGCTGATTTCGGTGACGCCCGACTCCCTGCACTTCCGAGTCCAGCCGCTGGCCTCCGCCGACGACAGCGTGACGATCTCGAATCTCGGTGTCGGGGACCTCGACTACTCGCTCTTCCTGGCGGGAAGCAGCGGTTCGGATCGGACGGAGGTGGGAAGCGCCGCGTCCTCCTCCTCCGGGTCGAGCCGGTACCGGGGCAACGTCTACCAGGTCGACATCGAGGTGCCGCTGAAGGAGATCGAGCAGTACCTGGCCATCACGAGCCCGACGTCGCTCGAGTTCTTCGTCTACGAGAACACCGAGGCGACCGGTACCTTCACGAAGATCCACTCCACGACCGTCAGCTCGGGCACGGGAACCGGCTGGTACGGCTCCGGCCCGATCGAGGTGACGCTCGAGGCCGGAAAATACTACTTCATCGGCGCGGGGTGGCTCGGAAACGCGGATTACTACCACAACGGCGCGGCCGTGCCGCTGCCCGCGCCGGTTCCCTTCGGTTCCGTCCTCGGCCCCAGCGGCAGCAACGAGTACCCGCCTCCGGCGAGCAAGCCGATCGCCGGCGGGGGAACGATCCTCTGGTATCAGGCTCTCGAGTACGGCGTGCCCGCCGACATCGAGATCCTCTCCCCGACCTCCGGGACGATTCCGCCCTCCGGGAGCACGGTCGTGAACCTCCGGGCGACGGGAGGTCCCGATCCTGGGCTCTACGACGCCGAGCTCCACATCGTGAGCAATGACCCGACGACCGGGGACTTCGTCGTTCCGATCACGATTGAGGTGATGACCGGCACGGACGCGCCGGCGGTCGAGGCGCCCCGGCCGAACGCGACCGCGCTCCATCCGGCGGCCCCGAACCCGTTCCGCGGCCAGACCGTCGTTCGCTACGACCTGCCGCGGCCGGGCCGGGTCTCCCTCCGGATCTACGACGTGAGCGGTCGACTGATCTCCACGCTCGTCGACGGCCACGTCGATCCGGGCTATCAATCCGTGATTTGGGACGGACGGGACACGGAAGGAAACCGCGTGTCCGCGGGAGTCTACTTCTCCACCCTCGCGACGGAAGAGGATGTGATCCGGAGGAAGCTCGTGCTTCTGCGGTGACGCGTGGGAGCGACACGCGGCACCCCGTCCTCGAACGAAAGCCCCCCGGTCCCTCGGACCGGGGGGCTTCTTCTTCCATCTCCTCGGGACCGGCCGTCCGCCGGTATGTCGCATCCCCGTCGTCGCCCGGAGGATGAAGCATGCCGGCCAGAAGGAAGTGGATCCCCGCGAGCGGTCTGGGCTATCCTCGCCGTTCACGCATCGGAGCAGATTGCACCGTTCGGATCCCCGACCTCTGTTTCCCCTTTGAGGAGGCCCGATCATGAGGACCATTCTTCGCCGATCCCCGCTCGCGACCCTCGCGATTCCTCTCGCGCTGGTCGCGTTCCCGCTCCCGACCTCGGCCCAGGATCCGATCGACATCGAATTCGACGATCAAGCGCTCGGAGCGGCCGCCGCGAATGCATACGAGCATCTGGCCACGAGCCTGATCGAGATGCGCGCCGCCGAGGACGCGCTCGTCGCCGTGATCCTCACCCATTACAAGGACATGGCAATCGCCTCGATGCGCGCCGGCGAGATGACCAAGGCCGCCATGGCGATTTCGTTCATCGCCAACGAGGGTGACAAGAAGGTCCAGGCGGTTCGCCAGCGGCTGGAGAAGGCCGGCCACCACCACCACCACCACGCCGACGCCGAGACCGAAGAGGACTACATCTTCGTCGACGGCAAGGAGAAGAAGGATCTGCTGTCCGTCGCCGGCAAGGTGGGCAAGGCGAAGGCGGACGAAGCGACCGGTCTGATCTTCATGCTCGAGACCCTGTTCAAGAACGTCATGAAGCCGGAATAGAGCCCCTTGCGGCGAATCACCACGCTTCTTCTGACGGGGGCGGTTCTCGCGGCGACGAGAACCGCCCCCGCTGACGATGGCTCCCTCCGCTTCGTGGACGCGGCGGCCGAGGCGGGGATCTCCACCGTGACCTGGGCGGGCGGCGAGATCAAGGACCACCTGCTCGAGTCGACCGGAACCGGCGCCGCCTTCTTCGACTTCGACCGCGACGGCCGGCTCGACGTCTACCTCGTGAACTCCTGGGCGCTCGACGAGGAGCCGTCCCGGGTCCGGATCCGGGGACGCAACGCCCTCTACCGGAATCTCGGGAACGGGCGCTTCGAGAACGTGGCCGACCTGACGGGCGTGGGAGACGACGGCTGGGGCTGCGGGGTCTGCGCGGCCGACTACGACGACGACGGGTGGGTGGATCTCTACGTCACGAACTACGGTCCGAATCGCCTCTACCGAAACCTCGGCGGCGAGCGATTCGAGGACGTCACGGAGCGCGCCGGCGTGGGCGACGCCGGGTGGGGTGCGAGCTGCTCCTTCTTCGACGCCGAGGGGGACGGTGACCTCGATCTCTACCTGGCGAACTACGTCGAGGGCGACCTCGACGACGTTCTGACCGCGCGACGCTCGACGACCTGGCAGGAGAAGGCGAAGGTCATGGCCGGACCCTTCGGCATGCGCGGCGATCGGGACCGTTTCTGGCTCAACGAGGGGGAGGGACGGTTCCGGTTGGCTTCGGAGGAGGCGGGTCTGACCGACGAGGCGGAGAGTTACGGCCTGGGCGTTCTCGCGTCGGACCTGGACCTCGACGGGGACGTCGACATCTACGTGGCGAACGACAGCAACCCGAACTTCCTCTTCCAGAATCTCGGAGACGGCACGTTCGAGGATATCGGCGGCTGGTGCGGGGCCGGCTACAGCGCCGACGGCGCGGCCCAGGCCGGCATGGGCGTCGATGCGGCCGACTTCGACGGGGACGGCCGGCCCGACATCCTCGTCACGAACTTCGCCCGTGATCACTGCACGCTCTACCGCAACGAGGGGGACCTCTTCTTCCTCGACGTCACACGCGAGTGGGGGCTCCACCGCTTCACGTACGAGAACCTGAGCTGGGGGTGCGCGTTTTTCGATCCCGATCTGGACGCGGACCTCGACGTCGTGATCGTGAACGGGCACATCTATCCCCAGGTCGATCACCACCCCGAGATCGACGAGACGTACCGCCAGCGGATCACGCTGCTCCGGCGCGACGGCGACGCTCTCGAGGACGTCCGGGGCCGGGCCGGCCCCGGCCTCGAGCAGCCGATCTCCGCGCGAGGTCTCGCAGTCGGCGACTACGACGACGACGGGGACCCCGATCTGTTCGTGACCGGCATGGACTGCGCGCCCCTTCTGCTCCGCAACGACTCCGAGAGAAGAGGGCACTGGCTCAAGGTGAGGCTCCTGAGCGAGCGGGGCGCGCCGGTACCGAACGCGAGGGCGCGGGTGGTGACGGGGGACCGCACGCAGCTCGGAGAGATCCGCTGTGGCTCGACCTACCAGTCCCAGAACTCCGCCGATCTCCTCTTCGGTCTGGGGGTGCACGACCGGGTCGACACCCTCGAGGTGCAATGGCCCGACGGAAGCGTGGTCGTTCGCACCGACGTTCCGGGCGACCGGCTGACGACGCTGTCGGCGGGGGAATCGTAGGACGCGGGGAGCGGGATCGGAGCGGGATGCCGGAGAAGGTGGCGGGTGGACCGTACCCGGTTCGCACGCGAGAGCCCTCCGATCGCGAGATCGGAGGGCCTCACGAGGACTGGCGGGGCCGACGAGACTCGAACTCGCGACCTCCGGCGTGACAGGCCGGCGTTCTGACCAACTGAACTACGACCCCGCAAACAGGTCCGGCACACGTGCCGGGCGAGCTCGAAAGAGCCCGCCAAAGCCCAAGGAGAATAGCACCGCCCCGCCGGACCGGCAAGGGGCGCGGGCACCCCGCGTCTCCACGACGACGTCGGGGCGGCTCGGCGGTGCCGCCGCCATTGCGAGTGAGATGGGCGGGCTAAGCCCCCCCACCCCTCCCCGGCGGAAGATCGCTCCCCCGGATCGGGCGGAGCTTCGTCTTGGGGTAGTAGGCCCTCAGGATCTCACGAAAGCCCTGCCCGTCCCGGGCCCGGCCGATTGCTCCCACCTGGCACATCCCGACCCCGTGTCCGTTGCCACGCCCCTCCGCCACGACCCGGACCAGCCGTCCCCCCCGCCGCTCGACGTCCAGATCGATCCAGACGCTGCGGAGAATCCCGCCGTCCGATCGCCGAAGGATCCAGCGGTTTCGATCGCCGGGGACGCTCCAGGTGCCGGCCTTCGTCCGGTACTCGATCCGGGACGCCCGGCCCGACGGTCCCCGGTCTCGAATCCGCACGTCGACGAGCTCTCCCTTCACGCTGCCGGGCGGGAGTTCGAGCTGGGCCGGGGCGTGCTCGCGGAAGAGCGCCCCGAGCCGGTCGCCGCTCCAGCTCTCCCGCCACTCGAAGTGGGGGGAGGCGCGGCACCACTCCCGTCCCCGCGGGCCGTCGGGCCCTCCCCGCAGCGCGGGATGCACCGTCCGGTGCGGCCACACCGCGGCGATGTCGCTCCGCCGGCCGCCGCAGGTCGAGGAGTAGAACGTCTCGATCGGCCCGTTCCCGTCGACGAGCACGAGGCCGCGTGTCTCCCGGATCGCCTCGTCGGCGACCGCATTCTCCCCGTCGATCCCGTCGTAGGCCTGATCCTGGACGCTCGCGTACAGATCGAACGGCAGGGAGCCGTACTGCCCCAGCTTGCGCAGCGTGTAGGTGCGGGCCGCCACGGCCTGGGCCGCCACCGCCTCCCGCTCGGCCGCCGGCCTCGGTCCGATCTCACGCGGTACGACGCCCCGCAAGTAGTCCTCGAGCGCGAGCGCGTTCACGACGAACAGCGAATCGCTCCGCGCGGACGCCAGAAGCCGTCCGCGGACGCGCTGTTTCCCCACCTGCAGGGGGGCGGAGCCGGCGCGGAGCACGCTCCAGGGACCGGGCCCTTCGGCGAGGGATCCCGTCCCTCCCCCCTCGAACCGGACGTCCGAGCCGCCTCCCTCGGCGGACAGGGCGAGCGTCATCCCTCCGGGAACCTCGAGAAGCGAGCCGTCCGGCCCCTCGATCACGAGCCCATCGGAGCTGGAGACCCGGACCGTGCCCCGCTCCCAGTGAAGACCGATCCGCACCTCGACGCTCCCGCCGAACGGGCGCTCGTCGCGTGGGGGCGGAGGGGGCGCGTCGATGCGACGGGGGTCGCCGTCGGCCCGGTGCCGGGGAGGTCCGCTTCCGCAGCCGAACGCCGCCGGCGCGCACGCCGCCACGAGCGCGAGACGGAGGAGGAGCCGCCTAGCCCGCATATCTCACCAGCCTCGTCGTGAGGCTGCGGATAGTCGTGTCTGGCGAGGAGATGGGGGGCGTTCGCCCGAGGCGGGGCCGTAGCCCCGTCGCAGGGCGGAAGCGCCGCAACGACGAGGCCAGGCGCGGCTTTGCCGCGGCCGCAGCAGAGGCTGGTGAGATATGCGGGCTAAAGCCCTCTCGCGGGGAACGGGTCCGCCCGGGCACGGACTACCCGGTGGGCGACGGGGTGATGTGTCCGAGCACCACCGCCTGCCCGGCCCCGGTCGCGCCGGGCACGTTGCCGGGCCGGCCACAGGCCGACTCGCGCGCGAGGAGAGCGATGGCGATCGCCTCCTTCGCGTCCGGCGAGAAGCCGGTCGTCTCCAGAGAGACGACGTCGATCTCGGCGAGCTCCTCGGTAATCCGCCGCATCAGGGTCTTGTTGTGCACGCCCCCTCCCGACACGAGGACTTCGCGGATCCGGACTCTCGGCTGGACGTAGGCCCGGATCGACTCGGTGATCGAGAGGGCCGTGAACTCCGTCAGCGTCGCCACGAGGTCCTCGAGACGGTCCCTCGATCCGGCCCACTCTCCGAGCGTCAAGGAGACGAACCCCGCGCCGAACACCTCGCGCCCCGTCGACTTCGGAGGCGGCTCGTAGAAGTACGGATGCTCGAGGAAGCCCTCGAGGAGCTCCTCGTCCACGGTTCCCGCCGCGGCGAGCTTGCCTCCCTCGTCGCGGTGGAGCTCACCCCACGTCGCGTGGCGCACGAACTCGTCGATCAGCACGTTTCCGGGACCGGTGTCGAACGCGAAGACGCCCTCGTGCCCGTGACCCGGCGGCAGCACGGTGACGTTCGCGATCCCCCCGACGTTGAGAAGGACGCGCGATCGCTCGGGGGACCGGAACAGGGCGGCATCCAGGAGCGGCACGAGGGGAGCGCCCTGGCCGCCGGCGGCCTGATCCGCGCGGCGGAAGTCGGAGACGACGGGCGCGCCGATCCTCGCGGCGATGCGCGTCGGCTCCCCGATCTGCCATGTCTCCCCCGCCTCCGGATCGTGATGGATCGTCTGTCCGTGCGATCCGACGAGGTCGACCGCCGACGGCTCGAGGCTCGCGGCCTCGACGACGCGGGCCGCCGCCTCCCCGAAGGCCTCCCCCACCTTGTGGTCGAGGCGGCAGATCTCTCGGGGGGCGCGCGGCTCCCCCGCCGCCACGGCGAGGATCTCGCGACGGAGGACGTCCGTCCACGGAACCGTGAGAAACGCCTGCTGCCGGACGCGGGGGGCGTCGGGCGGCCCCGTGATCTCCGCGAGGACCGCATCGATGCCGTCCACCGAGGTCCCCGAGATCAGGCCCACGACGAGAAGGGACTCTCGGGCGGCGAGGTCGTCGAGGCGGTTCACGTGCTTCCCTCCCCCTTCGCGATGCGGACGATCACCCGGATCGTCGCCGCGACGCCGATCGCGGTCAAGGGAATGCCCGCCGCGAACTCGCCCAGGAGCAGCTTGCCGATTCCGAAGAGGCATCCGTAGAGACCGAAGATGCTGATGACCCACTCGACGATCCGTCCGCGGATTCCGAGGCGCGGAGCGTCCCCGGCCAGCCCGTTCCAGCTCCCGACCGGCCGCACGCGTTCGACGAACGCCCGCAGGTGCTCCCGATCGTCCGGCGGCGTCAGGTAGGCGACCGAGATCCAGACGACGGCCGAGATCCCCACGTTCAGAACGAAGATCTCCGGAGAGGTGAACTCGTGCGGGAGGACGCCCCAGGCGTTCGAGAGCTTGAGGGCGGACGCGATGACGAGCGAGGTGACCATCGCCGCGAGCTCCGACCAGGCGTTCACCCTCCACCAGAACCAGCGCACGAGAAACACGGCGCCCGCCCCCGCCACGAGCTGCAGGAGAAGCTCGAAGAGGCTCCGGATCGAGTCGTTGAACATCGCGATCGCCCCGCCGAGCGCCAGGAAGAAGACGCCCGAGAGACGCGCCACGAGGACTCCCTCCCGCGCCCCCACCCCGCGCCGGCGGAGGGGCTTCCAGAGGTCGACGACGAAGTAGGAGCTCGCGAGGTTCATGTGGGTGTCGATCGTGGACATGAAGGCCGCGAGCATGGCGGCCAGCATGAGTCCCAGCCATCCGGGGCCGAGGTACTCCCGCATCATGAGGGGATAGGCCGCCTTGTGGTCCTCGAGGCCGGGCAGGACGAGCAGGGAGATGAGGGCCACCAGGAACCAGGGCCACGGGCGGAGAACGTAGTTCGCGAACGTGAACCAGAGCGTGGCGAGAGTCGCGTCCCGCTCGGTGCGGCAGGCGCTCATCCGCTGAATGAGGACGCCGCCTCCGTCGGAATACTTCCACGACCACCACTGAACCAGAATGGCGACCAGAAAACCCCAGAAGGCCGCCGCGAAGGCGGGGTTGCCGAGATCGAACCCGCCGATGTCGAGCGGAGCCATCTCCCCCGCCGGGCGTCCGTTCGCCGCGAGAACGGCGCGCAGCCGGGGGGCCAGCTCCCCCAGCCCTCCGTGGGCCCGAATCGCGTTCACGGCGAGGAGGATCGAGCCGAACATCGCGATCGTGAACTGGAGCAGATCGGTGACGACGACCCCCCAGAGACCGGAGAGGCTCGCGTAGAGCATCGCGACGAGAAGGCCCCCGCCGATCGCCAGGGCCTTCGAGCTCCAGTCGATTCCGAGGAACCGGACCGTGTCGGGCAGCATGAAGACCTCGACGATGATCGTCGACATCGCGAGGATGACCCACCCCATCACGACCGAGTTCGTGACGAACGCGTAGAAGGCACCCTTGAACGTCCGCAGAATCGTCGCCCCCCGTCCGGAGTAGCGCAGCGCGATGAACTCCACGTCGGTGGAGATCCGCGCGCGGCGCCAGAGCCCGGCCAGGAAGAAGGAGGTGAGGAGATGACTGATCGCGAAGTTGAACCAGATCCAGTTCGAGCCGATGCCGCCGGTCCGGACGTAGCTCGTGACGACCAGCGGGGTGTCCGCCGCGAACGTGGTGGCGACCATCGACGTCCCGGCGATCCACCAGGGAAGCGACCGTCCCGTCAGGAAGAACTCCCCGACGTTTCGGGAGGCCCGCTTCGACAGAGCGATCCCGATCGCCAGCATGACCCCGACGTAGGAGACGAGGATCCAGCCGTCGATCGGCGCGAGGCTCAAGGAGCCCCCTCCAGGACCCGGCGAACGAACCCGTCGGCCTCGTGGAGGAGCCGATCGGCCTCGGCGGCGTCGACGGTTCGGCACCCCATGACAATCGCCGTCTTCACGCGCCCGTCCGCCGCCCGGAGAAGCTCCACCGCCCCGTCGTAGTCGACTCCCGTGACCTTCATGACGATCCGGCGGCTGCGCTCGACGAGCTTCGCGCTTCCGGGTCTGAGATCGATCATGAGGTTTCCCAGCGTCTTGCCGCGGCGGATCATCGACGCGGTCGTGATCATGTTGAGAACGAGCTTCTGGGCGGTCCCCGCCTTCATGCGGGTGGAGCCGGTCACGACCTCGGGACCGACCACCGGGGCCACCACGACCTCGGCGGGATGGGCCTGGGCGTCGCCGGGATTGCAGGTCACGAGGGCGGTGAACGCGCCGAGCTCCCGTGCCTTCGAGAGCGCCCCGCGAACGTAGGGAGTGCGACGACTCGCGGCGATCCCGACCACCGAGTCACGCGAACCCACCCCGTGGGACTCGATCGCCCGCGCCCCGGCCACCTCGTCGTCCTCGGCGCCCTCGCGGGCCCGGAACATGCTCTCACGTCCCCCGGCGATGATTCCGACGACCTCCTCCGGCGCGGTGCCGAAGGTCGGAGGACACTCCGCTGCGTCGAGGATTCCGAGGCGCCCCGACGTGCCGGCCCCGACGTAGAGGAGGCGGCCTCCGGCGCGGAAGCTCTCGGTGACGCGCTCGACGACCCGGGCCACGTCGGGGAGGCACTCTCCGACCGCCTCGGGGACCTTTTGATCCTGGTCGTTGATGACGCGGAGAATCCCGAGGGAGTCCATGCGGTCGATGTCCCGCGACTCGGACAGATACCCCTCGGTCACGAGGGAGGCGAGCTCTTCGAACAGGCGCGGAGAGTGCGGGCGATCCATGGTCCGCGCAGTCTACCCGGGAACCCGCATGACCGGCCAGCCCCGGCTCGGGGTCGCGGCGCGGCTTCGCGGAGGGAGGCTAACGCATGAGTACGACGGGAAGGACCGACTCGATCGTTTCCCGCACGTTCCGGGCGCGGATCCGGACCAGGTAGGTCCCGTTGGCGACCCGGGTGCCGTTGTCGTCGCGGCCGTCCCATACCAGGCGGTTCTGGACGTTGCTCATCTGCATGCCCTCGTCGATCTCCGCGATCTTCCGCCCGGTGATCGTGTAGACCTTGGCGCTCACCTGCTCGGCCACATCGGTCAGCTTGTAGCTGATCTGCACCCGCCCGCGGAACGGATTGGGGTAGGGAACCGGATCGTCGAGGAACTCGAACTCGGAGGACACGCGGAACACGAACTCGGTGGTCCGGCCGTTCCCGTCCTCCGCTTCGAACACGACGTCGTAGGTCTCGCCGGTCCGGGGGCGGATCAGGTACCTCATCGTGAGGGACTGCCGGACTCCGTCCCCGGTCGTGAGGTCTTCGTCGATCTCGTAGTCCGAGGCCGGCACCTCGCCCCGGGCGGTGTCACGGACGCGGACGGTGGTGATTCCCCACGGATCGGACGCCGTCGCCTCCACGGTGTAGATCGGGGGATCGGGATCGTTGCCGCTCACGAAGTACGGATCGCGGACGTCCTCGACCGGGCTTCCGTCGACCAGAACCTCCATTCGGGGCGGGCCGGCATCGGGCTCGAGCGCCGGATCCCCGAGCAGGACGTAGCGCTGGGAGGCCTGCCGGAACTGGCCCGCCCCCGGATACTCGCGCTGGTACATGAGTCGGGCCCGGGTCGTCGACTCGCCGAGCGTCCAACCGTAGGCGCCCCCGAAGTGGTTGTCGGGGAGCGAAGCCCCGATCATGAGGTTCGTCGAGTCGGCGGCGATCTCCGGATAGAAGAACGCCTGCATCACGTACAGATTGAAGGGGAGATTCGGGGTGAGGAACTCGAACCCGGAGCTCGCGAAGCAGGCCACCGCGCCTCCCGGCTCCCGGGTCCCGGTCGGCCGGTGGTTCATCATCTTCTCACAGAAGCAGTCTTCGTTTCTTCCCTCGTCCGCACGATCGAACTCCGCGAGATGGCACCCGAACCCCAGGAAGATGAACGGCATCCCCTCGTTGCGGAGGGCATCCACGTCGCGTAATCCGCTGAACCGGTCGTCCCGGAATGCCTCCTCGTGCGTCATCAAGGACTTGTTGGCGTGTCCCTGGAAGTTCCAGATCAGGGCGCCGTCGTTCACGTACTCGAGGATGCGCGACAGAGCGAGGGGACGGAGCGTCGTGCGTTCGCAGAAGTATTCCGCCTCCCAGTCCTCCTCATCTCGGCAGTCGTACCAGACTCCGCAGTCGACGCCGAGATCCGCCTCGCAGTTGCGGCTGTGGTTTTCGTAGCACGAGTCGGCACAGGGATGGGTGAACTCGGAGAGGTAGACCCGACGGGGGCGATAGCGTCCGTGGGGATGCTCGCTGATCAGGTCGGCGAAGTCCTCCGACTTCTTTTCGAAATTGAGCTCGCTCAGGCGCCACCCGTATGCATCGTGGCCGATGGTCTCGGTGAGCGAGCCGCTGAAGGCGTCGTCGGCCATGAAGATCACTTGATGGCGCCACTGCGGGTCGACGTTCGGCTCGTGGGTCTCGTAGGCGAAGATGCGCACGAGATTCCACTCGAGCTCGTCGGGCGTGTTGACGGAGATGCGGCCCACGTAGAGGTCCGGGAGGTCGTCGAACTGTCCGGACGGCGTTCGCGTCACTTCGGCGTAGTACTGATCCGACTCCTCGGGAGCCCCCTCGTAGGTGGCGAAGAGGCTGTGGCTCGGTACGAGATCGGGGTCGGAGTTCGGGGTCACGCCCCGATGGTCTTCGCTCGCGTCCCCGATCAGGCAGAGGAAGACGATGGGCTCCGTCCAGCGGTGGAATGCATACGCACTGTAGGCCTTTATTGCGTCGGCGTGGGCGCGGCCGTTTCCGAAGACGTCGTACACCTCGGAGACCGCGGCGATCTGCGTGGAGTAGCGCTGCGACCGGTGAAGGACGAGCGCCCGCGCCTCCTCGACCAGAGTGTCGTGCGCCACCACGACGTACCGGGCCCCCTGTCCTCCGGCGAGAAGCGTCGGCGCGCTGACCCGGGTCACGCGAGAGGCAGGCACCTTCGGGATCGCCTCGTCCCGGACCGCGACGAACGTGCGCGCACCCCCCTCGCCGGGGGCGTCGTGATCGTGATCGAATCGGAGATCCCAGGTCCCGCCCACGGGGACCACCTGAGAGGCGGCCACGTCCAGCACCCGGGTCGAGTCGGCGTCCGTGACGTCGTAGAGCCGGAGGTGATCGCTGGTGAAGCCCCGCACCCGGGCGAGAACGTTTCCCGTCGAGTCGTGGGCGGTGGAGAGGACGAGGCGGTCGTCGTGAGCCGTGAGCGCCCGGTCGTACGTGATCTCGTACCAGTCGAAGAAGAACCGGGTCTGGACATGCAGATCGGTCGGATCGGTAGATCTACCCCTGTAGGTCCACCCCACGAAGCGGAACGCGTTCGAGTCGAGACCGTCGTTGAGCGTGCCCGCCGGGATCGTGTGCTCGTACAGCACCTGAGAGGGAGTTGCGTCGACATCCCCATTATAAACGCCGTCCTCTTCCCCGATCAGGACATCATTGACGTGAAACTCGAACCGATTTGTGAAGTTCCCGTCGACCTGACCCCCGCCCGCAACGCGCGCCACGAGCGTCGCCCCCCCGCCGGGCACGGGATCGTAAGTCGAGAAGGGCTCGTCGAACCACCAGCCCTGAGCGAGGTCATATTCCGATCTCGGGTTGTTTCGGTAGTAGAACTCGTTCTCGAAGGATCCGGTACCCGGGCCGTAATCAGGGGGGCGCGCGTAGTACCGGACGTCGTCCTCCCGGAAGACCCTCGACGGCGTCGAGTCGAGGGAGTCGGCGGGATTCCCCGACAGGCTTCCGCCCGGCCGGGGAGCGGCCATCCGGAGCGCCTGCCCGCCGGGATCGACCCGCACCCAGTACGCGTTCATCGCATCGTGGCGATCCTCGTGCTCCCATCCCGACGTCATCCACTGATCCCGCACCGAACGACCCCAGAACACGATGCCGTCCCCGGCGTCGAACGCACCGTTCCCGTTCCGATCCCGGAGATCGATCGGTACCTCCGAGCGCTCGAAGAGCCGAGCCGCCGAGGCGGTGTCCGCGTCGACGAGGTCGAGCCGGAAGTCGCGCTGATAAAGGGAGACGTTCTCGACGGGAGTTCCGGCCGGGAACCCGGCACCCGCCAGGGTGGAGTAGGGGATCTCGGCGATCCCCGTGTCGGACACGCGGATCTTCCATTGCGTGCCCCCGCCCCAGGGCGCATTGCCGACCGTCGGGCCGTCCCCGGGACCGCTTCGGGCCCAGGCGACCGCACGGGACGCGTTCGCCACCCCTCCCCGGTAGGTCCTCTCCCAGTGGCGCCCGACGCGCTCGGGTCGTCGGGCCGCGCGCAGGGCGGCCCCGGGATCGCGCCCGTCCCTCTCGAAGACGACCTCGAGCACCGCCCGCTCGAGAACCCGGTGGGTGCGCGCGAACACCTCCGTGGTCGCGGCGTACCAGATCACGTGGACGACGGAGAGCCCGCGGAGCCCGCGCACCGGGGACAGCTCGAAGGGGCTCTCGGGATGGACGGTGCGGGCCCGGTAGCGCGGGCCCTCGACCGGCTCCTCCTCCACCACGCGCGAGGGTCCGAAGGGGGGCCGGATGCCGCGGCGATCGGGGACCGGAACGATCACTCCCGGACGGGGAGACGACCACTGGGCGCTGAGGACCCTCAGGCGGGGGGAAGCGCCGGGGGGAAGGCCGACCGGCACGCTGCCGACCGGCAGCTCGGGCAACCCGGCCTCACCGGTGAGGCCGACTCCGTCGGCGACCACGCGAACGTACTCCCGCTCCTCGGTCCGCACGCGCTCGGTGCGAAGCCCATCGGGAACGATCTCCAGGACCACGTGCCGCTCGTCCGACTCGCGAACGTGAATCCCCGCTCCGGCCGGGGGCGCGACCGCCGGCAAGGCAGACAGGACCGAGGCGCACGCGGCCGAGGCGCAGAGAGACCATGCTCCCCGGTGCAGACGGAGAGAAAGAGGGCGGACCGCTCGACGGTCCGGCGTGGGAGTCGGACTCATGAAAGAGAGCTACCGGGGAAGGCGAAGGAGCGCGGGCAAAGGACTCGGAATCTCGGGAGAATTATAGGAAAGGGCTGAATTTCCGTCAATTCACCGGGTTCGCGGGTCGCTTCCACCGTCGCTTCGTACGGGGGAGGAGACGAGATCGGGGAGCGTCCGAGGACGCCCCCCGATTCAGTTACCGCTCGAAACGAGCTCGACGGGCCTACGGGCAGACCACCGTTCCGCAGTTCCAGATCAGGCCGCTGGCCCAGAAACCGAGGTCGAACACGTCCACGGTTCCGTCGCAGGTGTAGTCCGAGTAGATGTCATATCCGGGCGGAAGACCACCGGCCCACACGCCGAGATCGAACACGTCGGTGATGCCGTCACACTCCCCGCGGAGGTTCGTGCTCGTGTAGCGAACCGTGTCGGTGTTCCCCAAACCCCAGGTGCCCTGGCAGCGGGCGGTGACGTGAGCAGTCACGTGGCCGCGGCCCTGGATGTAGGGGAAGTAGAGCTCGACGCGACCGGCCGCATCGGTGGTGTCCTCATCGCTGAAGCCACAGCAGTCGCA
This sequence comes from bacterium, assembly GCA_025774805.1. Taxonomy (GTDB): domain Bacteria; phylum ARS69; class ARS69; order ARS69; family ARS69; genus JALGZR01. The sequence goes on from JALGZR010000037.1 coordinate 22,768, forward strand.
GTACGCCAAGCCGCCCACGCCGAAGCCCGCGATGGTGTCCGTGTACTCGAGGTGAGCGCTCGTCGTGCAACCGACTACCGGAAGCGAGAACGCGTCACGGACGGTGACGTAGACGATCAGCGTGTCACCGATGTTCGGGTCGTTCGAGAACCTATGGTGACAGGTGGTGAAACCAGAGTTGTTCCCCACGCCGGAATAGGCAGGGTCGGGGATTCCCGCAAAAGCGCCCGAGCCGACTGCGAACACGAGCAGCATTGCGAGGACCAGGGATTTGCGCATCAGTTACCTCCGAAGCACAAAGTGTTGACCGTTGGACCCAATACACGGGACGGCGACTCCCCGAATTCGGGGAGCTCGTTGCAGCAGAAGCAAGTGGTTGTGCTCGCGTACACCCCCTTCCCTGGCCAATTCAGATCTACTGTAGCACCGCGGCTCCGGAAGCGTCAATCGGGAAAACCCCGCGGAACGCGTCCTCTCGGCCTCCAAGAGGCCTTGCCGCAATCTCGGATCGGGCCATGGCCCGGCACCGCGGGCACCCCGGGGGGAGCCGCACAAGTGGCAACGAGCGTAGCAACCCGGGCGGCAGGAAGTCAAATCTCGAAACTCAGGTGCGAGGCGGGGCCGAATCCGGGCCCCCGGAGGGCCCTTGGTCGGAGGGCCTCGGGTTCCCGGAGATCTACCCCGGCTCCCGATTCCCCCTTTCCAGGGTGATCTTGACAGCATCCATGCTCCGATCCAATGCTCCCTGGGTCACGACCCCGCCCCCGCTGCCGCGGGCGACGCGCGTGATACACTGACCCAGGTTCACGCGATGGTCGTCCCGGGGGCTACCGCGAGGGGCCGGCCGGAGGCGGGCGGAGGGCGCCCGGCCGCCGGCCTTCCTCTCAGCCTGACGAGGGTGAGAGACGATGCCCGACGGTTCGCCGAGGTTTCCGAGGAATCCGACCTGCACATCTCACCCTGCTCTGCTCCGGCGGCGACAGGCCTCGCATGGCCGCCGGGCGGCACTCGCCGGGGCGGCCCTCCTGCTGCTCGCGCCACGCGGGACCCCGGCGCAGGAGTGGGAGGTCCTGGCCCAGCCCACGATCCACGACCTCAAGAAGCTCTCCTTCGTCAGCAATTTGCACGGCTGGGCGGCCGGCGACAGCGGCACGATTCTCGTCACCACGGACGGCGGCAGCACCTGGAGCCCGCAGATCTCCCCGGTCGACCACCACGTGGTCGACCTCCGGATGCTCGACGCGCAGCTCGGGTGGGCGCTCGCCCAGCAGCTCCCCGCCCCGCCCACCTGGGAGTACGGCACGACGCTCATCCGGACCACGAACGGCGGGACGGATTGGTTCGTGCAGTCGACGTTCGAAGACCTCCTCGTCCACGCCCTCGACTTCACGGACGCGCAGTGGGGTTGCACGGCGGGTGAGCAGGGGAACCTCTGGTGGACGAGCGACGGCGGCGCGAGCTGGACGCCGAGTGTCGTCGATTCGGCGGAGCTCGCGCGATGGCCGATCCACGAGGTGAAGTTCCACACGGCGACGTACGGGATGGCGACCGGCGGCCTGTTCGACGTCACCGGCCTGGTCTGGCGCACCACCGACGGCGGTCAGTTCTGGACCCACCAGCGCGTGGCGGGAGAGCCGTTCTTCGGGATCCACTTCTTCGACTCGCTCGACGTTCTCTGCGTGGGAGGCGACCTGGACTACGGCGCGGGCATGGTGCAGACGACGACCGGCGGCGCGCAGTGGGAGTACACCTACCTCGGAATCTGGGGACGGGCGACGGCCGTCTCCTTTCGCACGGCTTCGGAGGGTTGGGCTCCCCTCGGATTCGCGGGGACGTACATGAAGACCGGGGACGGCGGGAGCCGTTGGGACGCCACCCCCACGCCCGGCGGTACGGCCATGTACGACGTCCTCTTCACCGACTCCGGCACCGGCTACATGGCGGGGGAGGAAGGTACGATCCTGAGATACATCGGCGACGGGAGCGCGGTCGGAGCTCCGGTGCCCGTTCCCCGAGAGTCGACTCTCCGGCTGCGAGTCGATCCCAGCCCGTTCTGGCCCGAGACCCGGGTCCGATTCCGCCTGCCCGGCTCCGCGCTCGTCTCCCTGAGGATCTACGACGTTGGGGGGCGAGAGATCACCACGCTCGTGGAGGAGAGACTCCCGGGCGGTACGCATTCACGGACTTTCGACGGGAGCGGCCTTCCGAACGGCGTGTACTTCTGCCGGCTCGTGACCGGACGCGAGACCGAGACCCGGAAGGTGCACCTCGTTCGGTAGCCCGCATTTCGCACCGGGCTCGCCGAAAGCTCACGCGACGCCGCTTCCGCTCCGGGCCGCCGCCCCCGCTCCCGAGATCAGTCCTCGGGGGCACCCAGGACCACCATCTTCTTCACGGCGACCCCGTCGTCCGACTCCAGCCGATAGAAGTAGACGCCGCCGGACCAACCGCGCGCTTCGAACGGGACGAGGTACAGGCCCGGCCCCCGGGGTCCGTCGACCGGCGTGGCGATCCGCCGCCCCCTCACGTCGACGATCTCGAGTCTCGTCGCGCCGCCCCGCACGAGGCGAAACTCGATCGTCGTGCTCCCCCGGAACGGATTCGGATAGTTCTGCCCCAGCGCGAAGGGCGCGGGGTCCACGCGGGTGGTGTCCGGGGGGTCGACCTCGACGAGGCCGGCGGTCCACACCTGATAGACCCCGGACGAGTTGTCCATCCAGAGCGGCCACAGCGTATTTCCCACGGAGGTGAGAGCGATGGTGTCTCCCTGGTATCCCTGCCCGAGCCCTCCGATCGGCGACGGCCGGAAGTGATGGTCGCTGATCTCCTCGTCTTCCCAGGTCTCGCCCCCGTCGGAGGATCGTGAGAGAAAGACGCCGGCCGAATCGGCCGTCGTGGTCCGGTCGTCGTAGTACAGGACATTCACCCCGCCCTCGTCGTCGACGTGCACGACCGGAAAGTACTGGAACTTGCCGTTGTTCAAACCGTCCTGGTTGACGCGGATGCCGGCCGACCAGGTCGTGCCGTCGGTCGTCGACCGGTGCAGAACGACGTCCGGGTCGGAGCCGGCCGGGGCGAGGTCCCGCTCCGTCGCCACGATGTAAATCCAGCCGTGTCTCGGCCCCCCCGACGTGTCCACGGCGATCCGCGGAAGGCCGTTCACCCGGATGTTGGACTTCGTGGGGAAGACCCCCGCGATCCCGTTCATGTCGAACGCGCTCTCCTGAACCGTCCAGGTCTCGCCCCCGTCCGTGGAGCGCGCGAACCCCGCGTAGTCCTCCGTGAAGGGTGACGTGTCGACGACGCCCGCCCAGCACGCGTTCACGGATCCCCCCGGCCCCATCGCGACCTCGCCTCCCTGGCAGCGCTGGGGCGGGTCGTTCACCGGCGCCGGCGCGCTCCAGCTCTCGGCCCCGTCGTCCGTGGAGGCGAAGTGGACGGCAAAGGGTGGCGCGAACTTCACCCAGACCGCATAGGAGCGGCCGTAGTGGGCGCTCGTGGAGTCCCCGTCCGATGCGAGAGTCGCCCGATCCTGGTCGGCGTCGGCAACCGTCACCTGATTCGACCAGGTCGCCCCCCGGTCGGTGGAGTAGTGGGAGTAGAGGCCGGGAAACGTGGCGAGGCGAATCAGGAGGAACCGGCCGTCCTTGTCGATCGCGATTCCCGGGTCCCCCCGGTGGAACGTGATCGGCACGCCCGTGCACGTGTCGCTTCCGGCCCAGGTCGTGCCCCCGGTCGTGGACACGTAGATCCCCTCGCTCACGAACCCGGTGCTCAGGTTGATCGTGTTCGCGCTCGCGAAGAGGATCGACGGGTCGTGCGGATGTCGCACGATGAAGGTCTCGGTCTGGGACACCTCGCTCGGATGGATCCGGACGTTCGGGGCGGCCCGGCTACGGGGGTCCGGCAGTCCCGCGCGGATTTCGTCGGGAAGGAGGGCCGCCCCGGCGACGATCGCGAACGACACGGCCGCCGTTCTCACCACCGTCGCGAGTCTCTTCGATGCCATGGCATCCCCCTCGTGTCCCCGTGAGGAGCCTTCCGAACCGCGGCGCCGAGACGGCTCCCGGTCCGCGGACCGCGCCTCGGCCGACGTCAGAACCGGCCCCCGAGATTGAGAGCCACGTACCCGCTGCGCGGCTCCCCCGCCTCGTAGAACTCCCTCGTCGCCGAGTTGATGTTGACGAATCCCACGTAGGTCTCGTCGAAGAGGTTGTTCACGCCGGCCGACACCTGCAGACTCAACGGACCGATCGCGGCGTCCATGCCGACCGTCGGATCGACGATCTGGTAGCCGTCGGTCCGTTCGGTGTTGGCGTCGTCGGGGTACATGCCGCCCGTGGCCGAGTAGTGCACCTTCGCGAAGCCGGTCACCCGGCGCGCGATCTCGCGCTCGTAGGCCAGACTCAGGGAAAGATTGTGCTTCGGGACGCTCGGCACCTCGTTGCCGGAGAAGTCGTCGCCGGCGATCACGATGTTCCCGAGGCTGTCGATCCCCACGGTCCCGGCGGCGTACTCGTCGTACGTGAAGTCGGAGAACGTGTACGCCCCCCGGAATTGCAGTCCCTCGACGACGGTGGCGTCGAGTCCCACCTCCAGGCCATGGCGGTCCGTGGCGGCCGAGTTCCGGAAGAACGCGTCGCCGAACACGTCGAAGGGAACGATCTCGTCCTCCACCCGGAGGGCGAAGAACGACGCGCCGAAGCTGCACCGCTTCAGGATCGCGGACGAGAGTCGCGCGACGCTGCCCCTGACCCCGAGCTCGAAGTTCCGGGACTTCTGCGGTTGCAGATCCGGATTGAGCAGCGCGTTCGGATCGGAGCTCGTCGGGAAGTTGTCCAGCTCGTTTCCGGCCGGGGTGTCGAAGCCCGTCCCGTAGGAGGTGTAAACGGCGATCCGCGGCGTCAGCTTCAGGTTCAGCGCCGCTTTGGGCGTGAAGTCGTCGAAGGTGCGGGTCGCGTTCTGGACTTCGAGGATCTGGTTCTTCGCCTCGAAGAACACGTGATCGTACCGGGCCGTCAGGAGGAGGCTCAGACGATCCGGCACGAGATCGAAGGAGCTCGCGACGTAGAATCCGGTGTTCCCGATCTTCTCGTCGGTCAGCCCCAGCAGAATGTCGCTCTTCCGTCCGTTGATGTTCTCGTACGCCTGGATCGGTCCGTACTGATAGAACCAGTCGACGGCCCCCGAGAGCTCGTTCCGGCGGCCGAGCCACTCCCGGCGGTGCACGTAGCGGGCCGACGCCCCGAGCCCGTCCCGGTTGATCACCCGGTACGTCGCCGCGGTCCGCTCGAAGTACTTCATGGTGGCGTAGGCGGTGACCTCGACCTCGTCCTCTCCGACCTCCGACCCGTATCGTAGGCCGAGTCTCCCCTTCCTCGAGATCCTCTTCGTGTCCCGGGCGACGTCCCGTTCGTTGGCCTGGAGGGGATCGGCCGCGAACTGCTCTCGCGTGAGCGAGCCGGGAAGACGGATGCGCCCGTCCGCCAGGTAGCCGTAGATGCGCAGCGTGGCCGTGTCGTGGGGATTGATCTCGAGCGCGGTGTTCGCGATATGCCAGTAGTCGTCGCTGTGTTCCCGGTAGCCTTCGGCGTGGTGGTAACTGTACGTCGTGAGGAGACCGTAGCGATCGGTCCGGATCCCCGACTTGAAACCGTTCTGACGCAGATCGAACGAGCCGAACTGGTTGAAGCTCACGAAAGAGCTTTTCGGGAAGCCCACGTCGCTGATGAAGTTGATGACCCCCCCCGGGGCGTTCGTGTAGACGGACGACGCGTTCCCCTTCACGATCTCGATCGTGCCCACGGCCTGGAAGTCGATGGCCTCGATCCGGGTCTGCCCGTCCGGTTCGGACTCGGGAATCCCGTCGAGCAGGATCCGAACACCGCGGATGCCGGTGTTGGATCGGCTCCCGTAGCCCCGAATGGAGATGCGGACGTCGTGGTTTCCGTAGCGTGACTGGAGGAAGAGGCCGGGAACCTCGTCGAGCACGTCGTCGACGCCGACCTTTCGCCCGAACGGCTGCTCCGCCATCGTCACGCGCTCCATGGCGTACGGCACGTCGATCAGACGGGCGGGGATGCGCGTCCCCGTGACGACGATCTCCTCCATGCGCGGGTCGGGGGCCTCCAGGGAATCCGGAGGGTCCGCGTCCCGGGCCGACGTCCGCTCCGGGGACAGGAGCAGCACCGTCCCGAGAAGGATCCAGTCGAACGGATGGGGCGTGCGCATGGTCGGAGGTCCCGGGGACGGAGCCGCGTCGGAGGGTCGGTCCGGAATCGTCGAAGGTACCCGGAAGGGAGGGGATGATCCAGGAGCGTCCGCTCCTGCGGCTCCCCCGAGCGTCAAGGGCAAGACGATTCGGAACGTGGCCTGGCCCGGGCTAGAAGCGGCTTTCGTGTCCTGATCGAGCATGGTAGTCTTCGGCGGCCGTTTGCGATCGCCGCGAAGCCGTGCATCGGCTACGGGCTCCCATCGGGAGTTCCTGTTGTTTCTGAGAGTAGCCGGTCGGACAGTGGCTTCGGCGGCGAAAACGGAGAGAACGAGATCATGCCGCAGAAGCTGGCCGCCGATCTGGCGATCCCCACCTCTGACTACCCGCACATTCCCGACACGCTGACTTTGGTGGAGGCCCTGACCGTCGTCAAGCTGAAGCACTGGGGGGCGCACGGGGGGTTGACGACGCTGGACGGACACAGCGTGATTCCCCGGGCGATGCTGGTTTTCAACAAGGACCTGGAATTCGTCGGCATGGTCCGACGCCGGGACATCATGCGCGGCCTGCTTCCCTGGTTTCTGGCCAGGAAGGGACCGAAGCACCCGGAAGCGTTCCAGGAGGTGGAATTCGATCCAAACGTCGCGGAAATGTCCTTCGACCGGGCCTACGAGCGAATGCGGGACCGGGGCAGCCGGCTCATCCGGGAGGTCATGATTCCGATTACCACGATCAACCACGACGATCACCTCATCAAGGCCGTTTACGAGATGGTGAAGTACGACACCTCCGAGCTGGCCGTCGTCAGGGAGGGCAACGTCATCGGCGTGGTACGATCAGTGGACGTCATGTACGAGATCCAGAAGATGTTGGGGGTCAGTGGAGATTGAAGACCGGAGCTCGGACCGTGACGCGCAACCGAAGCCATCCGTGGCTTCCGGGCGGGTGGGTGTCGCAGGTGCGACTCGACGACCGCGCCGGCTCTGCCGCGAGCCGCCCGGGAGGAAGGAGACGGCCCGTGACGTCGGGACATGGGGGGCAGGAGGTCCGGATTCCGTCGCCGGGCACCGGGTGGGGACCCGGAGCCCTCTCGAGATCCCGCCGCCCGTAGCTACACTTCGTGACTGAGGAATGCAGAGGGCTCTTCAGGAGCCGAGCCCAAGGTTGAACTCATCTCTCGGAGCGCCTCTGGAATGGCCGAGCCGACGGACAGAACCAGAACCGACTCACAGCTGACGGAAGCCATCCCGGACTTTCCCGCCGGGGCTGCGCTGGGGCGCGAAGCTCCGCCCGTCGACCGTAAGCGTCTGTTCAACATTCTGCTCGGCGCGACGCTCTTTCTGGTGATCTACCTCTCTCCGCCCTGGGGTGACGCCGTGCATCCAGCGGGAGAGCGGTTCGCCCTCAGTCATCAGGGGAAGGCGGCCCTCGGCCTCTTCCTGCTGACCGCCACCTGGTGGGTCACCGAAGTCATTCCGATCGGGGTCACCAGCATCATGGTGGGTGTGCTCCAGGTCTTGCTCCTGATCCGCCCCGCCAAGGAACTGGTCGACGCCGCGGGCCACGCCGGGGTTCTCAGCCCGGCCAAGCAGGCCTTCGGAGACTTCATGGATCCTTCGGTGGCGTTCATCTTCGGCTCCATCGTCATCGGAAAGGTCTTCACGAAGACGGGCCTGACGAAGCGCCTGGCCTACAAGATGCTCTGCATCGTCGGCGAACGAACCGTCATGATCTACCTGGGGTGCTTCGTGATGACCTCCGGGCTGACCATCTTCATGGCGCACACCGCGGTCGCCGCGACCATCTTCCCTCTCCTGATGGCCATCTACTCTCTCTACGACGAGGGCCACCGGCCCACGCGCTTCGGGAAGGGCCTGTTCATCGGCATGGCCTTCACCGCCGGAGCCGGCAGTATCATCACGTTGTTGGGAGCCGCCCGGGGAGCCGTCGGCATCAGCTTCTACCAGGACATCGTCGGCCGAGACGTCTCGTTCTTCAACCTGAGCTATTACATGTTCCCCCTCGGGGCGATCATGACGATCCTCTTGTGGGTCTTCTTCATGATCATGTTCCCCCCCGAGAGGAAGAGGATCGACGGCCTCCGCGAGAGAGCCTCCGGCCTTCACGCCAGTCTCGGTCCGATCACTCGAACGGAGCTGTTGGCGGCGGGCATCGTGATCCTGGCCATCGTGACCATGGGCAGTCGCTCCTTTTGCCCGTTCCTCGCCAACTTCAACAAGTCCGCGGTGATCCTGGCCGCCACCGTCGCGTTCTTCCTCACCAAGATCCTCGACCTGAAGGACCTGGAAGAGATGCCGTGGAACATCATCCTGCTCTTCGGCGGGGCCATGAGCATCGGATTCTGTATGTGGGAGACCGGCGCCGCGAACTGGCTCGCCGTCCGGTGGCTCGTGCTCTTCCAGAACTCCTCGAGCCATCTCTTCATCATGGCCCTCTCCTTCTTCGTCCTGATCATGACGAACCTGATCATGAACGTCGCGGCCATCGCGATCACCCTTCCGGTCGGGATCATCCTGGGGGGATACCTTGGCGTGGCCCCCGAGGTGATTCTGTTCGCCTCTCTGGCGACGGCGGGGATGCCGTTCTTGCTCCTCGTCGGTGCCGCACCGAACGCGATCGCCCACGGAAGCGGTCAGTTCAGCCCTCGGGAGTTCTTCGTCGCGGGCATTCCCGCTTCCGTCGTGCTGATGGTCGTTCTGTTCTTCTTCGTGACGGTTGTCTGGCCCCGGATGGGGATGCCGGTGACGACCACGATTCCCGTCAATTGAAATGGCTCTCTCCTCCCTGCGATGGTCAGAATCACTATCAGACGAAACGCGTGCCCACGCTCTTCCTGATCGGTCCCTACTCGAAACCCGCCCCCGTGCTCTCGCGGACAGAGGAAAAGGAGACGATCCGTAATGTCCAGACTGGTACCGCCTCATGGCGGCGACGTGCTGAAACCCTTGCTTCTCAGCGGCGGGGCCCTGAAGGAAGAGATGACGAAGGCCGAGGGTCTCAAGAAGGTCCCGATGACCTCCCGGGAGACCTCCGACCTGATCATGATGGGGATCGGAGCGTTCACCCCCCTTGATGGCTTCATGGGGCACGACGA
>JALGZR010000131.1 GCA_025774805.1 bacterium
CTCGCGCGCGACGAAGCCCCGCACCCAGGGTCGTCCCGACTCCGGATCCTCACCGTTGACTCCGGTATTGCCGATATGGGGATGCGTCATCACGACGATCTGGCCATGATAGGAAGGATCGGTGAGGATCTCCTGGTAGCCGGTCGCCGAGGTATTGAAGACGAGCTCACCCTCCGCTCGCCCTTGGGCACCGAAGGCCGAGCCCTCGAACATGCGACCGTTCTCGAGGGCGAGAACGGCGGTGGAATTCCCCAAGAAACGACTCACGGGAGGAAGGGGAGGATGGACGTACGGCGGATTCTCGGGATGCGGACTCCGGTCTGCATATCTCACCAGTCTCCGCTTCGGCCTCGCTGCGGCCTCCGCTGCGGCCGCGGCGCGCCGCGCTCGGTGAGAAGTCCAGGCTAGTCGAGCCCGATCCTCCGGTCAACCGCTCGCCCCGCCTCATCTCCTTCGCCCCGGTTCTCGCCGCGATCGGTATCGCGGGGGATGTCCTGGGGGCGACCCCGTCGGCCCCGGCCCGCGACCTCCGGGACTACACGCCCCCCTCCCTGCTCTCTCCGGGGGAGTACGAGAGTCGGGTCTTCGTGAGCTACTACACCCAGACGGAGTTCTTCGACGACGAGGGCGAGCGCACCGACGCGGGAGGTCGCTCCTCGTGGATAGCGGGGACGCTGACGATCTGCCGAGGAGCGGGACCCCGGTTCGAGGCGGGCGGGCGCCTGCGGTTCGACCGGAGCCAGGACGGCGTCCGGCTCTCGACGCCGCTCAGGGGGGTGCTCAGATTCACGGGAGCTCCCTCTGGGCGATCTGCCTGGCCTCGGACATCTCGGTGGACTGGATCGGGTCCGCGCGGGGGAACCGATTCTCCCATGCTCTGACATGACCCGCACGTCTCACGCGTCTCTTCTGCGGCAGCGGCACGCGACGAGCCCGGTGAGAAATGAGGGCCGGCGATCGGGGGAGGCGGCAACGGGGCGCGGCAACTGTCTCTCCAATCGGATCTCTATCAATAAGTTACGGCGATCATCGGAGAATCTCGTGGAAGAGGTGTGGCGCCTCTCGAGCGCCTTGCGGCGGACGAACGGAACGGCGAGGGGGAGTCAGGACGCCCGCATCGGCGCCCGGAAAAGACGAACTCCGGCCAAAGTTCCCGAACATGTCCCTGTCCGTTGTCGCGTAACCTGCCGAGGGATATATAGAGTCGAAGAATGGCGGGTCCCCGAGCGTGATTTCCGGCGGTCATGGAGAGACCGTGCGATCCGGGACCACCGTGCCGCTCTCGGGGGCGCCCGACCCCGGGAGGGAATGCCCGCAAGGGATCCCATTTCCGGAACAGACTCCGCGAGATTCGTGGAGGCGAGCTTCTCGGCGACGCGACTTGCCCCCACCCGGGAGACAGGAACCGATGGACAACGAACCCGGGAGCACCTTCGCTCCCCAGTCAGCGTCCGCATCCTCGGAGGAAACCGGAACACCGAAACGGATCGACGAGCACATCGTCGAGATCGTGAGCGATTCCGGTGAGGGCGCCCAGAAGGCCGGGCAGACGTTCGGAATGGTCAGCGCCAAGATGGGCAATGGCGTCTGGACCGTCGAGATCATTCCCGCCGAGATCAAGCCGCCCGCCCGCTCCCCGGCGGGTGCCAGCGGCATCCGCGTGAGATTCGGCTCCCACGAGATCACGAACATGGGAGACCAGGCCGATCTCGTGGTGGCCTTCAACGAGCAGGTGCTCTACGGCCGCATCATTCAGCGGGCCTACCGCGAGGGAACGATCATGCTGCTCGAGAACAAGTGGGCGACGAGCGAGCACGAGGCGATCCGCGATCAGTACGCCGAGGCCCTCCGGGAGTTCGAGAAGCTCGGCTACATCGTGCACGAGCTCCCGATGGAGGAGCAGTGCCGGGGCATCACTCCGAATCCCTCCGTAGGGAAGAACATGTTCGTCGTGGGGATGCTCTGTCACATGTACTCCCGCGATCTGAACAAGGCGTTCGAGGAGGTCGAGCACCTCTTCCGGCGCAAGGGACCCGACGTCATCCACACGAACCACGACCTCATCCGCGCGGGTCACGCGTTCGCGAGGGAGAACCTCCCCCTGCACTGGGAGATTCCCCCCACGCTGGACCAGCGCCCTCGGGTCGTGATGAACGGCAATCAGGCCGTCGGGGTCGGGATCATGGCCGCGGGGATCGAGGTCCTCTCCATGTATCCGATCACGCCGGCCACCTCGGTGTCGCACTACCTCTCGGGGGTCCTGCCCAAGGTCGGGGGGTGCCTGCACCAGGCGGAGGACGAGATCGCCGCCATCGGCTTCGCGATCGGGGCTTCCTACGCCGGCAAGACCGCCTGCACGGTGACGTCGGGCCCCGGTCTCGCGCTCAAGACCGAGTTCATCGGGCTCGCCGTGATGGCCGAGATCCCGCTCGTGATCGTCATCGTGCAGCGGGGTGGACCGAGCACGGGGCTTCCCACAAAGGTCGAGCAGGGGGAGCTCCTGCCGACCATCTTCGGCGCGCCGGGGGACGATCCGAAGATCGTGTTCGCGGCGGCCACGATCGAGGAGTGCCTGCACTTCGTCATCTTGGCCCGCAAGCTGGCGGAGGAGTTCCGGGGACCGGTCGTGCTCCTGACCGACGCCAGCCTGGCGACCGGCGTGCAGCCCTTTCCACGCCCCGAGTTCTCGGCGGACTGGCTCTCGCCTCCGGTCGATCAGTCCCCCTGGGACCCGCGGATTCCTCCGTACGACTGGGACAAGGAGACCGGGCTTTCCCCCCGGCCGATTCCGGGGCAACCGGGCGGCCAGTACGTCCTGACCGGCCTCGCGCACACGCGGGAGTCGAAGGTGGCCTACGACCCCGTCTCGAATCAGACGGGCTGCGAGATGCGGAGTCGCAAGCTGGCGACCCTGCGCAAGACCCTGAAGCCTCCCCGGATCCACGGGGATCCGGAGGGAGACCTCCTGGTCGTCGGGTGGGGGTCCACCCTCGGAGCCATCACCGAGGCCGTCGACCGGGCGCGGGCGGACCGGCACAGGGTGTCCTCCATCCACCTTCGGTTCCTCTCTCCCCTGGAGCCGGGGCTCGGCGAGATCTTCTCCCGGTTCCGTAAGGTGATCACGGTCGAGATCAACTACAGCGATCCGCCCGAGGGGGATCTGGCCGACGCGAACGTCCGGCGGATGTCCCAGCTCGCGAGGGTGCTGCGAAGCCGGACCCTCTACGACGTCGGATGCTGGTCCAACGTGCATGGACAGCCGCTCGCACCGGGATTGGTCTACGACGAGATCGTTCGTCGCATGATGGTGATCCGAGGAGAGATGTCATGTTCGGCCTGAAGAACGACTGGGACCTCGAGCCTCCGCCCCGCTACTTCACCCTCGAGGACTACGAGGGAGGCGTCGCCCGCTGGTGCCCCGGTTGCGGCGACCTCGCGGTCCTGACCGCGGTCCAGAAGATCTGCCGGGACGAACAGATTCCTCCGGAAAAGACCGTCTGTGCTTCGGGGATCGGGTGCTCCAGCCGGTTTCCCCACTACATGAACACGTACGGCTTTCACGGACTGCACGGGCGCGCGCTTCCGGTGGCCTGCGGCGTCAAGGCGCGCCGGCCCGACCTGGACGTCTGGGTGGCCACCGGCGACGGGGACTGCTGCTCCATCGGGGCCGGTCACTGGGTGCACGCCACGCGCTACAACATGAACATGGTCGTCATGATGTTCGACAACCACACGTACGGGCTCACGAAGAACCAGTCCTCCCCCACGAGCCCCGTGGGGTACTGCTCGAACACGCACCCGGAGGGCGTCTGGCTTCCTCCCCTCGATCCCATCAGCGCGACGCTCGGTTTCACGAACGCGTCGTTCGTGGCCCAGACGATCGACTGGAACCCGCTGCACCTCTACCAAGTCCTCAGGGACGCCCACGCCCACGTGGGGTTCAGCTTCGTCCGCATCCTCCAGCGCTGCCCGACCTACACGTCGATGATGTTCGACGAGCTCCAGCAGGATCCCTCCAAGATCCTCCTCATCGCTCCCGACGGAGAGGAGCTCGACCCGACGCTGACCCGGACCTACAAGAACACGGTGAAGCACGATCCGACGGACATCGATGCGGCGCGCAAGCTCGGCTCCCAGAACGAGCCCCTCCCCATCGGAGTTCTGTTCCGCCAACCGGACCATCCCGTCTATGGAGACGTCACCGAACGGGGAATCGGAATGGGAGCCCGGGAGAAGCTGGAGGCGCTGGACCGGGAGATGGATCGATTCATGGTGTAGATCCGCCGAGAGGCCGCGGGATGACCTCGATGGCAAACGCGCGTGACGGAGAGATGACGAGCCCGGAGACGGCGGACGAGACGAGACAGACGATTTCGACGATCCGTGATTCCGCGGCCGAGGGACCGCTCCCGGAAGCCGGGCGGGCGCCCGGGGAGGAGGACGGGACGTTGGACCCGGAGACCGCGATGATCGAGCTGAGGCGATTCCACCGGGGACTGCCCGTGGAGACGAGCACCCCACCGCCCGCGAGCGTTCTCCCCGCCCTCCTCCATCGCTTTCGCGGCGCGACTCATCTGAGAAACCAGTACCCCCTGTTCATCGCGCCGGCCGGCGTCGAGCTCGGGCAGGACGGCGTGATTCCGCTCCGCGACCTTCTCGACGCCGCGGTCTCGTCGTTCGCGCCGGATCCGGAGGAGTGCCGGATTCTCCGCGACAACCTCCTTCGCCTGGAGACGCGAATTCGCGACTCGATCCCGCTCGGCGCGCCCCCGGCCGACGCGGGACCGCTGCTGGAGGAAGCCCGGCGGGCGATGATCGGGGAGCTCGGTCTGGTGGGAGAGAACGCGGCCCAGCTCGAGTTCGATCTGGAGTCCCTGATCTCGGCGATTCCTTCGGGCGGGAGGTTCCTGGCCTACGGGGAAGGGGTCGCCGTGCGCCTCCTCCTTCACGTCACGCGGAACCGGCTGTCCGCGCGGCGTGAGGAGTTCCGGCGCGAGGTGGCATCCCGTGCGGACCACCTGCGGGCCCTTCTCGACGTGGAGCGGGCCAAGGATCCCGAGGCGCGGCGACCGGACGAGCTCGAGGGCAGAATGGGCTCGGCCGCCTCCCGGTTCGTGAGCGCGTCGAGGCTGTCGGAGGTGTTGGGCGACCCGCGCGGCTCGACCGCGATGACGACGGAGCGGCGGGAGCGGATCTCCCGCGTCCTGAACCGGCTCGACGGGTACCTCGCGTGCGAGGACTCGCTCACGCTGGTCCTCGTCTGCGGCGAGAGCGCCCCGGCGCCCGAGCTGACGGAGGACGACGTCCGGATCGTCGAGGCGGAAGACGCGCTGGCCGAGGCTCTGCTCGTTTTCCGGGCGGAGGCGGACAAGCTGACCGCCGCGGCGGGCGCCGCGAGGATCGCGACCCTCGAGATCGAGGGCCGGTACGAGGCTGCGCTCTACGACGCCTGGTTCGAGCAGTTCTCTCCCGAATCGTTCACCGACGAGGAGCTCTCGCTGTTGCCGGTCGTCGCGGCGGTGGAGCGGGCGACCGCGGTGGCCGATCGCGAGCTGGCCTCCTTCTCCCGCGCTCTTCTCTCCCACGCGCCGATCCAGATTCTCGTTCTCGAGTCTCCGATCCTCAACCCGGGCGTCTCGGGGAGCGATCCGTTCGACCGGGCGAGGCTCGAGCTCGGCTATTTGGGGGTGAGCCACCGGGAGGCGTTCGTTCAGCAGTCGACCCCGGCCTGGCCGGATCACCTGATCGAGGGATTCCGGGTCGCGCTCGGTTCGGTGCGTCCTTCCCTCCATCTCCTTGCCACGGGAGTCGAGCTTGGCGATCGGGGGCACCGTTTCGATCCGTGGCTCGAGGCGGGAGCCGCCGTCGAGAGTCGCGCCCATCCCCTCTTCCGGTACGACCCGACCGCCGGACTCACCTGGGCGAGCCGGATGAGCTTCACCGGCAACCCCGATCCGGAGGAGGACTGGTCGGCGGACCGGTTCGTCGCGACGGTCGGGGACGAGGAGGGGCAGGTCGTCGACGCCACGTTCACGTTCGCCGACTACGTGCTCCTCGATCCCTCCTTCGTCTCCCACTTCCGGATCGCACCCGACGAGGCCGGTGAGGACGACCTCGTGCCGTTCGCCGCCTACCTCGAGCTCGATCCGGAGGAGCGGATGCGGCGCATCCCCTTCGTCTGGGGGGTCGACGAAGAGGATCGGGCCCATCGCCTCGCCGTCTCCCGGCGCCTCGTCCAGGCGGGACGCGACCGCATCGCCTACTGGCGGACGCTCCAGGAGCTGGCCGGAGTCCGCAACGAGTACGTCCGAGAGGCGACCGAGCGGGCCCGGAACGAGGCCGAGGCCGAGGCGCGCCAGGCCCGCGCCCGACTCGAGGAGGAGCACGCCCGCGCGATCGAGAGCGCGCGGATCGAGGCCACCGAGGAGGCGCTGGGCAACCTGGCCCGCTCGCTCCTCGACCTTCCGTCGAGCGGGGCGCTTTCCCTCGTAGTCGGGTCCACCCCGTCCGCCGCACCGCCGACCGCGCCGGGGGCCCCGGCCGAAGGGCCGGCCGTCGAGGCGGCTCCGGAGGAGGCCGTCGAGGAGGAGGAAGAGGAGGAGCCCGGAGATCCCTGGATCGCCACCGCACTCTGCACGAGCTGCAACGACTGCACGGCGATCAATCCGAGGCTCTTCGTCTACGACTCGAACAAGCAGGCGCGCATCGGCGACCCCAACGCCGGCAGCTTCGAGGAGCTCGTCCGCGCGGCGGAGAAGTGCCCGGCGCGGTGCATCCACCCCGGGAAGCCCCGCAACCCCGACGAACCGAACCTGGACGCTCTGATCGAGCGCGCGAAGCCCTTCCAGTAGGGCCGGAGGGGAGTGGCGGTGGGCAGCGTGGCGATCGCGGTGGCGATCATGGGAGGTCTGGGAGGCCTCTTCGGCGGCGTGCTCGCGGTGGCCGACCGCTTCCTTCGCGTTCCGGAGGACCCGCGCCTGGAGAAGCTCGAGGGAATGCTCCCGGGAACGAACTGCGGCGCCTGCGGAGAGCCCGGCTGTCACGCGTTCGCGGAGCGGATCCTCGCCGGAGAGAAGGCTCCGGGGGGTTGTACCGTCTCGAGCCCCGATGCCGTCCTCTCGATCGCCGAGTTCCTCGGGGTCGATCCGGGAACGCAGGCGAAGCGCGTCGCGCGCCTCCACTGTGCGGGAGGCCGCGCGCAGGCGGAGCAGATCGCCGAGTACGAGGGCTCCGAGAGCTGCCGTGCCGCGGCGATCGTGTCCGGCGGCGGCAAGGGGTGCTCCTGGGGGTGCCTCGGTCTCGCGGACTGCGAGCGCGCCTGCGAGTTCGACGCCATCGTCATGAACTCCAACGGTCTCCCCGTCGTCGACGTGGACAGGTGCACCGCCTGCGGCGACTGCGTCGTGGCCTGCCCGCGCGACCTCTTCGAGATCCTCCCCCTCGATCAGCCGTTACTGGTGCAGTGCCGCATTCCGCTCGCGGGCGAGGAGGCCCGTGCGCTGTGTCGCGTCGCGTGCGACGCCTGCGGTCGCTGCGCCGCGGACTCCGACGGCCTTCTCACGATGATCGGGGAGCTGCCGGTGCCCGATCCTCTCTCCCCCGCCCTGCCGCGACCCGAGGCCACGTACCGCTGCCCGACCGGCGCCATTCGATGGGTCCCGCGGGAGCAGTTCTCGGACGCTCCCATCCCCTCGTTCTCCTGGAGAGACGATGCGTAGCTTTGGAGACGCCTTCGGCGCCCTGCGCCGCGCACTGAGCGGTCGATCGACTCCGGTCCCGACTCCGAAGGCGGGAATCCGGTCCTACCTCGAGGGGATGGCGGCCGTCGCGTGGACCGAGGCGGCCCTCTCGGAGGTGGCGTCCACGGGGGCGTCGGCGCCCGCGACGGCGGGAGAGCACGCGTGGGCGAGCGAGACGCGGCGTGCCCGTGCGAACGCCTTCGCCCGGCCCCTCGGTGTGATGCCGGCCGGGGACGCGCCGGGGGCGATCGCGGCGGCCTGCGGGCTCGCCCTCTCCGGTGTGCGCGTGACGACCTTTCTCGCCGGCCCCGACGTGCTCGCGGCACGGGCCGCCCTCCGTTCCGCGGCAGCGCGCCACGTCCCTCTCGTCGCTCACCTCGTGGCCCGCTCCGGGGACTCGCCGGGTCCCGCCCCCGGCACGGGGCACGACTCGATCCACGCGCTCTCCGACGCCGGGTGGATCGAGCTCTTCGCGGCGAACGCCCAGGAGGCGGTCGACCTCACGCTGATCGCGCGGCGCGTCGCGGAGCTCACGCTCGTCCCGGCGATCGTGGCGATGGACGACGCCGAGACCGCGCGGTGCGTCCAGGACGTCCTTCTGCCCGAAACGGGAGTGGTGCGCGACCTCTGCGGGAGCGCGGCCGATCGGATCCCCTGCCCCACCCCGGGACAGGAGATCCTCTTCGGAGCGGAGAGAAGGCGAGTTCCCCGCTGGTTCGACCTCGAACGTCCCGCCCTGCACGGCGGCCGGCAGAGTGAGGCGATCGCGGGGTTCGGTGAGGCGGCGCGCCGCCCGTATTCGCACGGGCCGATCGCCGCGTTCCTCGCCGACGCCTGTCTCGA
>JALGZR010000244.1 GCA_025774805.1 bacterium
GGAGTAGCGCCTGCCCCCCGAGGCGCCAAGGGCGCCGAAGGTTGCCGAAAACCGCAACCTCTAAGGGTCAGGTCAGGGGCTCCGGGGTGAGATGCGCACCGTCGTCGGCATCACGGGGGCCTCCGGGGCGCCGTACGCCGTGACGCTGCTGCGGCACTTGCAGGGCGAGATTGACCTCGTCGTGTCGAAGGACGCGCGGAAGGTCATCGCGCTGGAGACCGACACCACGGCGGAGGCGCTGGCGAAGCTCGCGACGAACGCGTACGCCCCGGACGACGTCGGCGCGGAGATCGCCTCGGGGTCCGCGCGGTACGACGCGGCGGTCATCGTGCCGTGCTCCGGGAACACGCTCGCGAAGGTCGCCACGGGACTCGCGGACAACCTGATCACGCGCGTGGCGGCGGTGTGCCTGAAGGAGCGGCGGGAGCTCATCCTCGTGCCGCGCGAGACGCCGCTGGGCACGGTCGCGCTGGACCACATGGCGGCGCTGTCCCGCCTTGGCGTCACCATCCTCCCCGCATCCCCGGGATTCTACGGCAAGGCGGAGACGCCACAGGACCTCGTCGACTTCGTCGTCGCGCGCATCCTCGACCGGCTGGGCCAGCCGTCGGACCTCGGTGCGCGGTGGCGGGGGCTCTGAGCGGGTCCGCGCGCATGTCGTGGCGAGAAGGTGTCCCGCCGCCGACCTCGGGTACGATCATCCTCCGGCCTCACACGAACAGTGTAGGGAACGGGGACGCAAGACCTGGCACTTGCGAGAACCGGATCTTCAGGCATTTCTGGGCAGTGATCGGGGCGATCGAAAAGGCGCGGACGGAGCTGAAGCGGCGCGGCGTCGACGCGGACGAGCTCCGCACGACCTCCAGGCGCCGTTCGACAAGACGATGCGGACCGTCCAGGGCCAGGAGGACCCTACTCGGCAATAGGTCCAGTCGACCATCGACCCGAACGGGGGGGTTCGGGGAGGAGGAACCAGGGGTGACTCCGCAGCCGACGACCGAGGCGGAGCCCGTGCCCTCCGACAAACAGGCCCACCCCCCTCCCGGGGGGGAGGAGACCGGCCGCCCTGGCGACCTCCACACCTCCCGCCTCCCCCTGGGGCGTTCTCTTCGGACCCCCGAACCGGTCCCCTCCCCTGTCCCCAGTCCGGGTGACAGCCCGCCGTGGGCCCGATCCGAGCCGTCCCTCCATGGGAGTCCACGTGAGGAAGTCCTCGGGACACTTTCCGGACCCCCCGGGACACGTCCCCAGTCGTCCGGGACATGGGCCGCATTGTCCGGGACACTCTCCGGACTCTCCGGGACACGGGGCGGACAGTCCGGGACACGGTCCGAACTCTCCGGGACACGTCCCCGATCATCCGGGACATGTCCCCAGTGGTCCGGGACATGGGCCGGGATTTCCGGGACACAGGCCGCAGTATCCGGGACACTTTCCGGACTCCCCGGGACACGGGGCAGATAGTCCGGGACATGGGCCGCATTGTCCGGGACACGGGCCGAACTCTCCGGGACACGTCCCCGATCATCCGGGACATGGGCCGGGGAATGGCGCCAGTGGACCGGGAACCCGCGCCGGTGGTCCTGTCACCGCCTCGGGGGACACGACACCGGGCTCTCGCCGGCTCTCCTCGCGGTCGGTTCGGCCCTGGGGCGCACCGCCCGTCCCGCAGCTGTCGGCGGACCGCCGCCACATCTCGCGCGGCGGTGAGGATCGCCCTCCCACTGTGCCGCGAAACCGTTCCTCCATGATGCGCCTTCATGCCGCCGGAACCCCGTTCGAGACCACGGACACCGTCGCGTGATCCGCCGGGGAGGGGCCCCCGTAGGACGGAACTCCTCACCACAATCACAGGAACTCGGAGAGGGAGCGTCAGAGCCGGTCGAGGTCCTCCGGCGGCGGCGGGGGTGGCGCGCCGGACGGCGGCGGGGGTTCCGCCTCCAGCTGCTCGATCCGGTCGAACTCCTTCATGAGGACGCTCATCTCCTCCGGGGAGAGCGCGCGCGGCGCCATCGGGACGATCAGGGTGATCTCGTTCGGCCCGGCGAGGTCGTTCACCTTCTTCACGAACTTGAACACCTTGTCGAAGTTGT
>JALGZR010000038.1 GCA_025774805.1 bacterium
ACTTCCCGGCACCGCCGGGATTCGTTGTTGCCAAGAGACCATGAGCTGCCAGGCAATCGGCGTCCTTCTCCCCTTCTACGACATAGACGATCTCATCGGGTCGGCTACTCAGGTCCTGGAGTCGGTAGAGGATTCGTGGCACCCCTCGGAGATTCCACGCCCAGGAGCCGTTTCCCGCAGGCTGTCTAAACCGGAAGTCCTTGCCCGGCTTGCGCACGGCTTGGAAGAGTAGTTTCCCACTCTCATCCCTGTAGTCGTACGTCACCCATGAGTCAGCATCTGGACTTGCCGAAACCGGAATTCCCAGGCGCATTGCCAGCCTCCACAGAGCACCGTGCGCATGGCAGACGTGGCAGTAGAAGCCGCGCTCACTGACCCATAGATTGGGCTGGTGTGGTGGCTTCCCTCGCCCGTCGGCATGGAACGGACACCACGCCACATACTCCCCACGGGAGTCCGGCCCCTTCACCACGTCCAGGCGCTCGAGGACGACTTTCAGCCAATCACCGCCGTGGCCCGTCATCATTCCCCACTGATCAGATCAGCCCCGCACCTCGAAGAGCTGGTCAAACCCCACCCCATCCAGCACCTCGAGAATGCCGCGCCGAACACGAGGCGAGGGAGGGCGAGCGCCGCTCACGATCTGGGACACGTATCCCGGACTCAATCCCAGTCTCTCGGCCAATTCCTTCTGCGACAGACAGTTACGGTCCAGTGCCAGTCGCATCATTCGGCTCTTGACCAGAACGCTCATTTCTCTCCTCCTTCTCTGGACACCTTATAGCACTTTTCTCTGGCGCAAGCCATCTTTTTCGTTGACCCTGCGACGCGTCTCGGGGACTCTGGGGGACCGGAGGGGACAGATGAGCGAGCTAGGCAAACGGCTGAGGGAGCTTCGAAAGAAGAGCGGTCTGACTCAACGGGACGTGGAGCGGCTGGCGGGAATGTCGAGCTCATACTTGTCTCAAGTCGAGAGCGGGAAGCGCGAGGTTCCGAGCGCACGGTTCATTTCAAGGCTTGCCGAGCTATACGGCGTACCGCGAACGGACCTGCTTAGGCTCGCTGGTCACCTCGACGCCTCGCCCCAACTTCAAAGCGAGCTGGACCGTGTGTTCGCTTTCGTTCAGAGAGAGGAGCTTGCCGGCTACGGGAGAAGCCTGTGGGAACCAGCACCACCTGAGTCGGTTCCGGACGGAGTCAAGCTACTCACGATTAGGCAGTACGAGAGACTGACAGGGAAGAGACTGCTCACGGACACCTTCGAACGGCCATCGATCGCGAGCGATGTCGTATGGAGTAAGAGAGCGCCTCTACACGGATTCTGCAAAGAGCTCTTGAGCACTCTCGGCATTGACGAGATCCCTTCGCCGCAGCGGGTTGCTGCGCGTTTCAGGGACCGCTTCGATATCCACCCGGAGTTGTCAAGACAGGAGTTCGCACGGGCAATTCGCTCCATAACGCAGGTGGCACTCACATACGCTCCCCCAGGGGATGAGGACCTCAACACTCAAAGTCAGAAGTTCTGGCAAAGGACGGAGCTCCCGCCCCTATCTGATTTCAGTCTTGCCGGGATGCCCGTCGCGTTCATCCCCTATCGTGATTCGGTAGACGAAACAGCATTTCGATCACAGGTCATGACGGGGGTCGGCAGCATCATACTCCAGTGCTTCTCGGAACTCGACTCGCGATTCGAGATTTCAGGCGCTGAAAGAGAGCATTGGAGCAAGGCATTTGCAGCAGCAGGGCTGTTACCCAGCCAGTCTACCGGTCAGGAGAATACCCGTGGTCAGAATTGACGATCTCCCAGACATACTTACGGCTGGTCATGTAGCCGAATTCCTCAGTCTCCCCAGTCGGAAAGCAGTCTATTCCATGGTTGAGCGAGGACAGCTGCGATGTTTTCACATAGGACGTCGCCTCCGTTTTCGCCGCGAGGATGTGCTGCATATGATACAGAAGGACTGTCGTGCGTCGTCGCCGAAGGAGTAATGGCGATGAGCGTGAAAGTTAGACCTTACAAGCGTGGAGGCTGGGAAGTGGACATCCGCTGCATGCTTCCTGACGGAACGGAGATTCGAGAGCGCAAGAAGTCTCGTGTCTCCTCGAAGCAGGGTTCGGTGCGGTGGGGGCGCGCTCGTGAGAGTGAGCTTCTGGTCCAGCAACAGCCGAAGCCGAGAAAGGAGGTGCCTACCCTAGCGCGTTTCGCATCTCGGTTCCTGGAACATCACTGCCGGGCGAACCGACAAAAGGCCTCCGGGATTCAGCGCAAGGAATCCATCCTTCGCGTTCACCTCAAGCCAATGCTCGGCCGCAAGCGCCTGGATGAGATCAGCAACGAGGACGTCCAGCGATTGAAGCGAAAGCTGAAGCGCAAGGCTCCCTCAACGGTCAACAACATCCTGACCGTGCTGAGCAAGCTCCTCAAGGTGGCGGTCGAGTGGCGTGTCATCGATACACTGCCCTGCACGATCAAGCTCCTCCCCCGCCCCCAGGCGGAGGCGGACTATTGGGATTTCCACGAGTTCGATCGGCTCGTGGAGAAGGGCACTGACGGCAGCCCGAATGCCAGGCTTGTCGTGCTCCTCGGTGGACAGGCCGGGCTTCGCATGGGCGAGATGATCGCTTTGCGCTGGGAGGATGTGGACCTTGAGCGGAGACACCTGCGCGTCCAGCAGAACGACTGGCGAGGGCATTTGGACACGCCCAAGGGTGGCCGAAGAGGCGTGGTGGACTTGTGCGATCGGTTGGCCTCGGCCCTCCGAGAGCATCAGGCTCACTCTCGCTTACGGTCCAAAGACGGCCGAGTGCTATGCCGGGAAGACGGCTCCCCGCTGACGGAGCGAATCGTCCGCCGCCTCGTAGAGCGGGCGGAGCATCTCGCTGGACTCCCCCACAAGGGCGTCCATGCGCTTCGACACACGTTCGGGGCGCACCTTGCGATGCGCGGAGCTCCACAGAAGGCGATTCAGGAACTGATGCGACACGCAGACCTGTCGATGACTCAGCGGTACACGCATCTCAGCCCCGCGGCGCGTCAATCGGCGGTCCGACTTCTCGACGAAAAGGCCCCGCCCGTTGGAGACATCGTGGAGACGGGCGAGGCCGGTTTCGGAAGTCTTTGATCTACAACAAGAAGGATGGTGGAGGCGGCGGGAATCGAACCCGCGTCCGAAGAACCCTCCCCGACGATTCATCCGTGCGCTCTCCGCCTTTTGATCTCGCCCCTTCCGGCTCCGACGGATGGGATCCGGAAGGCACCAGTCTCAGTGAAGTTTGACCGCCCCGGCTGAGACGCCCGGGAGCGGCGAGCCCGCGAGATCGACGGCGGCATCCTCCCCCGCGGGCGCGGGAGAAGCCGCCGCTGGCCTACTTAAGCGGCCAGTGCCAGATTTTCATCGGCAGTTGTGGTGTTGCCCATTTTTAACGAGGCCTGGGCGCCTCGGCACGCAACCATCGGTTCAGTGAACCCCGTCGAAACCTATCGCCCCCTTTTCTCGGTGGATGGTCCTGCGTTCGTTCAACCCCCTCCGCAGGCGGCGGTTCCGCGTCCGACGAAGGGTCATACGGACCTCGATTGTACCTCCGATCGGCGGGTGGGTCGTCGAGCTTGATCCGTCGGTGCCCCGAGGAGGTCGCGGTCGGTTCCTCGGAAGGCCCGGTCCGCCGGGGCCATCCCGTTGAGCACCGTCTTGAAGTGACCCTACTCGAGCCCGGAGGAGAGAGGGGTGGTACGCCGCCAGGGAATCGAACCCCGAACCCACTGATTAAGAGTCAGTTGCTCTGCCAGTTGAGCTAGCGGCGCACACGATACCGGACCGGAATCTACCACCGGCCCCAGAGGCGATCAACCGGGAGACTGGGGTGGGTGACGGGGCTCGAACCCGCGACAACCTGAGCCACAGTCAGGTGCTCTACCTACTGAGCTACACCCACCGTCTGATTTGGGGACCGGTCCGGTCCGAATCGCCGGCTCTCCGCCTCCGCTTTGGACCCGGCCAATCTGGCGCGCCCGGCAGGACTCGAACCTGCGACCTACGGCTTAGAAGGCCGTTGCTCTATCCGGCTGAGCTACGGGCGCGCGGTTCGGATCCGACGGCCCACGGATCACCCGCCGGAGCTGGTCGGGGCGAGAGGATTCGAACCTCCGACCCCCTGCTCCCAAAGCAGGTGCGCTACCGGACTGCGCCACGCCCCGCCCAGTCGATCGGGCCATCCGCCGAAATCCCGGTTTCGAGCGAAGACGGAAAAGGGTACGTAGGGCGGCTGGTGAGTGTCAAGGGCGCCGCCTCCGACCGGCCGTAGAGCACGAGAGAGACGCCCCGGGCCGGCGGCCGCGTACCGACCACGCGGGCGAGTCCCGACCCCGCGACCGACCCTCACCCACTCCACTCCGTCCCCCCCCGCAACATCTCGCCGAACCGCTCCCGCGCCGCCCGTAGCGCTTTCCCCCGATGCGACAGCTCCGCCTTCTCGCGACGGCTCATCTCCGCGAAGGTCCGCTTCCTTCCCCGCGGAACGAAGAGCGGATCGTAGCCGAAGCCCTGATCGCCTCGTTCCTCGTCGATGATGACGCCCTCGCAGCTCCCGGTCACCACCGCCACCTCGCCCGACGGCCGGGCCAGACAGAGGGCGCACACGAAGCGGGCCGACCGGCTTCCCTCGGGCACCCCCGCCATCTCGCGCAGGAGCTTCTCCCGGTTCGATGCCGACGTGGCGTCGGGCCCGGAGTAGCGGGCCGAGTGCACCCCCGGACATCCTCCCAGGGCGTCGACCACCAGTCCGGAGTCGTCGGCGAGCGCGGGCCGTCCGGTCGCGGCGGCCACCTCCGTGGCCTTCTTCCGGGCGTTGGCCTCGAAGGTGTCCCCGTCCTCGACGACCTCGCCGACTTCCGGGTACGCGTCCAGACCCTCGAACACGATCTCCGGCAGGTCGAAGACATCGACGATCTCCTCGACCTTGTTCCGATTCCTCGTCGCGAGGACGACGCGGATCGGCTCGCCGGCCGACTCCCGTCCGCCCGGCCCCTCCGACCGCCGACTCGACACACCCTCACCCACCGGCGGGCTCCCCGCCGCCCGACCCGCCCGCCCGTCGCCCTCGCACCGGCTCACCCACCCGCCGACTCCAGTCCGAGAGCGTCCCGCTGGATCTCGAGGATCTGCGCGATCCCCCCTCGAGCGAGATCGAGCATCGTGCTCAACGCCGCGTCGTCGAAGGGACTCGCCTCCGCGGTTCCCTGTAGCTCCACGAACTGCCCCCCGGCGGTCATCACGACGTTCATGTCCACGTCGGCGATCGAGTCCTCCGCGTACGAGAGGTCGAGGACCGGGGTCCCGTCCGCGATTCCGACCGAGACGGCGGCCACGAGCTCGCGAAGAGGCCACGTGCTGATCATGTCGTTGCGCCTCAAGTACTCGCAGGCTTCGAAGAGGGCGACGCTCGCCCCCGTGATGGCGGCGGTCCGGGTTCCCCCGTCGGCCTGCAAGACGTCACAGTCGAGGGTGATGGTCCGGTCGCCGAGTGCGCTCCGGTTCGTCACCACCCGGAGGGATCGACCGATGAGGCGCTGGATCTCGAGCGTCCGGCCCCCGCCGAGATTCCGGCGCGTCCGCGTGTTCGTGCTGCGCGGCAGCATGCCGTACTCGGCGGTGACCCACCCCTCCCCTCGCCCGCGCAGGAACGAGGGCACGCCGTCCTCTACGCTCGCGGTGCAGTGGACGCGGGTGTTTCCCATCGTCACCATGCAGGAACCCTCGGCGTGCTTCGCCACGCCGAGCTCGAGCGAGACCGGCCGAAGCTCGTCGGGCGCTCTCCCGTCCACTCTCGTCATCGATTCTCTCCCGGGAACGAGGGATGCGGACCTGACCTGCATTCCTGCCCCGCGTTCCTCATCATCCTCTCCTGTGGCGGCGGCCGGCCTCAGCCTCGCGGCGAGCCCGGCAAAAGACGCGGACCAGCGATTACCGATAATCCTCCACCTTCAGCGATCGCGTCAGGTCGGAGTGACCGGCGAGCGACTTCACCCGCTCCCCGTCGATCAGGATTCGGACCCGGTCCGTTCCGGGAAAGTTGGCTCCGATGGTCGAGACGATGCACCGCAGCGTCGCGAACTCGGCCGCGGAGCCTCCGGGGTGATCGAGCCGCAGGTGGTCGGAGAAGTTGACCGTCACCTCTCCGTCGCCGTCATGAAACACGTTGAGAACCCGCGTGGTGGCGGGAAGCGCGCGGGCCCCCGTCCGGCTTCCTCCCACGAGCTTCTCGAGTGCCAGGCGAACGTCTTCTTCGAGATTGTCGCCCGCGACGATCTCCCGGGTCTCGCGCGCCAATCCCCCCCGGACCCCGGGGAAGAGTAAATCCACCGAGCGCGTTCCCCGGACGACCTCCGCGGGAGGATCGAGGCCGATCGCCCCCTCCCGCTTCAACGCGAGGCGGAGCGGGATGATCATCCCGAGGAACGCGATCACGCCGAGAGGGACCATCCGGAGAGGAAGCGCGCCTCCTCCGGGTTCGTGAGGAAGCCGCACTCGACGTGGACCCCCGGCATGCGCAAACCGTACAGCTCCGTGTAGTCGGCGGTCCGAAGTCCCCGGCTGGCGAGCGGAAGCCCTTCGGCGAGATACTCGAGAAGGATCTCGGCGAAGCGGGTCGCGTTCCGGTGCGTGCCCGGCGGCGTCGTCCCCCAGTCCGCGAGCCCGCCATCCTCCGATATCGAGGGGCGGGCCACTCCGACCGAGAGGCCCTGCATGTCCTCGTGGAACCACCCGTCCGCATGAATCGAGAGGTACAGATCGGCGTCGGCCTGGTTCGCCTTCGCGACCCGTTGCTCCGCCGCGAGGAACCGATCGTCGCTCCGCGTGAGCTGCACGTCCCAGTCGCCCTCGCTCTGGAGAATCGTGGCGAGGTCCTTGGCAATCGCCAGGGTGATGTCCTTTTCGGAGACCCCGTTGCTCGACACGGTGCCCGGATCGGAGCCGCCGTGTCCGGGATCCACGACGATTCGCCGGAGCGGTCGCCGAAGGGTCCCCTCGCCCGAGGAGCGCTCGAACTCGGGCAACGGGATGTCCTCCGGAAGCCCCTCGCTGATCGCGAGAAGGAGTCGAGGGGGCGACGTCCGGGGGAGCAGCTCCGCCGTTCCCCCCAGAGGACCGAGATGAAACGTCAGCGTCGCCTCCTGCGGCTCCTGCTCGGTGACGAGACTGTCGATGAGTCCGCGGCCGGAGAGGTCCGCATCCACGGCCTGCGTCAGCACCCCCCCCGGGATCCGGACCACGATCCGATCGGGGCGAGGAAACTCCAGCTCCCCGCCCAGCGGCTCGCTGAGGCGGATCTCCACCACGGTCCCGTTCTTCCGGACGTCGTAGCGAACCCCGAGGATGTTCGGATCGCCGCTGACGAGCCGCAGGGAGAGCGTCTTCCGATCCCAGGCGACGCTCTCGGGAATCAGAGGATCGAGCACGTCGGTGACGAGCCGCACCGGCGCGACGATCCTCCCAGCGTGCC
This sequence comes from bacterium, assembly GCA_025774805.1. GTDB lineage: Bacteria > ARS69 > ARS69 > ARS69 > ARS69 > JALGZR01. Next base: position 7,501 of record JALGZR010000038.1, read on the forward strand.
ACCGGACGGGGACCATGAGGTTTCGGCCCTCGTCATCGACGTAGACGAAGGGGCTGCCGACGGTGAGCCGCACCCGGCGATCGTTCACCCGGAGCACCATCTTCTCGAGCTCGGACCGCCAGTACTTCGTCGCTCGGACGAGGCGGGCGATGTCGTTCACGTCGAGGTAGTCGACCCCGTCGAAGCGGTACACCGCCAGGGCGCGCGGGGCCGGCCGTTCCGGGGTGCGCACGACCCCGGAGAGACGGGTCTCTTCGTCCGCGCCGAAAGCGGGCTCGACGGGGGTGGCGACGAGGGAGATTCCCGCGAGAGCGACCGCCGAGAGAGCGCGAGACGCGACGGCCGGAAAGGCGCGGCGGGTCGCCGACGGGAGGGCGCGGAGAGCGCCCGCAGTGAGAGCGCGGAATCCCCTCATGCCGGGTCCTCTCCCCGCCGCCTCCGGGAGAGCGCCCGGTCCATCTCCCGGCGCGCCTCTCGCTTCGCGACGTCGTCCCGCTTGTCGTGCTCCCGCTTGCCGCGGGCGAGGGCGAGCTCGACCTTGGCGCGACCGTTCTTCCAATAGAGCCGGATCGGCACGAGCGTCAGTCCCTTCTCGAGGACCTTTCCCCGGAGCCGCTCGATCTCCCGCCGGTGCAGCAGCAGCTTTCGCTTCCGGGTGGGATCGTGGTTTTCCCGGTTCCCGTGCGAGTACTCGGGAATGTGCGATCCCACGAGGAAGACCTCGTCCCCCTCGATCCGGGCGTACGCCTCCTGGAGGCTCGCCTTCCCCGCCCGCAGGGACTTCACCTCCGTGCCCTTCAGGGCGAGCCCCGCTTCGATCCGGTCGAAGAGATGGTAGTCGCGCCGCGCCTTCCGGTTCGTCGTGATCAGTCGGGTCCCGTCGTCGCCCATCGGACAGCCCCATCGGACAGCGCTGCGGAGGGAGTGGCGCGCGAGGATATCACCCCGGCCCCCCTCCCGGCATCACCTCCCACACCGGCTCCCCGCGCGGTCTCTCCCACCGGACCCGCAGCACGAGGTCGGGCTCCGCCCCCTCTGCCGGCGGCTCGACCTCCACTCCGAGGCGGTGGCGAAGCACGAACGCGTACTGGTGGGGGATCACTCCCCGGTCGCGCGGGACGTCGACGGCAAGGCGGAGCGGCGCGTCCTCGGTCCCCCGGCCGATCTCGGCGGCCCGCTCCGCGACCTCTTCGCAGGCTCTCGTGAGCTCTCCGTAAGGCAAGCCATATCCGTCACTTCCACTGTGAGAGCTCATGTAGCTTTGGAAGAGAATCCAGGAGAGCACGTGGACTCCGAGGAGGACGGGCAGAGGCGGCACCCACCGTCTCCGGCGGGGGGCCATCCCCCGGATCCGACGGGCCCCCACCACGATCAGGGCGGAGAGCAGGGGGAAGATCGCGAGGAAGTAGTGGGCCACGCCCCGCACCCTCATCACCAGGTAGAGCGCGGGCAACCCCAGCCCCAGACCGAGGAGGAGCCGGCGTGCCCCCGGGGGAAAGCTCGCGCGCGCCGAAAGGTCCCCCGCCGGCGACCGGCGCGTCGCCGTGTCGGCCGACGAGGGACCGCCCGCCGTCGGGGCCTCCCTCGTCTTCCGCGGAAGGCCTGCCTCGCCCCGCACCGCGCCGACATAACCCGCGATCAGATACACGTAAAACGGGATGGCGGCGAGCTGGACGAGAAGACCCAGCGGCGGGAAGGGCCAGAGGAGCAGCCACCCCGCGTCCCGGCTGGCCGCCTGGAGGATGTTGTGCCCCGACGCGTCGAGCAGGAGGTTCGTCACCACGTCGATGTCGGGAAGGCGGGACGTGGTGACCGGGGCGAAGCCCCCGGGTCGACCGAAGATCTCGCGGACGAGGTGCAGTGCGTAGGGCGCCGCGAGCAGAACCCCTCCCGCGACGCCGACCCCGAGAGGCGCCGGTCCCAGACGGCGCGGATCGCTCAACAGAGTCGCGACCAGCACGATTCCGAAGAGGGCTCCCGACTGGTGGGTCTGCCCCGCGAGAGCAAGCAGGGGAATGAGCCCGGCGAGGGCCCAGGATCCCCGGCCCTGCAGGACGCGCGCGGCGAGGGCCAGAGCGGGCACCGCGAACAGCGGCACGAGACACGGATCCCAGAGCTTGCGCGAGTGCCAGATCGCCACCGGGTTCGTGGCGTAGAGCGCCAGCGCGAGCTCCGCCTCTCCCCTTCCCGGGAGCAGCCGCCGAAAGAGCGGCACTGCGAAGGCAAGGGCCGCGACGTTGACGAGCACGATGACCATGGTGCCCACGACCGGGTCGAGCGTGAACCGACTGATCGTCGCGAGGAACCAGACGAAGACCGGGCCGTTCGGGACGCCCACGCTCGAGGGCCAACCGTGGGTGAGCCACTCGCCGTCCCGAGAGACGCGCAGGCTGTATTGAAAGTGCTCCGCCTCGTCCTGACGGAAGAGGAAGTCCGTCGGCCAGAGCAGACGCAGCAGGAGCCCGATTCCGATCCAGAGCGCGGCCGTCCGGCGCGGGCTCAGACCTCCGACCCCCTCTCGATTCCCAGCACTCCGCCGACGAGGAAGTAGAGCAGCCCCAGGACCTCGGAGTCCCCGAAGTTCCACTCGAACAGGCCGTTCACGAGAAGCGCGACGAGGGCGGCCGGGAACGCGCCCACGAGCCCCTCCTCCCAGAGATTCCGGAGGGGCGCCCGCGCCGCCCGACGGCCGAGGCGGAAGAGACCGATCACCAGCCAGAGGAAAACGGCCAGACCGGGGATCCCCATCGCCACCGCGATCTGCAGGTAGGCCATGTGCATGTGACTGTGGGGAACGAGCGTGACGCCCGCATCGGTGACGAACGTCCCCTCCTCCATGAGGTGGCGGGGGATGACGAGTCCGGCCCCGGTGAGGGGACGCTGCAGAACGAGACGCGCGCCGTACTTCCAGGTCTCGATTCTCTCGACGTTGTGCGTGTGGCTGGGATCGAACATGGAGTGAAAGCGGTCCCGGCCCGATGGGGGACCGAGCGCGTAGACCAGCACGGCCCCGACGGCGAGCAGCCCGAGGGCGAGCCGACGTTTCCGCAGCAGAAAGAGCGTGCCGAAGGCGAAGCCGATCCAGCTCCCCCGGGTGTAGGTGCCGAGCAGAGCGGCGACGGTGAGGAGTCCCGATCCGGAGAGGAAGAGAATGCGGCGCGGATGCGGATCCTTCAGAGCGGCGAGGAGCTCGCCGAGGATCACGATCGAGACGACCATGAGAATGCCCGCGATCGTCATGTAGTGGCCGGAGATGCCCCGGACCCGCTCCTCGAGACCTCCCCCCGCCCGGAAGTGCGCGATCAGCCCCCAGGCTGCGATGATCGCGGTGGAGGCGATGAGAACGCCCAGAATGGGGCGCAGTGATTTCCGCACGACGGGCAGCGCGCCGAGAGGGAGCAGCGGGATCAGCGCGAGCTTCTTCAGCTTGACGACGGACTCCCCCCGATCCATCGCGAACACGACCGCGAGGATGCTGACGAGGCACCAGGCGATCAGGGGGGCGGAGAGCGGATGGGAACGGAAGAAGTCGACCGTCCGGGATCGGCTCTCGGGGTGCAGGAGGAGAAGAACGACCGCGAGTGCGAGACTCGTGTGCGCGCCGGCGATGCTGAGCGGAGTGAAGAACCCGAAGAGACCGAAGAGGACGGCAAGAGCGGCGAGGGCGAACCGAGAAGCTCCCATCATCCCTCCCTGTCCCCCGCGCCGCTCATCCCCTGTCTGGTGCCGAAGGTGGGATTCGAACCCACACGGGGAAAACCCCACACGGCCCTGAACCGTGCGCGTCTACCAATTCCACCACTTCGGCCCGATGACTTCGGCGGATCGTTTCGCCGCGCCGCGAAGATACCGGATCCCGGCCTGGAAGGGAACCCCTGCCGGATGGGGACGATCGGACTCCCGCCCTCCCCCACCGACCGGCCTCCGAGGCTTCCGGGGAGGGACGCGGGGGTCAGATCCGGATGACGCGGGTGTCGGCCATGCGGTCGTGCCAGCAGCGACTCTCGGAGTCCCAGAGCATCGCGAGGAAACCGAGTCCGAACACGAGCGAAGAGACGATGTAACCGAGATAGCGAACGAACGATCTCGATTTGGACATCGAACCGCCGCCCTGCGCGACGACCCGGATGCCGAGCGCCACCTTGCCCGGCGTGGATCCGGTCTTCGTCCAGAACCAGACGCAATACGCGATGGGAATCGCCACGCTGATCAGCCAACCGACGACGGAGAGGATCGAGGGTTCCACGAGGCCGACGATGCCGGGCCCCACGACGAAGATCAAGCTCACGAGGATCAAGACCACGTTGAGGATGAGCCCGTCGATGAGGTGAGCCCCGAAGCGTCGCCAGAACGACGCGTACTCGACGGCCACCGGGAGGTGCGGAAAGGACGTCCCGATCGCCCGCCCCGATGCCGGGGACAGAGAGCCGACTCCACCGCTCCCCGTCGGACCCGGGACCGCGGTGGCGGTGCCGGCCCGGCCGGCCCGATGGCACTCTCGATGGAAGAGGTCCGATCCTCGGGAGATCGCGGATCCCCGACGGATCATCTGGGTCGTGACTTGCCTCTGGCAGACGGAGCAGGTCTTCATGGTCGACTCCGGGGGCGTTCGGGGGGCGGGGACGCGGCCTCCCCTTGAATCGACTTCGCGTCGGGACCCCTTGAGCGGGCGGAGCTTGACGGAAGGCGGGGGGCGGGGAGACTTGTGCCACGGCATCGGACCGGTCCGGGGGCCCCCGGGGCGGGCGACCGACGGTTCGATCTCTTGGCTCCTTTGTCGCCGGTCGCGACAATGTTCTCTATCTCTGGCATTCTTCGGGGGGAAGTGATCGCGTTCGGGAGATGTTTCCCAAGCCTGCATTTCTCACCAGGCTCGTCGCGAGGCTGCGGATAGCCGTGTCTGGCGAGGAGATGGGGTGCATTCTCCCGAGGCGGGGCCGTAGCCCCGTCGCAGTGCGGAAGCGTCCCAACGACGAAGCCAGGCGCGGCTTCGCCGCTGCCGTAGCAGAGGCTGGTGAGATATGCAGGCTAGGTTCACCTCGAGATCGAGTTTCTCCACTCCGTCAACAATCTCAAAGGGCTCGTGAACCTGAACGTGGGCCGGCGGGAAGGCGACATGCTGAAGTTCGAGGAGATCGTCGGCGAGGAGATCGCGTGATCCTGCGCATCGCGTCGCGGGCCAGCCTCCTCGCGCGTTGGCAGGCGGATCACGTGGCCGAGCTCCTGCGGAAGACGGACCCGACGCTCACGATCGAGACTCTCGTCTTCACGACGCGCGGCGACCGCGAGCGTGATCCCGCGCTCTCCGAGATCGGAGGCCAGGGGCTGTTCACCGCGGAGGTCGACCGCGCGCTCCTCGCCGGGGAGGCGGACCTCGCCGTGCACAGTCTGAAGGATCTTCCGATCGAGGATCCGGACGGTCTCGAGATGGTGGCGATTCCTCCCCGGGCGCCGATCGAGGACGTGGTCGTGTCGGTCGGCGGCGTGTCCCTCGCGGAGTTGCCCCCGGGTGCCCGGGTCGGCACGTCCAGCCCCCGGCGAGCCGGGTTCCTGCGCTCCGAGCGGTCCGACCTCGAGATCGTGAACCTGCGCGGAAACGTGCCTACGCGCCTGGAGCGCGTCTCCGAGGGGGATCTCGCGGCGACCCTGCTGGCCCGCGCCGGACTGCAGCGCCTCGGCCTGGAAGACGGCCGCGTGGGAGAGGTGCTCGCCCCTCCGCGCCTGCTCCCGGCGCCCGGTCAGGGAGCGCTCGCGATCACCGCCCGCCGCGGTGAGGTGGCCGTGCACGAGCGGGTCGCCGCGCTGGATGACGCCGATACGCGCCGGGCGGTCGAGGCGGAGCGCGCGGTCCTGGCCGGGATCGGCGGAGGCTGCTCACTCCCGCTGGGGGCGTACGCGGAGCGCCGGGGAGACGGGTGGCTCGTCTCCGCGATGCTCGTGCGGGAGGACGGGACGCTCCGGTTGGACGAGGCCGCCGAGGGGAGCGATCCCACGGCGCTGGCCGCGCGGTGCGCGCGCGCCTTGCTCGATCGGGGAGCCCGGGAGCGCATCGGGATCGGAGAGCCGACGCCGTGACGGCTCCGGTCGTCCTCGTCACGCGGGAGGAAGCCCCCGACGGGCCGCTCGCCTCCGCGCTCGAGCGCCGGGGGCTTCGCGTGCGGAGCCTCCCGCTGCTCGTCACGCTCCCCCCCGAGGACGCCGCCCCGCTCGAACGGGAGGCGGCCCGCCTGGAGGCGTACGACTGGGTCGTCGTGACGAGCGCGCGGGCGGCGCGGGCGTTGCGAGAGGCGATGCGAGACCGGGCCGGCGAGGAGGCCGGCGCCCTCGCGTCTCCGCCCCGCTGGGCCGCGGTCGGCGAGGGCACCGCGCGGGCGCTGCGGGAGGCGGGCGGAGGGACCGCAGTCGCCGGTGCGGCCGGCGGTGAGGAACTCGTCCGCGAGATGAGCGGGAGCATGGGGGGCCTGGAGGGGGCCGCGGTTCTCTTTCCCGCCGCGGATCGGGCGAGGCGAGGTACGATCGCCGCTCTGGAGGCAGCCGGGGCCCGGGTCACGGTCGTGACCGCCTACCGCACCGTCGAGACGCCGGGAGCGATCGAGAGGCTGGACTCCCTGCTGAGGAAGGACCCTCCCGACGCCATCGCGTTCACGAGCCCGTCGGCGGTCGAGGTCTTCGCCCGGGCCGCGGGCGCGGTGCCGCCCGACGCGCTCCCCCGCCTCGCCGCCATCGGAGCGACCACGGCGCGGGCGCTCGAGGAGGGCGGCTTCCCCGTGTGGATCGCGCCGGGGGCGCCCGGCTTCGAGACGCTGGCGGACGCGCTGGCCGAGGGCTTCGCCCACGAAAGGAAGGGCCGATGCTCGACCTGATTCACCGCCCGCGACGTCTGCGGGCGAACCCGAACTGGCGGCGGCTCGTGGGTGAGACGCGCCTCTCGGTGGACGATCTGATCTATCCCCTCTTCGTTCGACCCGGCGAGGGCGTTCGCGAGGAGATCGAATCGATGCCGGGGTGTCACCGTTTCTCGATCGACGAGATCGTGAAGGCGGCGGCGGAAGTGCACTCCCTGGGCATTCCCGGGATCATCCTCTTCGGCATTCCCGAGACGAAGGACCCCGAGGGCACTCCGGGCTACGACCCGGACGGCATCGTGCCGCGCGCGGTGCGCGCGATCCGGGCCGAGGTTCCCGAGCTCCTCGTCTGGGCCGACGTCTGCCTCTGCGAGTACACGAGCCACGGACACTGCGGAATCGTCGCGGACGGAGAGGTCCTCAACGACGAGACCGTCGAGCGCCTGGCCCGTGCCGCCGTCGTTTACGCCGGCGCCGGGGCGCACGCCGTCTGTCCCTCCGACATGATGGACGGCCGCGTCGGCGCGATTCGCGCGGCCCTCGACGCCGCCGATCATCTCGACACGGTGATCGTCTCCTACGCCGCGAAATACGCCTCCGCCTACTACGGTCCGTTTCGCGAGGCCGCCGACTCCACCCCCGCGTTCGGGGACCGGCGCTCGTACCAAATGGACCCGGCCAATGCGATCGAGGCGTTGCGGGAAGTGGAGCTCGATCTCGCGGAGGGGGCCGACGTCGTGATGGTGAAGCCGGCGCTCGCCTACCTCGACGTGATCCGTCGCGTGGCCGACCTCGTCACCGCCCCGGTCGCCGCCTACAACGTGTCGGGGGAGTACTCGATGCTCCTCGCCGCGGTCGCCGCCGGCTGCTTCGATCGAAAGCGGGTCGTGCTCGAGACCCTCGGATCGATTCGCCGCGCGGGTGCCGGGATCCTCCTGACCTACCACGCGAAGGAGGTGGCCCGTTGGCTCGCGTGAGGTCTTCGGGGCGTCGATGGGTGCCGGGTGGGGGTCCCTCTCAGGCCGAGTAGCGAGCCGCGAGACAGGCGAGTCGAGTCGTAACGGGCGATTCCATCGGCGAGGTCCGAGGATCGAGAGGGACCCCCACCCGGCCCGCCCTCCCCCCCTTGCTCTCCCCCGCCCTTCCGGTCTACGGTCGCCGGATCGTTTCCACGGAGGCGCCCGTGATCCGGGTCGAACACCTCACCCGCCGGTTCGGCGATCTCGTCGCCGTCGACGACATCTCCTTCGATGCGGCCCCCGGGCGGATCACCGGTCTGCTCGGCCCGAACGGAGCGGGCAAGACGACTACTCTATCCATGGTCTCGGGGCTCCTCCGTCCGACCTCGGGGTCGATCCGCCTCGACGGAATCTCCATGGCCGAACGCCCGCGCGAGGCGAAGGCGCTTCTCGGAGTCGTCCCCCAGGAGGTGGCGCTCTACGAGGAGCTCAGCTCGCGCGAGAACCTCGAGTTCTGGGGAAGCCTGCGCGGGTTGACCGGCCGTGAGCTGAGCGCGCGGATCGAGGAGGTGCTGCACGTCGTCGATCTCGCCGGTCGGCGGGATCCGGTCTCGAAGTTCAGCGGCGGAATGAAGCGACGCCTCAACCTCGCGGCGGGGATCCTCCATCGTCCCCGGATCCTCCTGCTCGACGAGCCGACCGTGGGCATCGACGTGCAGGCGCGCGCCCACATCCTCGACGTCATTCGCGCGACGGCCGAGGAGGGAGCCACCGTCCTCTACACGACGCATTACCTCGAGGAGGCCGAAGAGCTCTGCGATCGCGTGGCGATCCTCGACCACGGTCGCATTCTCGCGGACGACCGGGTCGATGATTTGAAGCGATCCCTGGGAGAGGGCTCCGTCGTGGCCGTGCACGGGGATTTCGTCGAGAACGAGTTTCGAAGAGCCTTCCCCTGGGACGGGCCGATCCACTTCCCCGAGGATGGACGCGCCTTCCTCACCACGGGGCGGGGAAGCGTCGCCCGCCTCCTCGAGCAGGTCCTCGGATGCGGCCTTTCCATCGAGGACGTCTCCGTGCGGGAGCCGTCGCTGCAGAGCGTCTTTCTGCAGCTCACCGGGCGGGAGCTCCGGGATTGAGAGTTCTCGCCGCGATCCTGAAGCGGGACTTCCGCCGCACGGTGAGATCCCCCCTCACGACGATCCTCCTTCTGATCCTTCCGCTCGCGATGGGGACGCTTATCGCGTTCGCCTTCGGGGAGGGGCCGCCCCGGGTCCGTCTCCTGGTCTCGAACGCGGATGAATCCTTCGGCGGATCCCTTCTCGAGGAGGGGCTCGCGCGCATGCCGTCCGACCGTTTCGAGGTGACGCGGGTCGACTCCGCCGAAGGGAGATCCCGTCTCGCGGACGGCGAGGGCTCCGCGCTCGTCCACATCCCGGCCGGGTTCTTCGCCGACGTGCTCGACCGGGAGGAGGCGACGCTCTCCGTCTGGAAGAACTCGCGGGAGAGCATCATGCCCCAGGTCGTGGAGGAGGGAGCGCTGATTCTCGCGGACGGCCTCTCCGCCGCGGCCACGCTCTTCGAGGAGCCCGTGCGCGAGATCCGGGACATGGTCCGCCTCGAGGAGGATCCTCCCGAGGACCGCGTGGTCGCAGTGTCCTTGCTCTTCCATCGGGCCATGGATCGATCCGGCCGGTTTCTCTTCCCCCCCGCCGTCGGAGTCGAGACGGAGGAGGCCGAGGGAAGCGGTGGCGCGTCGCCGGGACGCGTCTTCCTCTTCGTTCTTCCCGGGCTGGCGGTGATGGCGCTCCTCTACATCGCCGACCAGACGATGCGGGACCTTCTCCACGAGATGGCGTCGGGGACCCTGGCCCTCTCCCTCACCGCGCCCATCACTCCGAGCCTCCTCGTCGCGGGAAAGATCCTCGCGACGGTCGCCCTCGGCCTGGTCAGCCTCGCCCTGCTGGTTCCCTTCGGCCTGCCGTTCCTCGAGAGCGAGATCGACATCCCCTCGTTTCTCGCCGTGTCGGTCGCCTTCTGTCTCGCCGCCGGAGGATTCGCGGCGATCACGTACGGGCTCGCGAAGAACGAGCGGCAGGGCGGGCTGGTCGGCAACGTCGTGATGCTCGTGATGGCGTTTATCGGCGGCAGCTACATCCCGCTGAGCGCGCTCCCCGCCGGAGTGCGAGCCCTCTCCCCCTTCACGCTGAACTTCTGGGCGGTCGACGGCTACATCAAGGTCGTCCAGGCGGGTGCGGGGCTCGGCGCGATCGCTCCGAACCTCGGCGTGCTCCTGGCGATCGCGGTCGTCCTGACGTTGGCGGGCGGCGGCCTCCTGCGGGCGCGGATCGGGAGAGGCCTCCAATGAGGACGATTCTCGCCTTCACGCTTCTCGACTTCCGCCACATCCGGCGCGACCGGGGCTCGATCTTCTGGATGCTCGTCATGCCCTTCGCGTTCATGGCCTTCTTCGGGACGACGTTTCGGGAGGCCGCCGACGACACCCCGCAGGACGTGCGCGTCGGACTGGAGGTTCGTGACGAGGACGGGAGCGAGATCTCGCGGGCCGTCGTCGCCTCGTTCGACACGACGCGATTCGACATCCTCGCCCCGGTGGATTCGTCCGCCTTGAGCGAGGGAGAGGAGGCGCCCCGGCGTTCCCGCGTCCTGACGATCCCCGCGGGGCTCGAGGACTCCGTCCTCGCCGGCGGGGAGGCGAAGATCCGGGTGATGCGTCAGGGCGGATCCGGCAGCCGCTTTCTCGCGGCGGAGGCGGGCGTGCTGCGGGCGCTGATCCGCCTGCACGGGGCGCTCGCCGCCGCGGCCCCGGACGAATCGGGATGGACGGACTCGACGCGGGCGCTCTTTCGAGAGGCCGTTGCGAGTGAGCCCCACGTGAAGGTGGACGCGCGCTGGACCGCGCGGCCGGCCGTCGCGGGTGGATTCGGGCAGAGCGTCCCCGGAAACCTCATCACGTTCGTGCTGATGTCCACGATCCTGCAGGCCGCCGTCCTCCTCGTCTCGGAGAAGACCTCGGGCACGCTGCGACGCGTCGCCACGCACCCGTTGACCGGGTGGCAGATCCTCGCGGGGAAAGTGCTCTCCCGCTACGTTCTCTCGTTATTGCAGATCGTGCTCCTCCTCGTCGGCGCGCGGTTCCTCTTCGGCTACGTTCCGGGGCCGTCGCTCCCGGCATTCGCCCTGGTGAGCGCCGCGTTCGCGCTGTCCACGGTGGGCCTTGGTCTCCTCGCCGGCGCGGTCTTCTCCACGGTCAAGCAGGCCGCGATGGTGGGATGGATCTCCGCGCTTCTCATGGCGGCGATCGGCGGGGCGTGGTGGCCGCGGGAGCTCGTCGGCGAGCCCCTCCGGTCGTTCGCCTACGCCTTCCCCACCGGCTGGGCGATGGACGGGCTCCTCATCGTCACGAAATTGGGCGGCGGACTCGCCGACGTCGCTCTGCCTCTCGCGGTCCTGCTGATGATGAGCGTCGGGCTGCTCACGGCGAGCGCATTGCTTCTGAGGACCGACGAGCGGTAGACTTCGGTAGCGGGGGTACGAGCATGAAATGGGTCGAAACCGTTTCCACTGCGCTCGTGTTGAGCGGCCTTCTCGCTCCCCCGGCGGTTCGGGGCCAGTGCATCGACTATGCGGACTACCTGCACGGGGTCGGCGGCATCGATTCGGTGGGACCGGTCACGGGCGTGGCGGTATCCGGGGACTACGCCTACCTCGCCGCCGGAACCTGGGGACTTCAAGTCGTGGACGTCTCCAGTCCGGCCTCCCCGGTCATCGTGGGAGGGGTTTCCACACCGGGAGACGCCCCCCGGGTGGCGGCAGCCGGGGTCTACGCCTACCTCGCCGCCGGGACCTGGGGACTTCGAGTGGTGGACGTCTCCGACCCGACCTCGCCCGCGTTGCGGGGTAGCGTCCAAGCGCCGGGCTGGGAATACGACGTCAACGTCACGGTGTCGGGGAGCTATGTCTACGTCGCGGCCGGGACCTCCGGGCTTCACGTGGTGGACGTCTCCGACCCGGACGCCCCCTGGGTCGTGGGAACCGCCGACACCCCGGGTACGGCCCGGGGAGTTGCGGTGTCGGGAAGTCATGCCTACGTCGCGGACGGGATCCCGGGGATTCAGGTCGTGGATGTGTCCTCCCCTACCTCGCCCGTGATCGTGGGCGGCGTCGAAACACCCCACGTGGCCAAGAAGATCGCCGTTCAGGGGAGTCTTGCCTATGTCGCGGACGAGTTGCTGGGTCTCAGTGTCGTGAGCGTCTCGAACCCGACAGACCCCACGATCGTGGGAAGCGTCGACACGCCGGGATTTGCTCGGGACGTGAGGGTATTGGGAACCCACGCCTACGTCGCCGACTGGGGCGAGGGGCTCAAGGTCGTGGATGTCTCGGACCCGGCGGCCCCGGCGATCGTGGGCAGCTTCCGACCGAGAGGCCTGGTCTACGGCGTGACGGCATCGGGGAGCCATGCCTACGTCGTGGGAGCGGTGGGGCTTCACGTCGTGGACATCTCGGAGCCGGCCGCCCCCCCGATCTTCGCGAGCGTCCCCGCACCGGGCAAGGCCGGAGCCGTGGCCGTGTTCGAGAGCCTCGTCTACCTCGCGGCACTACCCTGGAACCAGGATCCCTCGAACCTCCAGATCATCGATGTGAGCACGCCATCCTTGCCGCAGGCCATTGGAGAATTGGAAACGCCGGACGCGGCCGTGGCCGTCGCCGTGTCGGGCAGTCACGCCTACCTCGCGGACCGGTATTCCGGTCTCCAGGTAGTGGACGTCTTCGACCCCACCTCGCCCGTGATCGTGGGCAATGCCGACACACCCGGCTATGCCCGGGGCGTGGCGGTATCGGGAAGTCGCGCGTACGTGGCCGACGGGGGGGCCGGGCTTCAGGTGGTTGACGTCTCGATACCGACCGCCCCCGCGATCGTGGACAGCGTCCTCACCCCGGGCTCGGCCCGGGATGTCGCGGTGTCCGGGGACTACGCCTATGTGGCGGACGGGGGCTCCGGGCTTCACGTGGTCGACGTCTCCGGGCCCGCCGCCACCGCGATCGTGGGGAGCGTCGAAACGCCGGGCTATGCCTCGGGGGTCGCCGTGTCGGGAGACCATGCCTACGTCGCCGACGGGGCGTCCGGACTCCTTGTGGTTCACGTTTTCGACCCGGCCTCGCCGACCGTCGTGGGGAGCATCGACACGCCGGGCTCGGCCTGGGGTGTGAGCGTATCGGGACGCACCGCCTACGTCGCCGACGGAAGCTCCGGTCTCCAGGTGGTCGACGTGTTCGACCCGACCTCTCCCGTGATCGTGGGCAGCATCGACACCCCCGACACGGCCTTGGCAGTCGCGGTTTCGGACAGCAACGTCTACGTGGCGGACGGAAGGTCGGGACTTCAGATCCTCCCCGCACAGTGCGATGACCCTCAGCCGGTCCTCCTTTCCGGTTTCCGCGCCGAGGTCCAGGGACGCACCGTTCTTCTCTCCTGGTTCACTTCATTCGAGCACATGCACGATGGATTCAATGTCTACCGGAGCGGGTTTCTGGAATCCGGTTACGCCAGGCTGAATGATTCCCCGGTCCGAGGACGCAGCCCCTACTCGTACGTCGATCGCAACGTTCGATCATCCACGACCTACTTCTACCGACTCGGGGCCGTGGATCTCCGAGGACATGAAGTCCTGCACCCGCCCACTTCCGTGACGACCCTCGACTGGGGACCGCGAACGGCATTGAGTCTCGCCTCTCCCAGTCCGTTCCGACGGGAGACGTTGCTCACCCTCACGCTGGCGGCGCCGGCGGCGGTGAGGCTCGACATCTACGATGTTCGGGGGCGCCTCGTTCGAAGACTCGTCCACGAGACGCTTCCCGAGGGTGACCACTCCGCGGCCTGGGATGGCCGGGATGACCTCGGAAGTCGCGTGGGAGCCGGCACGTACTTCATCCGGCTGGAAGCGGGAGAGTCGACCGGGACGACGAAGGTCGTCTTCCTGGGTTCCCGCTAAAGTTCCTCGATCAGCCGCCGTGCCCGCTCCATCTCGTCGGCGAGCTTCTCGGGGCGCCCGTCGGCGACATCCGAACGAAACGACTCCACTGCCACGGCCAGGCGTTCCAACGCGGCTCCGGAGTGGGGATTCAGTCTCTGGATCTGATAGTAGAGCTCGGGGTTCTCGGACACGACCTCGCGAGTGGTCGTCATCTGCTTCTTGAACGTGGTGGATGCCACCTCCGCCATCTCACGCGCGTCGAGGGGTGAGGAGAGCAGCGCCCGCGCGAAGACGAGGCTGATGGCATGGGACAAGCCGAGAACGTCGGCCATCCGCCGATCGTGCTCGTCGAGGGGGATCTCCACGACTTCGAGGCTCGTGGCCTCGAAGAGCTCGCGGACGCGAGCCAGGGCTTCCGCGGAGCTCGTGTCGCAGACGATCAGCGCGCGACCGGAGAGGAGGCGTGCGGTCGGTCCGAACATGGGGTGCACACTCGCCACGAGATGACCCCGGAGAACGGCCTCCGCGATGACGTCGGCCACGTGGGATTTGAGGCTGAAGATGTCGAAGACCAGTGGTCCCGGAGGGAGCATCAGAATCTCCCCGTAGACCTCCGGCCCGATGTCGAGCGGGACCGCGAGGGCGACGACATCGGAGGTGTGCCAGCTCTCCGCCAGGGAGTCCACGCGCCGGAAGCCCTCGGGCGCACCCCGCGGATCCATCACGGAGACCTCGTGTCCCTGCGCTTCCAGGTAACGGCACAGCCACCCTCCCATGCCGCCGCCACCGCCCACCACGAGCGCTCTCTTGGGGCCGGATTGTGGACTCCGTTCACGAAGTTCCTCTTGCACCCGGACGGCCTCTTCGACGAGAACGTGGAGCACACCCTCGCCGAGCTCGAATGGAAGCCCGAGCTCTTCACAGTACTCGCGGGTCCGGTCGAGTACGACGCGCTCGGTTCCGTAATCGCGGAGCGGCAGATCCGCCCTCATCTTGATATGCCCGATCTCGCGCGCGGCGTCGATGCGCTCACGCGCGAGCTCGAGGATTCCCCGGTCGATCTCCGCGATCTTGCGGCGCAGTCCCTTCAGATCAGGCTCGTTCACTCCACGACCTCCTCTGACCCACTCGTGAGCGCGTCCTTGCCCGCCGGTCGAACGGGCCCCGTGTTCGGAACCGTCAATCCGGCCCCCCGATTCTGCAGCGTCATCACGTCACCCCCCGCGCCGAATCGCCTGCACGATCTCGTCGAGCCGCTGCAGGAACTTGGACCGGTCCTTCTTCCCGAGAGGCGGAGGTCCGCCCGTCATGGTGCCCGCTTCCCGGAGATGGGCCGAGAGATCGCGAATCGCGAGAGCGTCCCCGATGGATTCCTCGGTGAACACGCGGCCGCGCGGTCCGAGCACCCGCGCTCCCTTCTCGAGACACCGCGCCGCGAGCGGGATGTCCGCGGAGATCACGATGTCGCCGGCATCCGCGTGCTCCGCGATCCAGTCGTCGGCCTCGTCGAGCTTGTCGCCCACGATGACCATCTCGACCCGACCGTCGCGCGGAACCCGCATCCACGAGTTCGCGACCAGGACCACCCGGAGCTCGTAACGACGGGCGACGCGAAAGACCTCCTCCTTCACGGGGCACCCGTCCGCATCGACGTAGATGTCCAGCACTCGCTCACCCCTTGGAAGCGCTCATCATAGCTCTTCCGGCGATGAGCGACACCGGGGACGGGTGGGGACCCTCCCAGGCCGAGTGGCGAGCTGCGAGAAACGCGAATCGTTTCGTAACGGCCGATTCCATCAGCGAGCTTCGAGGCTCGGGAGGGTCCCCACGCGTCCCTGTTGACTACCCCCTCTTCCGCGCCAACGCGAAAAGTGACGTCCCGGTCGGAAACTCGAATCGCCGCAGCCACTGCGCCTCCGCTCTCAGCACGAGCGTCAACAGTCCGGGGAGCGGCCACGGAAGTTCCAGGTAGGTCGACTCCTTCCCCTTTCCGCCGGACAGAAGTCCGGACAACCCGCGGTACGCCGCCACGGCGGGCAGGATGGTGAACATGGTGTGGATGAGGCGGAGGATCTCGAAACCGTTTCGCTCGAGAACGTCCGCGAGCTCGCGCCTTACGTACCGGCGCCGGTGGTGCAGCACCTCGTCGTGGCGGGACCAGAGCCAGCGGTGGGCGGGGACGGTGAGGAAGACGAAGCCGCCGGGCCGGAGAACGCGCTCCACCTCGGAGAGGAATGCGTCTTCTCTCTCGATGTGCTCGAGAACGTCGAAGAACGTGCACAGTCCGAGCGATCCGTCCGCGAACGGGAGGGCCTCTCCCCGGGCCTGGACGACGGGGCGGTCGGGCCGTTCGAATCCGGCGGCGAAGAGCTCTCCCGAAGCCTCGCTGCCGACGAAGCGACCCCAGGGGGCGAGGAGGCGGAAGTTCATTCCGGTGCCGCACCCGATGTCGAGCGCGGGACGGGAGGGGTCTTTCGGGAGGCCGGTCTCCAGGACGGCGCGAAGCATGGCCCGGCGTCCCACGTGCCACCAGTACGTTCGTTCGTAGTCCCGCAGCCTCCGGTATTCCCGCGCTTCCACGATCCGACCTCAGCGGGCGGACCGGTCGTCCGCCCCCTGCTCCGCGTCGCGGTCAGAATCGTCGAAGACCTCGTCGAGAGCGTCGGAGTCGAGGGGAAGAAGATCCGCGAGCTCCGACGCCAGATCACGGGTGGAGGCGGTGACCACCGTCAGGAGGGGATCCACGATCGAGCGGCGGGAGCGGGGATGCGGATCGAGGGGGAACTCGGGGGTGGGTCGCACGAGCTCCCCCCAGCGCAGCACCGTGCCGGATCGGGTCGGGAGCGGCAGGGACGGAAGCCGATCGCCGGCCGGCCGGGCCATCCGGGAACGCCAGGTGATCGAGCCCTCTCGGATCGCCCGTGCTCCTTCTCCGGGCCTTCCCAGCAGGAAGTCGAGGCTTCGGTACGCCTCGGCCACGGGCGAGGGGAGAACGGTCATCTCGACGACCCGCTCCTCCGCCCAGTTCACGGTCTCCCGCTCGTCGCGCGCGTCGGGACCGGTCGCGAAGGCGCTCGTCTCGAACGCCCCCTCCGGCCATCGCACCGACCAGTCGATCCGCGTCCGATCGGTTTCACTCCCGGCCGCGGTGGCCGGCGCGAAGATCGGATACCACGCCCGCACCTGGAAAGAACCGGGACGCAGGGGTAGCGAGGTGACGATTCCCTCGTCCCCCATGTGAACGAGGGGAGAGCGAATGCGGAACTCGACGCGGACCTCCTCGTCCTCGCCGAGGGGGCGGGGGAACCGGAGGGAGGACTCCATCTCCGGAGTGAATCCCTCCAAGCCGAAGGAGCCGAGCTCGTCTCCGCGGACGAGCTCGACCGGCCGGCCGTCCACGTGCAGGCGGTAGATCTGCGCCCTGCGATCCAAGAAGAACCGGAGGGTCTCCAGGTTCTCCAGACGCGAGCGAAGCGTGTAGGTCGCTCCCACGAGCATCGCATCTTGCTCCGGGTAGATCCCCACCGAGAGGTCGAGATCGGAGACCCTCACGGGAGAGAGGGAGATCCGATCGACCGCAGCCCATCCGTCACCGTGGGGGGCGAGGCGCCAGGCCTCCCGGCGGACGACGCGGTTGCTCTCCCGCCTCTCGTCGAGCTGGAGCGTCCAGAGGGACCGTGCCACCGCGAAGGCCTCCGGCTTCCAGGTGGCGAGACCCGACACGCGCAGCGTCACGACTACGTCCTTGTCGAGCGCACGGGCCTCCTCGACCCGGACGGACAGGTCGGACCACTGGAACAGCGCCTGCGCTCGGAGATCGTGCCAGCGACGCGTCGAGTCACGGGCCCCCGGAAGCCACAGCCGATCCCAGGCCACGGTGCCCGTGCCCAGGGCCTCCACGAGACGGGAGGAGAAATCCGCCGCGAGGTCCGCGGGAGCCCCCCCGCCGGAGACCGGTGACGCCGCCACCGCGATCCCGGCGATCAGGAGCGGGATGGCCGACGCGGCACGGGAATGGAAGGGGGAACGGGCGCGAAGGCTTGTCATGTCGCCTCGAAGCTGGGGATCCGGCAGGAGCAGGGTAGCAACGTGGGGAGGTCCCGGCAAGCCGGAGGTGGCACGCCACCGCCCCGTCGGCCGCGCAACCCCCGCGCACCTCCTTGACTCCCTTGACTCCCTCGGGAGGCCTCCCTAACGTGCGGGCCGTGAACTGGCTTTTCGACCGAGCCGATGCGTTCCTGGCCGCGGCCGTGGACGCGGTCTGGGGAATTCCCCTCGTCATTCTCCTCATCTCGTCCGGTCTCTACTTCTCGGTGGCCGGCCGGTTCGTTCCGATCCGTCGCTTCCGGCACGCGATCGACGTCATCCGCGGCGAATACGACGACCCGAGCGATCCGGGGCAGATCAGTCACTTCCAGGCGCTCAGCTCCGCCCTTTCGGCCACCCTCGGGATGGGGAACATCGCGGGCGTCGCGATCGCGGTCTCGGTGGGCGGTCCGGGCGCGGTGTTCTGGATGTGGATCGCCGGCCTCGTCGGCATGGCCACGAAGTTCTTCACGTGCACGCTCGCCTGCCTGTACCGCCGACCGGACTCCCGCGGAATTCCCCAAGGCGGTCCGATGTACTGGATCGAGGTCGGTCTCGGTCCACGGTTTCGCCCCCTGGCGATGATGTTCGCAATCTGCGGCATGATCGGCTGCCTCGCCCTCTTCCAGATCAATCAGCTCGCGAGCCTTCTCGAGACGAACCACCGCGTGCCCGCCTGGGGCACCGGGCTCGGCGCGATGACTCTCGTGACGATCGTGATCCTCGGGGGGATCGTGCGCGTGGGTCAGGTCGCCTCGCGAATCGTCCCGGTGATGGCGATCCTGTATCTCGTGACCGCACTCTTCATCATCTACCGGAACGCCGAGTCGGTCCCCGGCATCCTCGCCTCGATCGTCACGTCGGCCTTCGGCGGCGGAGCGGTCCTCGGAGGGGCGGTCGGGGTCACGATGAAGGAGGCGCTGATCACCGGAGTTCGGCGCGCCGCCTTCTCGAACGAGGCGGGCATCGGCACCGCGCCGCTCGCCCACGGAGCGGCGAAGACCGACGAGCCGGTTCGGGAGGGGCTGGTCGCCATGGTCGGTCCCTTCATCGACACGAACGTGGTCTGCACGCTGACCGCGCTGGTCGTCCTCAGTGCGGGAGGCGAGGGGTCGCAGGACGGAGTGATCTTGACCGCGCGCGCGTTCGAGGCGGCCATGCCCCGGATCGGAGGCTTCCTCCTCACGATCGTGATTCTCCTGTTCTCCGTCTCCACGCTGATCTCGTACTCCTACTACAGCCTGAAGTGCGCGAAGTACGTACTGGGGGAGGGTCCGGGGGCCCGGTACATCTACGTCTATCTGGGGTCGATCTTCCTCGGCGCGGTCTGGTCGCAGGACATGGTGATCAACCTGCTCGACACCGCGTTCGCGCTGATGGCGATTCCCACGGTGGTCAGTACGTTGATCCTCTCGCCCCGGGTGGTGGAGGCGACGCGCGACTACTTCGAGCGCATGGGCTCGGGGGGACCGGGCGGTTCCGCCCGCCGGGAGCGATCGGGAGGAGGAACCTAAGACCCCCCCAACCAGCGCGAGAACCAATCCCCGGTCTCCCGGACCGCGGCCTCCCACGCCGGCGTCGACCCGGCCCACGGATGCGAGGCGCCGAAGGTGTGGCCCGCGCGCGGGACGATCACCTTCCTCGTCTCCGTCCCCTTCGCCCAGCCCACGATCCGATCGGCTTCCCGCACGTCGACCGCCTCGTCGACCTCCCCGTGGACGACCAGGAGAGGGGACCGAAGACGTTCGCACGCTCTCTCGATGTCGTACTCCTCGCGGTGGGCCTCCAGATCCTCCAGCACGTCGAGCGAGAGCCACATCATCTGACCGGTGCGCGCGTTCGGGACGTCGAGTCTTCCCCTTTGCCGCCAGTCTCCCACGGCGCGCTCGGTGTATCGGAAGAAGGTCGCGATGGACGACCACGTCACGACGCAGTGGACGCGGGGATCCGCTCCCGCCACCAGGAGGACCACTCCCCCGCCCCGGCTGTGCCCGAGGAGCCCGAGGCGATCGGCGTCGATCGATCCGTCGACGGCGCCGGCCGTGATCGCGGCGAGAACGCAGTCGACGTCGAGAATCTCGCGCCCCGTCGTGTTGTGGGAGAAGGCCTCGAGATCCGTGAACTCCGTGAGCTCCTCCTCGACGCCGTTTCGAGAGACGTTCAACGCGACCGTCGCGATCCCCCGTGCCGCGAGGGCGCGGCCCGTCGGGGGGAACATGCCCCAGTCCTTGAAGCCCTTGAAGCCGTGCAGGATCACCACGACGGGAAAGGGCCCGTCCCCCGGGGGAAGTCGGAGATCACAGCGGATCGGCAGTCCGATCTCGTTCGTGAGCCGGAAAGACCTCTCTCGGATCGTCGTCACCCCAGGGCGTCCTCGTAGACCTTCAGGTAGCGATCGACGGCCTCGTCGAGGCCGTACTTCTCGACGGCGGTTCGCCGGGCCGCCTCCTCCACGCGAGCGAGGCGGGACGAATCCTCCAGGAGCCCGGCGATCGTTTCGACCATGCCGTCCACGTCGTCCGGCGCGTGGAGGAATCCGTTCTCCCCGTGGCGAACGATCTCGCGCGTTCCGCCGACGTCGGTGACGACCACACCCACGCCGGCGCTCATCGCCTCGAGGGCGGCGAGACCGAAGCTCTCGTGCTCGCTCGGCAGGAGGAAGAGATCGGCGAGAGGGAGGATGTCCTCCAGGTACTCCTGGGCCCCCAGGAAGTGCACCGACTCGGCGAGGCCGGCGCTCCGCACCATCTCCTCGGCGGGAAGAAGCCGGGGGCCGTCGCCGACCATCAGCAGCTTGACCGGGTAGCGCGCCCGAAGGCGCTCGAAGACGCGGATCACGGTCTCCACGTTCTTCACCGGACGGAAGTTCGACGCGTGCATGAGGACGAACTCGCCTTCGGCCGCGAAGGGCGCGCGCTCCTTGGTGCCCGGGAACGGGCGGAACTGCTCCGAGTCCACGAAGTTGGGAATCACCTCGATGTCTTTTTCGCGCCCGAAGCTCTCGTAGGTCTTTTCGCGAAGCCAGTCGGACACGGCCGTCACCCGATCGCTGCGCTCGATGGAGAACTTCGTGATCTCGTAGAAGGAGGGCTTCACTCCCACGAGCGTGATGTCGGTCCCGTGCAGCGTCGTGACGGTGCGGACCTCCTCCGGACGGTGCATCTCCTTCGCCAGGTAAGCGGACGTGGCGTGGGGCACCGCGTAGTGGGCGTGGAGGACGTCGAGCCCGTGGGTGTGGATGACCTCGAGCAGCTTGGCCGCGAGGTTGAGCGAGTAGGGTGTGTAGGGGAAGACCGGGTAGGTGTCGACCTCGACCCGATGGAAGAAGAGGTTCTCGCGGTAGCGGTTGAGACGCACCGGGACGTCGTTCGTGATGAAGTGGACCTCGTGTCCGCGGGTCGCAAGGGAGGCGCCGAGCTCGGTGGCTACGATGCCGCTTCCGCCGTGGCTGGCGTAGCAGACCATTCCGATTCTCACGTCGCGTCCTCCGGCGCGAGGGGTGCGAGGTGAAGTGGATCGCGCACCGCCTGCGGCCCGTCCCGCTTGAAGCCCTCGGCCCACGTGACTCCGATCCGCGCTCCGTGAGCCCGGGAGCGGGCGGCGAGCGCCTCGTGAAACTCGGGATCGGAGACCTCGGTGCGAACCGGATCGTCCGGATCGCGGAAGAACTGGGTGGCGAACGCGCGGATCGCCGCCCTCTTCGTCTCGATGTCGGGCGTGATGTCCACGACGACGTCCGGATCGAAGGGGAGCTTCTGCTCGTAAAAGAGGATCGGTCCGGGACGACACGGCTCGCCCGCGGCTTCGAACCGGGGCATGCGCGCCAGGAAGCGGGCGCGGCCCACGAGCCGCGCGGCCTCGCGGTGGTCGGGATGGAGATCCACCTCCCAGGGAGCCAGGATCAGATCCGGGCGGTGACGGCGCAACGCCTCCACGATGGTCCTCGTCTGTTCCGGATCGCCGTCCCGCAGTCCCCCGTCCGGCAGGCCGAGGCACTCGCGCGACCGCACGCCGAGGATGCGGGCGGCCTCCGCCGCCTCGCGGGCCCGGCTCGCGGGAGTGCCCCGTGTCCCGAGCTCTCCGGCGGTGAGATCGAGCAGCGTGACGCCCGCCCCCCGTCGGACCAGCCCCGCCACGAGGCCGCCGGCGTACAGATCGACGTCGTCGGGATGGGCGCCGACGGCGAGGACGTTCACGGGCCCGTCTCTTCGTCGCATCCGTGGTAGTCGAGGAGCCAGTGGACGGGACGGCCGGCCCGGATGCCCTCGAGGTGCTCTTGGACGGCGCCCCCGAGGCAGCGCAAGGGATCGACCCGCGCCTCGAGGAACAGCGACAATGTCGAGAGCACGCGCTCCTGGGGCACCCCCCGGGGCCGCAGGAACTCGCGGTAGTGCTTCACCGCGGGATCGCGGCGGGCCTCCTGCGACCGGGCGGATGCGGCCGCCTTCTCCCGCAGGCGCCGCACGCCGTCCGCGATGCGACGGGCGGCGTCCGAGACCGCCGCGTCCAGCTTCGCGTCGAATCCGGATGCCGCCTGGCGCACCCGTTCCAGCGCGGACTCCAGACCCGCCTCCAGATCGTCGAGCGCTCCGGCGAGCTCGGCGGGCAGGGCGCCTCCCGTCGTGTCCCGCAGGGCGCGGTCGAAGTCCCGTACGAACGACTCCAGCGGGGCGTCCCTTCGACGGGCCAGCTCGCGGAGGCCCGGGGGAATCAACGTCGCCTCGAACCGCGGAACGAGCACCGGCATCGGCACCTCGAGAAGCGCGTACTCCGGGGCGAGCTGGGCGTGGTAGGAGATCTCCCCCGGTCCGCCGACCGTGGCGACGTTCGGGAAAAGGGAGTCCTGGACGAGCGGGCGGAGCGTCACGTTGGGCGACAGAGTCTCCGGTTCGGACTCGATGTGCGCCAGCAGCTCCTCCTCCGTGCCCTCGAACGGAACGCGGGCCCCGCGGCGGATCCGGAAGAGCGCGTTCCGGCTCGACACGGCGGCGATGCGGGCCCGGTATCCGGTGGAGACGAGCGCTTCACCCGCCGCGCCGACCACCTGCTCCGCTTCGGTGCGGCGGTCGACGTAGCGCCGGAAGAGCGGAGCGGCCGCCCGGCGCAGCTCGGGCCAGCGACCGTCGACGACGACGAGCCCCGCCTCGCGAAACAGGTCGTAGAGGAGAGCCGTCGTGAGCTCGCCATGATCGTCCGCCCGGGCAATCGCCCGCTCGAGGGACTCGATGAGCGCGCTTCCCCGGGGAAGAGCCGCCCAGTCCGTTCGCAGGGCCTCGAGCTCCCTCCGGGTACCGGAGACCCCCAGCCCTCCGACCATGCCGCCGGCGGGGAGCTCACCCCCGTCCAGCGCGTGACGGATGAGCCGGAAGTCCTCCCCGGGGAAGAAGGCGCTTCTCACCTCGCCGAAGTCGCTGTCGTCGGCCGCGTTCCAGAAGACGGGCGCCGTCTTCCGCGCGGTCTCCTCTTGGAGCTGGCGCGCCAGCTCGATCACCGTCAGCACTTTGTAGGCCACGTAGAGGGGACCGAGGAAGAGGCCGGGTTGCTGACCCGTGGTCACGCAGAGGGCGTCTCCTTCCGCGAGCGCCCTCGCGTTCGTGAGGGCCGCCTCTCCCGCGCCGAGCCGCTCCCCTTCCTCGAGCGCGCGGCGCCAGACGTCGGAGGCCGGCGGTCGCGCCGCGACCTCCTCGATCCGGGCGGTCCAATCCCGTTCGCGCGAGGGATGGCGCGGGAGAAAAGCGAGCGCCCGCGTCTCGCCCCGAACGTAGTCGCCGTGGAAGCCCTCCGCCTCGGAGGCGATCGCCTGGGGGGCGCGCGTGGAGGGAGCGGCCTTCATCGATCCTCCCGGGTGCTCAGGATCACGAGCCGCGAGCTCACCGCCGGACGGTGCGGAGAACCGTCGTACTCCCCCCAGACCTCCCGGGCGGAGAACCCCGCCTCGGCCAGAAGGGTCTCGAGCTCCGTCCGACCGTAGAGCGTGACCCGCTCCTCGTAGTCGGCCAGGATCTCCTCTCCCGATTCGGGTCGTACGACGACGCGTTTCACGACGCGCGGAACGTCTTCCCCCGTCTCGATCGTCCGTCGCTCCTGAATGCGGTAGGCCCCCGAGACGCGCTCACCGTCGTGAGTGGGATGCGCCAGCACTTTCTCCCGGTTCAAGAAATCGAGCACGTGAAGGCCTCCTGCCGCGAGGACCCTCGCCCACTCGCGCGCGATCGCGCGATCCTCTTCGGGCGTGAAGTAGCCGAAGCTCGTGAACAAACTCGTGACGACAGCGAAGCTGCGGGAATGGAACGGCAGGCGCCGCATGTCGCCGCGGATCAGGGCCCAGTCTCCTCCCGCCGTGTCGCGGACCTTTCGGGCCTCGGCCAGCAGCGTCGAGGAGAGATCGAGGCCGACGGGCCGAGCCCCGGCCTCCCGAAACCGGCGGAGGTGCCGTCCCTCGCCGCAGCCCACGTCGAGGAGGCGCCGCCCCGCGAGCGGCTCCGAGTCGCTCAGCGTCCGCACCAGCCGGGCCGCCTCCCGATCGTCCCGATGCGGGTAGACGGTCGGATACCAGGCGCCGAAGGCCTGCCGAACCCAGGACAAGCGCGGTCTCCTTCGACCCCGGCGGCGGGCCGGGGGCCGGCAGAGCATAGCACGGGCCCGGCCGATCCCGGGTCGTCCGGCGCGTGGGTCGGGACCAGGGGATCGTCAGGCGGCCTCGCCGAGGGCGGCGTTCACGGTCTCCCGCACCCGTTGGATCGTGCAGGGCTTCGGGATGTAGCCGTCGGCGCCGTGGGAGAGGACCTGTCTCTCGGTGTGAAAGGTCCCGTAGCCGGTGATCACGACGACCGGCATCCAGGGGACGCGGGACTTGATCTCCCTCATGAGCTCCACGCCGTCCATGACCGGCATGTTGAGATCGGTGATGACGAGATCGATCCCGCCCTCCTCCAGCACCTGGAGGGCCTGCGGGCCTCCCTCCACCGCTTGCGGCAGATGGCCCATGACATCGAGCAGGTCGGAGAGCATCTCTCTCATGCTCTCCTGGTCATCGACGACGAGAATGCGCTTGGAACTCATCGGGAGCTCGTCGGAAGCGGGTTCTCTGGGATTCGGCATCTCGGGGCCCGTTCTTGAGTTGCGGCATCGACCGGGCCGCCGGTTCGCGACCGGGAAATCCTGATCGGGCCGCTGACCGGCATCTCTCGCGACGCGGGTCAGCCCGCCGCGAGGACGAAGGCCCCCAAGAGGATCCCTCCGGCCAGGACGAGGGTTGCCAGGGACGCCCGGTCCGGGCCTTTCTCGCCCCGCTCGAGCAGGTCCCGGGGCAGGGCCCGGAAGGGGGGCACTCGGTCGGGGCCGGGCGGGCGGCCGGCCTCCTCCCAGGCCGCCAGGTAGAGCGCCGCGAGGTCCGAGATCGCCCGTTCCACCTGCGCCTCGGCCACCCCGCGGGTCCCCTGCCAGAGAAGCCCGTAGTAGCGATCGCCGTGGTCCGGATCGGCCGTCGAGGCCGCGGTGTCGGCCGCCAGGATTTCCTCGATCCCCTCGTAGGCCGCGGCGATCCAGTCGAAGCAGGCCTCGAGAGGACCCTCCTCCGGTCGCTGCGGGGTCGGGCACGGCCGGAGACTCGCGGGGTCGAAGTGGCGGTTCATCAGGTGCACCTCGAACCGGAGGTGGACGCCACGATTGCCCGTCCTCTGACCGTCGTAGTTCAGCGTGCAGTGCAGTGGCTGGTGCGTGTCCGCGACGTAGTGACCGAGGTCGGCGGCCCAGGCTACGGCGGATCCCCAGTCGCCCAGCTCGAGCGATCGGACGACCATGCGGTAGCACTCCTCGATCGCCCAGGGTGCGACGCCCCAGTGCCTCCCCGAGCTGTCTCCGAGACGGCCCGCGAGCTTTTCCCGATCGCGGGGCACCCGATCGAAGGGGGGCGTGTCGTACAGGTCGATGTCGATGTAGTGCCGCGGCGGCTCCTCGGACGAGCGGCCCTTTCGATGGTCGGCGTCACCGGCGTGAGCGCCCAGGGAAGATGCGAGGGACGCCCAGGCGGTGCGGGCGGGGTCCGGAAGGCAGTCCACCGCACGCCGGTTGACGATGTCGTGGATGCGCTCTCCCCAGGCCCCGGCGATCGAAGGGAGGGCGAGCCCCGTGATCCCCATGGCAAGGCCGGCGAGAGCGAGTCGTCGCCGGCCGCCGGAGCGGGGACCACCGTCACCCGCGCGCGATCTGGGGAAGGTCACCGACTCAGTGCACCCCGTACTCGTAGTAGGTCTCGAAGTCGAAGTCGGGGCTGTTCTCCGAATCGTGGCACTTCCGGCACAGCTCCTCCCCGATGGTCACGTAGGACCCGTCCCGCGCGTGCTGCAGACCACTTCCGTGACACTCCTCGCACTGTACGTTCCAGACCTCCGGGGCGACGTTCACGTCGTCGACGAAGTGCTTGTCATCGATCCCGGTGACGTGGCAGCCGATGCAGTCCGGGTTGTCCCAAGCGTCGGCCTCCGCCAAGGTCGCGAACGCGGTGGCGTGCGGTGTCTCCATCCACGATTCGTAGACCGGCTCGTGGCACGCCTTGCACGACTCCGCCCCGAAGACCCCGCCTCGATCCTGGACCTTCGCGGTCTTCTCTTGCTGACGCGCCGCTTCCCGCTCACGCTGGGCGGCGAGCTGCTTCTGCCGTCGCTCCTCCTTTTCCCGTCGATCGGCCTCCTGGGCCATCAGAGTGATCTCGGCGACTTCCGGCCCCTTGGCCATGAGACGGATCGCGTCGCCCTCGTGGCGGAGAATCTCGCCGCCCTCCGGCCCCAGGGTCAGATCCAGGATCCCGAACCGGTCGGACTTGCTCCCGGCCATGGCGACGAGCGTCCCGCCGATCTCCTTGGGCTGGGCCTGGATCGCCGGGTAGTGCCCCACCACCAGCACGTCGACGTCCAGATCCTCGGCGAGGAACTCAGAGGTCTCGATGCCGGTGTGAGAGAGAAGCACGACGAGATCCGCCTGCTCCCGCACTTCGGGCAAGACCTTCGACGTGTACTCGGTCGGATCCCCGATTTCGAGCTTCGAATCGAGCTTCGTTTCCACCTGGGCGATGATGTGTCGCTCGGGAGAGATCACTCCGACGAAGCCGACCCTCACCCCGTCGACCTCTCGCACGACGTAGGGATCGAAGATCGGCTCTTTCGTCTTGTGATCCACGACGTTGGCCGAGATCAGGGGCAAGTCGTACTTCTCGGCCATCTCCTCGAGGAATGGCCGTCCGAACGCGAGGTCCATTTCCCCGACGGCGATCGCGTCGTAGTCCATCATCCCCATCACGCGAGCCAGTTCCTCGGCCTTCAGCCGCGTGTCGGAAATCGTCGCCCGCTGAGCGGGGCGGTACTCGAAGATGTCCCCCGCACTGCACTTCAGAACCCGGGGGTGTATCTTTTCGAACTCCTTGATCTCGCCGGCCCGCCGGGCCAGCCCGCCCTTGTCCTTCGACTTTCACCCGCAGGGGTGGAGCTCGGACCTCTCGTCGGACGAGTAGATCAGGAAGACATTGCGACCGTCCGGGTCGGCCTGATCGGCGCCGAGACCGAACAGGAGACCGAGGAGAGCCAGCAGCGTGGTGGGAAGGATCCTGCGCATGATTCGCTCTTTCCCCAGGGAGTGGTTCGATTCCGATTCGCGATCGATTCGCCTCAGAAATCAGATTCGTCTCGAATCCGGGTCGGCTTGACTTCCGCCTTCGGATCCGCCTCGGGCCCGTCACGGTGCGAGTCCGCTCCGACTCTCTCCCTCCGAGAGACCGAGTCAGAGATTCTAGCACGAGCCTCCGTCTCCCGGAAGGGAGGGAGGGCGGCGCGAGCCGGCCGCAAGCCGCCTTCCTCCCGATCTTTACGACATCTTGACGCGGCCGGTCTGCATCTCTCACCGGGCTCTGCTGCGGCCGCCGGTCGCCGCGCGGTCATCTCAACAGCAGGACCTTTCGCGTGGCCGTCTCGGTCCCGCTCTCGAGGCGGTAGAAGTAGACCCCCGACGAGAGCTTGTGTCCCTCGTGATCCCGCCCGTCCCAGACCACCCGGTTCTGGCCGGCCTTCGCCGGCCCGTTCACCAGAGTCCGGATCAGACGACCGGTCACGTCGAAGATCCGGAGCAGCACGCGTCCCTCCGCCGGCAGCGTGTAGCGGATCGTCGTTCCGCCGGCGAACGGGTTGGGCGCGTTCTGGGCCAGCGAGAACGAGAACACCGGGCTCTGCGCGGGATCGACCCCGACCTGATACGGCATCAACTCCCCGTAGACCGACGGACGGTATTGGCTCCCGGCGTAGGTCGCCCACTCGTAGGCCGCCGGGGTGGACGCCCCGGAGAAGTCGATGATGTTCACGGTCTGATCGTACGAGGCGAACGCCACGTCGACGTCTCCGTCGTTGTCGATGTCACCCGCCGCCGCGGTGGAATAGATTCCCGCGTTCGTGGGAATCGGCAGCCCCAACACCGGGGAGGCGTCGTGGTGGAATCCGTAGAAGTACCCATTGCGGTGACCGACCAGGATCTCGAAGTCGGAGTCGCCGTCCACGTCCACCACGATCGGGCTCGCGCTCATCGGAGCGCCGCCGTCGATCGACGCGAACAGTCCGCCCGCGTTCAGGAATCCTGACCCGTCGTGATTGAAGGCGTAGAGGTGTCCGTCGAAGCAGGAGACCACGATCTCCAGCTCCGGATCCCCGTCGAGGTTGCAGAGCGCCGGAATGGAGCGGATGTCGCCCGGCAGGGTCGCCAGGATCCCGTTCCCGCCCGTTCCGTAGTCGCCCCCGTTGTGGTTGTACGCGTAGAGGTTGCCGTCGTTGTTTCCGACGACGATCTCCAGCGTTCCGTCGTTGTCGAGGTCTCCGAGCGCCGGTGCCGACTGGAACAGGTCGCCGGCCACCCTCGGGAAGCCGGGCATGTCGTTCCCGTCGGGGTCGCTGACGTAGATCTCGTTGTTGAAGCTCGTGAAGACGATCTCGCGGGTCGTATCGTTCGCGAGATCCGCGACCCCGATCGCCCCCCAGATGCGGGCGCTCGTGTTCCCCGGCGGGGCGGTGTAGAGAAGCCCCAAGGAGTCGGCGCCGGCCAGGGGGGTCCCGTCGTGGTTGAACGCGTACAGGCCTCCCATGTCGGTGCCGAAGATGAACTCCAGCTCGTTGTCTTTGTCCACGTCGGCCAGTGCCGCGGCCGATCGCATCATGTAGTCCGATCCGAAGACGAAGAGATCGAGAAAGACGATGTCGTCGTTGTACACCGGCTGCCCGTCGTGATGGACGACGTAGAACTTCGAGTCCATCGATCCGAAGAAGATCTCCTGGTCCCCATCGCTGTCGATGTCGACCGCGCTGGCGGCCGCCCAGATCTCGTTCCCGGTCGCGATCGGGAACCCGTCGAGTTGTGAGGCGTCGTAGTCCCACCCGTACATGCTGTGGTCCTTGGAACCGACGTAGATCTCGCCCGTTCCGTTCCCGTCCGCATCCACCATCAGGATGGAGGGGAACACGTTGTTGCCCGCGTACTGCGGCCAGCCCGCGACCTGCTGCAACGTGGTCCAGGCCATCAGCTCCGCGGAGGCGGGGCCCTCGTTCCCCGAGGAATCGACCGCCGCGACCTTGTAGTAGAACTGGGACCCGATGGCGAGCCCCCCGTCCGTGAACCGGGTTCCGGTCCGCAGAAGCTCGAAGTTCTGCCGCTCGAAGCCGGTCCCGCTGGAGTCGCTCCGGTACACGATGTACCCGGCCAGGTCCGACTCGACGTTCGGCGACCAGAACAGGTCGATCATGTCGGAGCTCGAGAGGAAACGCAGGCTCTCGGGAGTCGCCGGGGCCACGAAGTCGATCGTCTTCGGCCACGTGCGACCCATGTCGTCGGTCAGGACGAGGTCGAACTCCACGGCGGACGAGTCGTCCAGGGTCAGCACGTAACCGTCGGTCCCCGACGTCTCCATCAGGCTCGCGATGTCGCCGTAGGAGTCGCCGGAGTCGATGAACGTGATTCCCGTCGTCGCGGACGCCGATCCCGTCACCCCTCCCGCCTCGCCGGAGCCCCGGTTGAGCACCTTCGGAGTGATCCGTACCGTCTCTCCCACCTCCGCCACCCCGTCACCGTCACCCGACACCGGCGGATTGTTCGTGTCGTCCAGCGCGAAGACGTACGCCTCCAACGACGGAGCCGCGAACACCACCGGTACCTCCGCCGTCCACGGACCGCCCGACGTCGAGGTGTACTCCAGATCCACGTACGCGATCCGCTCGTCCTGAGCGGTGCTCGCCACGTCGAACACCACCGTCGCGTCTCCCGTGCCCGACGGTGGAACGTCCCCGATGGAGTCCGTGGTGACGCTCAGCGAGAGCACGGTGCTGTCGGCCATCGCGAACCCGAATCCGTCCACGACGTCGTCGAGGTGAGTCATCCCCGTGAAGGTCAGCGAGTCCTCTCCCGCGGAGATCAACACCGCGTCGACCCCGCTCTCCATCTCCAGAGAGTGGCTTCCCCGGAA
>JALGZR010000245.1 GCA_025774805.1 bacterium
AACACCGAATAACCTCCGCGTCCAGAGGGCTACCGCCGGGGGTCGTCCAGCGGCGGGAGCGTCGGATCGGGCTCCCCGCGGAGGGTCGAGTCCTCGCCCGAGACCGTCCGCTCGGGCGTCGGGACCTCCACCGGCTCGACCGTCTCGCTCGGGCGGTGGACGCGGGTCGGGGCGTCGGGGAGGACCGGCAGCTCCCGGCGCGGCTCCCCCGCGCCGCCGCCCGCGACCGTGGAGGAGCACCCCTACGACATTCCCCATAGCCGCCCGGAGCCTACGACGGTCCTCGGGGTCCGCGACCCGCTCCGGCCACTCCGAGTCGAGTCGCGCGGAGATCCAGGCGGCGGCCGTCCGTCGCGCCAGTTTCATCGCCTCCCTGTTGGTCATCGGTCACCTCCCTCGTCTGTCACCGAATCCGGGCGGCAACGGAGGTCCCGCCACCTTATGACGTCCCCCGGAAGATCGACCCCGGCCTCCTCCAAGATCTTCGCGACCACCGCGACGGTCCGCCTCCGCGCGTCCGCCTCGATCTCGTTCCGTGTCGTCTCGATCCTCCGGAAGACCGCGCGCGGGATCCGCGGGCACCACTCCTCGACGTCGTCGGGCGGCCACCCCTCGAGGTAGACGTCCGGGACGTCGTCCAGGGCGACGAGCACCGCGTCGAGGGCCCACCGCAGCGAGTGGGCGTCGGACGCGTACACGAGGTCGGGATCGGCTTCGAACAAGTCGCGGACCGAGAGGATCCCGCGGATCGTCCCCACCCGGACCTCGATCACCCCGTACTCCTCCCTCTCGTCCGCCGCCTCGGGACCGACCGCGCGCTCCAGCGCCGCCCGCGCGGCGGCGTACGTGGGGAACGGCCCGTGACGCTCCGCCTCCTCGCAGAAGTCCGGCTCGGTCCAGCGGACGTAGTAGAATTCCACTCGATCCGGCCTCATCTCCGGGTTCCAGTACTTGTCAGCCACAGGAGACCTCCTCCCGATCCTCGTGCTCCTCCCCGAACGCGACCTCCCGCCCGACCACGACCTCCTCCACCCCATCGGGCGTCGCGAGGTAGAGCACGAGGGCGTCGCCGCGGCGGTGGAACGCCAATAATCTAACGTCTTTATCCAGTTTCATCGCTCTCCCTCCTGCAACTCAGCCTTCGGTGCATTCAGGTCACGCGCCCGCCGGTAGGCCACCCGGAGGGCCGCCCGGACGCGACTAACGAACCGCGGGCGCGCTCCGAGATCATCGAGATCCCGCTCCCCGGGACCGCCCGGGGGTCGACCTCGAGCAGCCCGACCCGGACGTAGCGACCCCAGCAACTGCTCGGCATGCACGCGGCCGAGACCTTCACGATATATCGGTTCATCGGGTCACCTCCGTGATTCCGGCGGTAGCCTCCTCCAACCCGCTCGGGGTCAGCGAGATCCGGTGCCAATCCCCGGGGGACCGGGCGACGAGCCCGAGTTCGACGAGGATCCAGACCGTCTTGCCCTCCCGCGCGCGGGTGTACCTCGGGCCGGCGAGGAGGTCGGAGAGGAGTCTCCGCTGCGCGTCGCTCAGCTTCTTCATCGGCATCTCCGTGGTTCCCGTCGTCGTCATATTTACATCTTAACACGGGATAAGAATATGTCCAGACCCCGGAGTGATTTTTTTCGAAAAAGTGACTTTCAGCGGTCGTACCGGATCTCCGGGTAGTCGGGATCGTCCTCCTCCTCGACTTCGGCCACGCGGCGCTCGTCGCAGACCAGCGGGGCGCGCGCCAGCCGGTAGGCCTCGCGGAGGACCGCCCGGACGCGACTAACGAACCGCGGAGTGTCCGCCGGGTCCGCGACCCCCCGGAGGACCCGCGGGGCGGCGGCGGGGAGGTCCCCCCGCTCCCCGTGGAGGACGAGGACCCGCACCTCGTCGCGGTCGAACTCCACCCGAACGACGCGGGGCGCCTTTGGGGGCCGCAGCTCGAGCGCGTCCGCCCCGTCGACCCGGAGCCAGCGGACGGAGCCCTCGACCCCCCGGACGGCCGCCGCGACGTCCTCGAGCAGCAGCCGAAGAGCCCCGGTCGGGACCGTCGGGAAGCGGGGCGACCTCATCGACC
>JALGZR010000246.1 GCA_025774805.1 bacterium
CGGCTTGTAGTCCTTGATGACCTCATCGAACGGTTTCTCCTTCTTCTCGTCAGTCTTGTCACCATTCTCCTTGTCGTCGTCCTTCTTCGACTTGGAGTCGTCCTTCTTCTTCCTCCGGGCCGTTTGTTCCGAATCGCCCGCGAGCGCATCGAACGGCAGGACCTCGGCGGCCAGGCTGGCCGGGGGCAGCATCAGCCCCAGCGCGAGGGCGAGGGGAAGAGCGGAACGCAGGGAGAGAGGGGTGCGTCTCGTGAAAAGCATCAGAATCTCCTTTGTTCACAACCCGATTCAGCGCGGGAAGGGCGCATTCTACAGCGGGTTCGGGCTCGGGGAAAGCGATCGGAGCACACAGTCTCCCCCGAGGGCTCCCGGCTGAGGGAAACCCCCCGCAGGGGTGGACTATTCCCGCTCAGAGCTTTATACGCGGACGGCGGCGCTCAGTTCAACCCGGGCAGGACAAGGTCCCGCGGGAAGCGGACGGCATACTCGAGAAGCACGTCGCGGCTTTCCCCCGGGGACATCTCGATCGTCCAGAGGAGAACTCCTGGCCTTTCGGGATCCTCGGCAAAACCGGGGGTCGTCTGCCTTCCCCGCTCCACTCTGACACGCTCGTCCTCGGAGACGGGCACCCGGTCTTCGAGAACCACGCGGACCTTCCGGTCACGGAGGTTCTTGAGCGTCGTCCGGAAGGCGTAGGCGATCCGACGATCCTTCCCCGTGATCCCCTCCCGGCTGCGCTCCTGGGGCAGCAGGGTTCGCTCCACGTCGATCCGGTTGTCGATGCCGAACGGCAGCGTCAGCTCCGATCGCGGTGCGGTCTCGGCGAGAGGGAAGGATCCCAGGTAGCCGCCCCCCGCAAAGACTCGCACGGGGCCCGGATGGTCGCTGCCGTCAGCCGGGACGTCCGATTTCCCCGGAACCTCGAACGCGACGTTGTAGGAGGACCGGACCACTCCCGCCTGGGGCACGACGGCCACCTGTTCCGCCAGCACGTCACGGCGGTCGCCAGGCTCGGCCTCCTCCAGCACGGCGTCGACCATCGGTGCGGGACTCCCGACCCCACCGCTCGCGACCGCCTTGTATCGCTTCTCCGCCATGTCCATCGGACGGAGCAACCAGGCCGTCAGCTCCGGCGGTTTGACCCCCCGGGCGGGCGAGGCCGTGGACAACCTCAGCCCAACGCCCGTCCAGTCCTCCCCCGTGCTCTGTCGGACAACCGCCTCGGAGGCCAGGCTCACCTCTCCGGTCGACGCATCGAGGGTTGCCTTGTAGGACGGACGCCACGAGGCGCCCGGAGCCAGGTAGGCCAACCTCAGCGTGAGCGCACCCGCTCGCTCGGCGACGACCTCCACCCCGGCCACGCGTGAGCGGATCGACCCGGCCGGCCGGGAGGCGGCGAGCTTGGCTCGAGCGACCTTGAGCTCCTCCGCGAGCGTTTCGCGTTGTCTCGCGCGGGCGAGATCCTCCTTGGAGAGATCCTCGAGGCTCGACCGGATCAGGGTGTAGACCGCCTGGATCGATGCGGGATCAGCACGTCCCTCAGCGAGCTTTTCGGACTCCTTCTGAGCCGTCGTCGCCTGGATCGATGAGATGAACTCTCTCAGCTGCTTGGCCGTCGCGGTCTCGGCACCGAGTGCGGCGAGCACTCCCTCCAGCCGCCGCACCTCCTCCCGCGCGGCGACGAACTCGGGGCTCTCCTCGGGCTCATCGGCCTTCTGCCTCAGCTCGACGGCTCCGAGGGCCGCGGGAACTCCGCGCGCACTGACGCGTAGGGAGTCGGGCTCGACCCGCCAGGGAAGATTTGCGAACTCCACGGTGGAGCTGCCCGCGGGGAGGTTCACCCGGGCTTCCCGGATGACCTCCGCCCGGTCGGGATACACGGTCACCTCGACGACCCGTGCCCCGCCCGCCTCCACCGTGTCCGCCGCGGCGCCCGTCGGAGCCAGTCCGGCCACCGGCAACGCCAGAGAGAGCAGGATCCACCATCTGCTCATCAGAACTTCAGGAAACGTCCCGCCCCGCCTGTTTCTCCGCCGTGCGCCTTCCGGAATCATCACCGCACCTCCTGAGGATCCGACCCGACACTGCGCGCATTCGCAGGCCGCCGTCAAGGGGTTGGACAGCGCGCCCCGGGAAGAGTTCCCATGGTGGTGCCGAGATTGTGGAGAGACCGTCTCGCCGGGGGCGTCCCGAGAATTCGCCGTCTCGACCCTCTAATGAAACCGGAGGCGCCAGGATCCTGCCGACCCGGCCGGCCCGGCACGCCGTCGGGTGTGGGAAAATCGCCATGGAGGTTTCCTTCCATGGCGGATGTCCCTCACGGCGGGCAGACCGGTGATCTGCTCGCCCGGCTCGCCGCGCTGGAGACGCGGCAGGCCGACCGTCCGTTCGAGCGGCTGCGGCAGATGGTGCTCGCCGGTGAAGGGGAGTCATGGAAGTGGGTCGTGGAAAAGTACTCCCGGTTCGTGTACGCGGTCGCGCTGAAGCTGCTCTCCGGCCTGGAGGACCGCGACGAGGCGGCGGCCGTCATCTACACCCGGGTCTTCGAACGGCTCTCCGCGAGGGAGTTCGCCCTCATCCGGAGGTTCGAGGGTCGGTGCCGTTTCACCACGTATCTCTACCGGATCGTTCAGAGCGAACGGAAGGAATACTTCGCCCGCAGGCGGGTGAGAGCGCCGGTCGAAGCCGCCGGCAGCGACGTCCCCGAGCGATCGGAGGTTCCGCCGGTTCCGGTCCTGAGGCCGGAAGAGCTGAGGCGTGCGGCACGAGAAGCCCTCGGACGTCTCGCGCCCAAGGACCGTTTGCTCCTCGTGTACCGCTTCCGTGACGGCCTCAAACTGAGGGAGATCGCCGACATGG
>JALGZR010000247.1 GCA_025774805.1 bacterium
CGGGACCTCCTGGTGGCTCGCGTCCGCGTGCTGCCCCGGCGCAGCGGGCCCGCGGGGACTTCCGAGGCCGACTGCGACGCAGTCGACTTTTTCGAACCCCGGACCATCCGGTCTCTCCCCTCACCCGCTAGGGTTCGGTTAAAAGCCGGATGCTCTTTCTAGGGACGGGCAGCGGCGACGTCCGACCTAGCTGAGCTACGGGCCCAGGGCGAGGCCGGCGGCAACACGCGGACGGTCTCCAAAAAGGAAGGTCTACATAAACCTTGCTAGACAAGACGGCTCGTTGCCGCGGGCGCTGGCCTTCGGTCGTCCCGGGGGCCATACGCGACGAAGGGTTATATCATTCTCCAAACTTGGGCGGACCGTGCCCACGGACACCTGTTCCTCCTGCGGAATCGTGCTGAGTGGCGCGGGGGCGGTCACCTTCGCCTGCCCGTCCTGCGGAGATGCGCGCATCGGACGGTGTCCGCGCTGCCGGGATCAGAGCGTGGCGTACCACTGCGCCACCTGTGGATTCGAAGGACCCTGAGGGAGATCATGGGGAAGGTCGCGGTCACCTTGAAGATCATGCCGACGGGCGTCGATGTGGACATGGACGCCCTCGAGGGGCGCGTGCGCGGGACGCTTGGCGACACGCTCCACCAGCTGGAGGTGCAGCCCGTCGCGTTCGGGCTGAAGGCGATCGTCGCAACCGTCGTCGTGGACGATGCGGCGGGGACGTCCGGCGGGTTCGAGGACTCTCTGCGCGGGCTCTCCGATGTCGAGAGCGTGGAGACCACCGACGTCAGCCTCGTCTAGGTCACAAAGTCCGGGCGGACGACCTCCGCCGCCGCCGGATGCTTCGGGGTGTTGAGGACCTGCTTGGCCGGCCCCTCCTCGACAATCCGGCCTTGGGAGAGGATCGAGAGACGTTCGCAGAGGCGGGAGGCCTGGCTCCGGCTGTGTGTGACGAGCAGGATCGTCGCGTCGAAATCCCGGCGGTAGGCCGTGACGAGGTCCTCGAGGGTCTCGATGTTTCCCGTGTCCAGGTGCGTCGTGAACTCGTCGAGCAGCAGGACCTCCGGTTCCATCACGGCGGTGCGGGCGAAGGCGACCCGCTGCGCCTCCCCGCCGGACAGGCCGCGGGCGGACCGGGACTGGTACTCCTCGAGTCCGACTCGCTTGAGCATGCCGAGGACCCGGCGCTGCACCTCCTCGGCCGGGACACGTCGGTTCCGGAGCCCGAAGGCCACGTTCTCCCACACCGTCCCCGCGAGGACCACGGGCTTCTGGAACACGACCCCGATCCGCCGGCGCAGCGTTCGGAGCTGGTCGATCTCCCAGGTCACGTGCTCCCCGCCGATGGACACCTCGCCGTCGTCGGGCCGGTCGAGGAGCGACGCGATCCGCACGAGCGTCGTCTTGCCGCTGCCGCTCCGGCCCATGAGTCCGGCGATGCGTCCGGTCGGGACGGAGAGGGAGACGCCGCGGAGGGCCTCCGTCTCCCGGGCGTTGCGCCGCGCCGGCCAGCGGCGGCGCTGACGGAACGTGCGGATGATCTGGACGAGATCGAGGGAGCTACTCATCCGTCGCCTCCTGGAATCGATAAAGAAGGAAGAAGATCACGAACGAGATGGCGAGGAGGATCGCCCCGAGCGCGACGGCGAACCCGAAGTTGCCGATCTGCGTCTCCAGGACGATCGTGGTCGTGAGGACGCGGGTCTCGCCCGCAATGTTCCCGCCGACGATGAGGACGGCCCCGACCTCGGAGATCGCGCGGCCGAAGCCGACCATGACCGCCGTGATCGCGCCGAGGCGGGCCTCGCGCAACATCGCGGTGAGGTAGCGCGGCCCCTCGGCGCCGAGGCTCCGGGCGGTATCGCGCACATCTCGGGACAGCGCGGAGACCGCCGAGATCGTGACCCCGGTGATCAGGGGCAGGATCAGGATCGTCTGGGCCAGGATCATCCCCGCCGGAGTGAAGAGCCAGTTCAGCGCCCCGAGGGGACCTGCATTGGACAGCGCGAGGTAGACGAGGAGGCCGGCGAGGACGGGGGGGAAGCCGTACAGGG
>JALGZR010000248.1 GCA_025774805.1 bacterium
TCCGCCCCGTAAGGTCGGTCCCTTCCTTGGGAGATGTTTCCACGAAGAAACTGGCGCTCCTCTCGATTGTCGTGGTGGGAGCGGTCGTCGTTCTCGACGGCCCTCTGCACGGGGTGCAGACCTCCTTCCGGGATTTCACCGGTCGCGAGGAGATGAACGAGGGAACGCCCGAACGGATCACCGTCGGCCCTCTCGGATCGCTCCGTCTGGCGCCCGCCCTGGAGGAATTCGGATCCTTGTCGGAGTACTACGTGTGGGCCATCGAAAGCGATGCCGAGGGCAACCTGTACGTCGGTACCGGCGACCAAGGGAAGATCTATCGGATTGACGCGAAGGGGGAGGCGACCCTGCTCTTCGATTCGATCGAGCTCGACATCTTCTCCCTCGCCTTCGATACTCGCGGCAATCTATACGCGGGTACCGGGCCGGACGGAACCATCTTCCGCATCGATCCGAAGGGGAATGCGAAGACCTTCTTCGACTCGCCGGACCACTACATCTGGAGTCTCGCCTTCGACGACGAGGGATCCCTCTACGCAGGCACCGGGGAGCACGGCAAGGTCTACCGGATCGATCGCTCGGGGGAAGGGGAGATCTTCTACGACTCGCCGGAGACGAATGTGCTGACTCTGATGTGGGATGCGCCGCGGAAACGGTTCCTTCTTGGCGGCGACGGGAAGGGGCTCCTCATCACCCTCGACAAGGAGGGAAAGGCGAAGGTCCTCTTCGATGCGCCCCGGGACGAGGTGGGCGCGATTCATGTGGCCGATGACGGCACAATCTTCGCCTCAGCGGCGGGTGGAAAGAAGCCGGACAACGAGGGGGGGAAGGGGAGCGTCAAGAAGGCAGTCCTCTACAAGATCGAGCCGGAGGGGGCGATCGTCCGGCTCTGGGACTCGGACAGCGAGTTCCTCTTCACGCTGATCGGCGATGGGGAGGAGGGGCTCCTGGCCGGTACCGGGGAGCCCGGCAAGCTCGTACGGATCTCGCCCGAAGGAGAGGCGACCGACCTGAAGCGGCTCTCGGAGGCGCAGCTGCTGGTTCTGCACAAGCGTGGGGAGGCGGTCCACTTCGGAACCGGCAACCAGGGGACGGTCTACCGTCTCGGGCCGGCCATGGCCGACTCCGGGACCTACCAGTCGAAGACCATGGACGTGATCAACCTCGCCCGGTGGGGCAAGCTCCGCTGGTGGGGTGAACAGCCGAATGGGACCGGCCTCACCTTCTCCACGCGGACCGGAAACACGGAGATTCCGGACGAAACCTGGTCGGACTGGACCGAGCTGGGTGAGGGAGAGGATGGCGGGCCGATCCGATCCCCATCGGCGCGATTTCTCCAGTGGCGGGCGGAACTCCTCGGTAAGAAGGGAGGGTCGCCCCGGATCGACCGGGTCCGGATCGCGTACAAGGAGCATAACCTGCCGCCGCGCGTTCTGGACGTGAGCGTCGTCGCCGCCGACCGGCGGTTCTTCGATGGGCCGTCCGACCCGCGCCCCGAGACCCTCCACCAGGTCCTGCCGAACGGGACGCGCGTCGAGTACTACCCGTCCACCTCGAAGGACGAGATGCCCGGTGAAGCGACCGAGATCTGGGCGCGGTCGATCCGGACGATCCGTTGGGATGCGTCCGATGCGAACGGCGACCGGCTCCAATACGACATCCACTTCCGCGCCGAAGGGGAGGAGGAGTGGAAGCTCCTCGAAGATGATTTGACCCTGAACTATTACTCCTGGGACTCTCGGTCGATGCCGGACGGCGTCTACCGCGTGCGCGTGGCGGCCCGCGACGATCGATCCAATCCGAAGGCGACCGCCCTCGCCGGGGAGCGGACGAGCGACCCCTTCGAGATCGACAACACGGCCCCCCGGATCGTCCGGCTCGAGGCGAACCGGGAAGGCTCCAAACTGAACGTGAAGGGAAAGGCGATGGATGGCGCGACTCCTCTCCTGCGGGCGGAGTACTCGCTCAATGCCGACGACTGGCATGCGGTCGATCCGGTCGACGAGATCTACGACTCCTCAGAGGAGAGCTTCGATTTCTCGGTCGAGG
>JALGZR010000249.1 GCA_025774805.1 bacterium
CGAGGACCTCCGTGTAGAAGGGGAGACTCTCCTCGATGCTCCGAACGACGATCCCGAGATGATCCAGCTGAACCTTCATGTGGGGTATTCCCTCCGAAAGAGCGCGACGTCCCATCGTGGTTGTATCAACCGGAGGACCGCATCGGTGGGCCCTCACCCGTTGTGGGGGGACACGCTCGTTCAAGTATGAACATCGGCCGGCCCCTCGTCAACGGGTATTTTCGCGGAAGAGCGGCGCGTCCCTCTCCGGGTTCAACCGTCCGCTGCAGAGGATCGGACGGTATCCGGTATCCGGTCACTCGACGTATCCGAGGGCCCGGAGCTTCTCCTTGACGTCCGGGTCGACCCGCACACCTACCGGTCGCGGCGGTATCTCGTTCGTCTCGTACGAGTCGATGACGACGATCTCCCGGCGCGAATCGAACGCCGCGAGGAGGACGTCCCCGTCCATGTCCCGGGCCACCGGCTCTCCCACCCAGTGGAGGAGAGTGGGGACGAGATCGCGGAGCGATGCGTCGCGAAGGACCGTTCCCGGACGGATTTCCGGCCCCGACAGGACGATCACGCCGTCCGCGTCGTGCTCGCCGGTTTGGGTGAAGTACGGGGCCGCAAATCGATCGAGATCGACTGGGTTCCCGTCCAGCGAGACCTTCTCGTCCCCCGAAAGGTCGGTTCCCGCGAAGTCGAGAAACGGGATCCCCGTCGTCTCGTCATCGCGGACGTCCAAAAGGGGACGATCGGTCTTCACGAGACGGATCCGCCCGAGCTCGCGGCGGACGACCTCACCGACCCGATATACGCCCCCGCCCTCGACCGGAAAGAGGTAGGAGAACGAGCCGAGAACCGTCACGTAGGCCCTGTCCTCGAGCCCGAGTGCGCGCAGAACGTTGTCTCCCCGAACGATCCAGCTGTCCCGTGTCTCCTCTCCGATCCCCCGCTGCCCGTGATCGGAGACGAGGACGATACGGCACGTCGGCGGGATTTCCTCCGCGATCCGGCCGATGACGGCGTCGGTCCAGCCGTAGACGGCCGGAATCGCGGGACCGTGGGCATGCGGGTCGAGAGGCGATGGCTCGGCCTGGCCCGGCTCGGGCGCCGACCAGTAGCGGTGGCCCACCATATCGACGCTGTTGTCGTAGAAGGCGGCGAAATCGGGCTCGTACCGCCGCAGAAGTTCCCGGAAGAGATCGGCGTTCACCTCCAGCTCGACCCGGCGCATGAAGAGGTAACGGCGGTTCGTGCCGTCGTCGATCCAGGATCGATCGCGGAGAGCCCCTCCGAGCAGGCGAAGGAGCGTGCTGCCGCGGACGCCGAGCCGGAGGTACGTTCGGGCGTAATTCCCGCTCTCCCGGATCGACAAGCCGGAGCCGCCGTCGATCATCCCGCCCTTGATCCGGTTCCGGAAGGTGTTGAGAAAACCATACTCCTCCGGGACGGCACGTCCGTCGCGCGCGAAGATATCGGGAATCCAGAAGCCGTCGATCCCCTCCCCGGGCGGCCACGTCACGAGCCAGCGAAAAATCCCGATGCGCCACCCCGCCTCCGACAGGATATCCCAGATCCTCCGGGTAGAGACATGATCCGATGTGTGATAAAAACCGTCGACGCCGTGCGCATCCGGTCCGCGCCCCGTGGCGATCGTCGTCCAGAGGATCGGGGAGAAGGTCGGTTCTTCGGTCTCGAACCGTCCCGCCGCCCCTCCATCGATCAGGCGCCGGACGTTGGGCATTTTCCCGGTGGAGAGCAGATCGGTGACGACCTCGTGGTCGAGGGCGTCGATCCCGAAGATAATAAGATGGGGGGCGTTCGTATTCCGGGGATAGAGGGGAGGCGACAGGACTCCGAAGAGGAGGACGACGATGCCGACGAGGCCGATGCGATTCCACCGAGACAGGAGGAACGCACCGATGCCGGAGGCCGCGGCCAGCAGGACCGGACTGGGATCGGGAGGCGACAGCAGAAAGATCGCCGGCACGGAGATCAGCGCCGGAGGAAGGAGAACCATGCCGTATTTCCCGATCGACGGGATCCGGCGTGCGACCGTGG
>JALGZR010000039.1 GCA_025774805.1 bacterium
ACGTCGATCTGCCCTCGAATCTCCGGACGCTCACGTAGGCCTTGAGGAAGACCTCCTGCGCGAGATCCTCCGCGTCCCCTTCGGAGCCGGCGAGAAATCGACAGTTCGTGACCACTTGGTCCTGGTAGCGCTCCACGAGAACGCCAAACGCGCGCGTGTCCCCGGGAATCGCCTCCGCGGCCGCTCTCGCGAGAACCTCATCGGGCTCGAAACGGTCGAACCGGCTCGAGGAACCTCGTGTCTTCAAGACGCATCTCGGGGCGGATAGGTCACCGAAAACCTCCCGGCGCGGGCCCACGCGCACCTCATACTTCTCGGGGCTCCGACGGACTCCCGTCACGGGCCCTTCCGGGCCCGACCTTCGCTCGATTCCTAGAGCGTCGCCATCTCCACGTTGTCGAAGTTGCGCCGGTAGTAGGACATGTACTCGACCTTGCGCTCGAGGGCCGCGATGACGCCGTGCGAGAAGTTCACCTGCTCGAACTTCTGGGCGCTGCCCAGGCCGCCCGGACTGAAGACGTTGATCTCCATCAGCTTGTCGCCGACGATGTCGAGACCCACGAGGAACATCCCGTCCTGCACGACCTTGGGTCGCACGATCTCGGCGATCCGCATGTGATCGTCGGTGAGGGCGGCCCGCGCCAGCCGGCCGCCCGCGTGGATGTTGCTCCGCATGTCGTCCCCGGACCGTATACGTCGGAACGCCGCGTACTTGCCCCGGTAGCGAAGAGGCACGCCGTTCATGAGGAAGAGCCGGGTGTCCCCCTGCTCGGCCGCGGGCAAGTACTCCTGTGCGATCACGTAGCCGTCCCGACTGACGGCGTCGACCATCTGGTTCAGATTCGGGCCGTCGCTCTCGCGCACGAGGAAGACACCCTGGCCGCCGGAGCCCTGCAGCGGCTTGAGCACGATGGTGCCACCCTCCTCCTTCCAGAAGGCGCGAACCTCCTGCCGATCGCGCGTGATGATCGTACGCGGGCGGACCTCCTCCGGGAAGAGCTCGAAGTACATCTTGTTCATCGCTTTGGCGAGGCCGTTCGGATCGTTCAGCACGATGAGCCCACGGCGCATCCCGACCCGTCCGAAGTCGATCCCGGCCCCCTGGGCCCAGGCACGATGGGTCGCGTCGACCGACGGATCGCTCCGGAGCATGAGAACGTCCAGATCGTCCACGGTGATTCGCTCGACTCTCGCGTTGCGGCCGGTGAGGTCGGCCAGGTAGGTCTCCGAGGACTTGTACTTCGTGCGGGGGGCGGTGCACGCCCGCGCCCGCACCATGTCGTCCGCGTCGTAGGCGAACTCCCCGGCCCCGATGACCCACGCCTCGTGGTCGCGATTGATGGCGGCCATCGCGAGGCGCGTCGTCGTGTAGCCGGTTTGCTCCGTGCGGACCTCGTTGACGACGAAACCGATTCTCATTTCCTTCTCCGATCGATCAGGTCGAACACGTTCACTCCGTTTCGT
This sequence comes from bacterium, assembly GCA_025774805.1. Lineage (GTDB taxonomy): Bacteria > ARS69 > ARS69 > ARS69 > ARS69 > JALGZR01. Next base: position 1,465 of record JALGZR010000039.1, read on the forward strand.
AGTCGGATCACTCTCTCCGGGGCGCCCGGAAGCTCGAGCCAGCGGGGACGGAGGGACGGCTCCCGCAACACGCCCCGCCACTGCAGCTCCCGGATGATCTCGATGTGGGACCGGGCGATCTTCCCCACGAAGAGGATGTCGAGATCTCCTCCCTGTTTCAGGTAGTCGAGCAGCACGGTCAGTCCCCGGAGGTAGACCGCATCCTTCGTGAGCCCGCCGCTTCGGAAGACGCGCATCGCGACCGTGAAGGACGTGCTCTGATCGAAACCGTAAGCCTGTCGCAGCTCCTCGAATACCTCGGGAAAGGAGGCCCCGTCCAGCATGCGACGCACGGCGACGACCCGGGCGGCCAGGAGGCGCAGGCGGGGTCGACTGAGCCCCCCCGCGAGGTACTCGGCGGTCACGGCCAGCCCCTCCTGGAGTTCCTCGTAGCCTGCGAGCCCGACGTGGAGCTGCCGGAACGGCTGCGCCCTCGCGTTGAAGTAGGTCAGGACGTGCGTCCCGATCTCGTGGCTGAGGAGGGCCTCGACCCGCGAGAGGGGGATCCGGGCCTCACGCCCCACGAGCAGGTTGCCGCGGGACACCATGAGTCCCGTCACGTCTTCCCGGATCTCGACGGTGGCGGTGACTCCCGGGTCGATTCTCCGGTAGTGGTCGATCTCCGCCCTCGCGCGCTCGGCGAACTCCTCGGCGCCCAGCGCGTTTCGCGTGCTGTCGTCCCGGGTCCGCCTCGGTAGTCGATTCAAGAGCTCGTAGGAAAGGCTGAGGAGGCCGTCATCCACTCCTCCGTAGAGCTGGAGGCTTCCGTACCGGAACTCCGGTCGGCCTCGATCGCCGAGCAAGGTCAGCTTTCGGTCGATCTCGATTTGCTGAAGGCGAAACAACATGTCGAGGGTCGGATCCTCGATCCGCTCGACGGGGATCGCATAGAGTCGTCGCTTCAGCAGCGACGGGTCGACCGGCAGGGGACGCGAAACGAAGACCGGCTCCGTCTGGAAGCGGTTCCGGCGGAACTCGCGCCAGGCCTGGGCCGAGTTGACCGGGGTGACCTGAAGAAGGAAATCGAAGCTCCCGCTGACGCTCGCGAGTTCCCGGTCGACGTCCCACACCGCCTTGACCACGCTCCGGCGCCCCAGCGCGTGGTAGTGAGGTGGGCGGTGCGTCGTCTCACGGCGAGTGAACTCGAACGCCGCCCGCTTCAGCGCGCGCGAGAGACCACGGTGGAGAGCGCGGCGCACCAGCGGCAGGGACTGGCCCGCTTCCGCTGCGCGGTACACCGGGCGCACGGCGATTCCCAGGATCGAGCACGGCGCCTCGCCGCTCGCCGCGCGGAGCGGCAACGGCGGAAGTCCGGGGGGAGCGACCCGCGCCGCCGGCACGACTTCCACCCGGGCGAGGTCCCCCTTGATCCTGATTTCCCCGAGGGCGCGAGAGAGCGTCTGGACGGTCGAGCTCAGCCGATGCCCCCTCGCGCGGAGCACTCGAAAGTGGGGAGAGTAGGGTCCCTGATCTCCCGACTCGTCCGGCCCGTCCGGATCGGCCCAGATCTCGAACAGCAGGAAGGCTCCGAAGCTCGGGGCGAACGTGTCCACGACGGCCCGAACGAGGGCGGTCACGCCCGGGCGGTGCTCGCGCGCCGAGGAGGCCAGAAGATAAGAAGCCTCCCCCGTGACCAGGCGGTCGGTCTCGGGATCCTCGCGATCCTCCGGTCGACGGTAGACGACCAGGAAGGGGAGCTGCCGGTCGATGTGCACCCGCCCCCATCCCGGGAGGCTGCGCCTCAGGGGAGCGCCGTCGCGGAGCCGCGCGCACGCGCTCTCGATGAACTGCTCGGTGATGCGGGTGGGCTTGCGACGAGCGTCCACTATTCCCCCACTTCCAGCTCCCGGCGCAATCCCTTCGCCGCCGTCCGCAGCACCTCGTGCACGGCTCGAAGCTCATCCTCGTCCGGTCGGCCCGTCCACTCGTCCATGAAGAATTTCTTGAATTCCACGGCAAGGCAGCACACCGAGTCGGGAAACGTCGCATGCAACCAGCGTGAGAAGTGCCCGCCGCGAAACTTCACGTTCTCCCGAACGTCGAGCCGGCGTCCCCGGAAGTCGAAGCCGCGGACGTCCGCGAGGAAGCCATCCACGAGCTTCGCCCACCTCTCCCGGTCCATCGTTCCGGTGCCGAGGTTCACCTCCGGATTGCGTGCGGGATCGTCGTGCGGGGCCTCCGGGCCCTCCCGCCGATGGTTGTAGGAATGGAGATCCAGGACGACCACCCGTCCGCATCGCGACACCAGCCGCCCGACGACATCGCCCATCGCGGCGTAGAAGTCGTCGTACCGCGAGAGGGATCGCGCGATGATCTTGGGCGGTGGGGGGCTCTTCCAGACGCGCAGGCCCCACGCGTCCGCCGGCTTCAGGTAGACCGCCTTCTCCCGCGCCCGGTTGAGATCCACCTCGAATCGCGATTGACGGACGACGACCCTCGTGGGAGCCACGTCCGTCCACGTTCCGGTGAACGGGTCCTCCTCGCGGAGACGATCCGCGTCGCTCAGAAGCATGAGTTCCGCGACCTCTCGGCGGAGCCCGTGGCCGTCATGGATCGCCGTTGCGATCAGAGGGCCTTCGCCCTCCTCGATGTGCCAGGCTTCCTCGTTCACTCCATCCTCCCCGGGCGGTTACCGCCGTTCGGGATTGCTGGCCATGTCCTCTCGTTCCGCCGCGCTCTTGGGCACGAGTACACCAGATCGCGGCCGAGTATATCGAATCGCGTCATCTTCGGCGGCACGGAGATTATCGAACCCCCGTCGCGGCGCCCGGACGGAAATGCCGGCTCCGGTCCGGTCGCGCATCGGCGGGACTCGCAGGGCCGGCGACTAGGGGCTCGATTCGGCGTCGGAACCGCCGGAATCCCTCTCGACCAGCACGCGAGAAACCCTCGTTGGCTCCGACGCGAGGACGGTAATCGTGTGGTCCCCCAGCCGAACGATCTCTCCGGCGCGCGGGATGTGTCCTAGCGACTCGATGAGGATCCCGCCCACGCTGTCGACCCCGAGTCCCTCCGGGATCCGGACGCCGCACTTCTCGGCAAAATCGTCGATCGGACACCTCGCGTCGACCTCGAAGCCGTCTCCCCTCTTCACGATGAGCGGAGCCTCGTCGGCGTCGAACTCGTCCTCGATCGGCCCGACCATCTCCTCGAGGACGTCCTCGAGCGTGATCATTCCCGAGACGGAGCCGTACTCGTCCACGAGGATGGCCATGTGCGTCTTCGCCTTCTGGAACTCCTTGAGCAGGCTGTCGAGCTTCACCGTCTCGGGGAGGAACACCGCCTCACGGGCGACTTGCACGAGCGACGCCAGCTCTCCATCGAGGGTCATGGCGTTGAACACGTCCTTGATGTGGACCGTTCCCAGGATGTGGTCCAGATCTCCTTCGCACAGGGGCAGCCTCGTGTGGCCCGATCGGGAGGCCTTCTCGAGCTTGTCCTTCATCGAGTCGTTGCGGTTCAGGTACACGATCTGATTGCGTGGCACCATGTACCGGCGGGCCATCTTGTCCGCCAGGTCCAGGACGTTCTCCATGATGCGCCGCTCTCGGGCGCTGAGGTGACCCACCGCCGCCGACTGCGTGAGGATGACCCGCACCTCTTCCTCCGTGATGGCTTGGTCATGCTCCGAAACGGTCTCCAGGCCCACGAGCTTGAGAATCCCGTTGCTCGAGACGTTGATCAGCCAGATGAAGGGCCTGAACATCCGATAGAACAGCGCGAGCGGGTAGGCGACCAGAAGAGTGGTCTCGCGGGCCTTCTGAATCGACGCGATCTTCGGGGCCTGTTCTCCGACGGTCAGGTGCAGAAACGTGATGACGCCGAAGGCCAAGGGGAAGGCGACGTAGTGCACCCTCTCCTCGGGCAACCCGAGAGTTCGAAACGCGGGCTCGATCATCCGGGCCACCATGGGCTCGCCGGCCCATCCCAGGCCCAGACTGGCAAGCGTGATGCCGAGCTGACAGGCCGAGAGGTAGGCATCCAGGTGTTCGAGCATGTGGTGGGCGAGACGCGCGGACCTGTCGCTGCGATCCGCGGCGCGATCGATCTCCGAGCCCCGAACCTTGACGAGGGCGAACTCCGCCGCGACGAAGAATCCGTTCGCTCCCACCAGGAGCAGGACGACAACGATCTGCCAGATCATCGTTCCAATTCTCGCATCGGCCCGATCGTACCTCTCAAGGCGATGAGCGGCGACGTCAGGCGAGTGCCTCCCGGCCGGCCTCTTCGAGCCCGCCAAGAAGGCCACTTTGCCTGGCAACCGAAGATCGCGAGGAGGAACCCCACCTCGACGATCGTGGCGGCGACCGATCGGCTCGTCTCCCAGTGCCCGAACGCGATCCAGCCGATGAGGAGCAGGAACGTCGCGTGATCGTGGACCCCGATCCCGGCGAACTCCCCGATTCTCCACGACCACTTCATGGAATCTCTCCCCTTTCCGAACCGCCCGGAGTCTCGGATGATCGTATTCTGAAGTCAATCGGTCCGTCGGCCCGACGTGATTCCCCTGCGCCACTTGCCCGGCGGGAATCGGGCGACGGGAGAGCCCCACCCCGGTTCGGTCGAGAAGGACGAAAGGCTTGCTGTCCATTTCCCTCCTCATGATTCTCACGGGTCTCGCCGCGATCGAGCCGGAACCGGTCGCCCCGGAGCGGATCGACGCCGCCTACCGGGGACTTCCGGTCTCCTCGTTGGAGATCGAGGGGGTGGAGCGCGATCTCCGCGAACCGCTCCGCAGCGGCCTCGCCCTCGCGGGCCGCCGCCGGACGCTCGGACGCGAGCGCGCCCTCTTGTTCCCCGAGACCCTGGAGCAGGATCTGGCCCGCTGCCGCCTGTTCCTCGCGCGGCACGGCTACCCGGCGGCACGCGTGATTCCCGAGATCCGAGCCGCCGCCGACGGGGCGAGTGTCCGGATCACTCTGCGAATCGCTCCGGGGTCGCCCGTACGCATTCGGGAGGTCGTGGCGCTCAGGCTGCCGGACGAAGCCGCTTCCGTGCGCGAGCCGAGAGCGGGCGACGTGTTCCGGGACGCCGCCGTGCGCGCGGCGGCGGATGATCTGGAGACGCGCCTCCGCGATCGAGGGTACGCTTTCGCCGAGGTCCAGCTCCGGGTCGAGACCGTCGACTCCACGCAAGTGGACGTGATCCTCGCGGCCGAGCCCGGGACGCGGTACCGGGTCGACCACGTCCGTGTCGAGGGTGTGAGTCCCGACCTCGTTCCTCTCGTGAAGGCGACTCCCGGATTGCGCACGGGCCGGCCGTTCTCTCCCGCCCGGCTCCGTGAGGCGGAGGTCGATCTGCGCGAGCTCGAGCTCTTCCGCCAAATCCGCCTCGACCTCGTACCGCTCGGAGAGGAGCGGCTCGAGGTGCGGTGCGACCTCTCGGAGCGACCGCCGCGCACGCTCACCGTGGGAGTGGGCTACTTCAGCGACGAGCGGTTCCGCCTGGAGACGGACTGGGTCCACCGCAACCTCCTCGGCGGAGGGAGAGGCGGTCGGGTGGCCGGCCGGTTCTCGGAGTTCCTCCAGACCGCCCGGACCGAGCTTCTCTGGCCCCGGCTTTGGGGAACGAGGACCCGCGGGGCCGCCGGACTCGCCGTGCGGCGCGAGGACGAGGAGGCCTATCTGGTCTGGGACGTGCGCCTCGAGCTCACGGCACGCCGCCGATTGTCCCGGGTCCACGCCGTGACCGCGGGGATCGCGACCTCCTACGTCGACGTGGAGTCGCGCACCGAGGACCCTGCCGCGATCGAGGAGCCCGCCGGTTTCATCACCGCGCTCCCCGTCTCCTGGACGCGCGACACCTCGGACCACCCGATCTACCCGAAGGAGGGGTCCCTTACGCGCGTTCAAGTCGAGGTCACGCCGCCGGGGATCGGCTCCGTCGCCCACTACGCACGCGGCGAGGCGCAGGCGAGCCTCTACCGTCCGGCCGGAGGTACGGTTCTCGCCGCCCGCGCCCTGTTGGGCGCCGCGCATCCCCTCTCAGGCAGCGAGACGGTGCTCGCCAGCAAGCGGCTTTTCTCGGGAGGCAGCCGCTCGATGCGCGGCTTCGGGCGCCGGGAGCTCGGCCCGCGAGACGCCGACGGCGACCCCCTGGGGGGCGAGGCGAAGGTCGAGGCTTCACTCGAGTGGCGCTTTCCCGTATTCGGGCGCTTCGAGGCCGCCGTTTTCGTCGACGCCGGACAGGTGTGGAGCGATCCGGCCTCCCTGCAACTCGCGGACTTGCGCTGGGCGGCCGGTCCGGCAGCGATGGTCCGTACCCCGGTCGGTCCGCTCCGCCTCGACCTCGGGTTTCTCTTCGATCCCGGGGAAGGAGAGTCCCGCCGCGTTCTCCACTTCTCCGTGGGACATCCGTACTGATGGAGGCCGCGCGCGGGAAGCGCCTCCTCCGGGCGCTCGTGCTGGCCGCCATCGTGGTAGCGCTCGCCGCGATCGCGCTCGCGTTCGTCTTCGCCGTGCCGGGGATCCGGGCCGGTCTCCTGCGAGAGGCGCTGCGCCGGACGGACGATTCCGTCCACGGGCGGCTGACGGTCTCGCGCCTGGCCTGGCCGCGGCTCGGGCGCTGGGAGCTTCGCGCTCTCCGCTGGACGAATGGAGCCGATACCCTCGCGGCCTGCGAAGGGCTCGATCTGCAGGTGAACGTCCGCGCGCTGCTCCGGCGCGATGTCCACGTGGAGGAGCTCACGGTTCGCGGTCTGCGGGTCGACGCGCCGGCGATCCGCGCCCTCTTCCCCCCGGAGGCGGGCGACGGAGCGAAGCCCGCCCCTCCGGCCCCGTTCCCCCGCGTGGGAAGTCTGCCGGCACTTCCCTCCTGCGCGGTCGACAGGTTCGACGTCGAGATCACCCGGCTGCGCCTCGCCACGGAGACGCCGCCCTCGCGAGGACGGGCTTCCGGCACGTTCGATGCGCGGGCCGGGCGGCCGCCCCGTCTCGTCCTGGAGAGCGTGACCGCGGAGCACCCGGCCGCTGGCGTCCTCCTCGGGCCGGGGCAACTGTCGATCGATCTCGCGACCGGCAGGTTCGAGGGCCGCGTTCCCGGGAGCTGGCGCGATCGGCCGTTCACGATCGCGGCGCGGCCCGAGCGGGACGACGGGTTCCGCCTGACGATCGGAATCACCCCCCGGCTTCCCGGTCTTCCCTCGGACGAGACGCTCGAGCTGCGCGTGACGGGGGACGCTCGGGTCGATCCGACCCCGGCCGCTCGACTGCACGTTTCCGCCGGTCCCTTCGCCGGGCTCGATTCGCTGTCGATGGACGTGGTCGCCGGCCCGGACCGGGCTTCCGTGTCCGATCTGCGCCTCTCCGGTGAAGGGCTCCGGCTCGCCGGGAGTTGGAGCATGGTCCGAGGACATCATGATCTCGCCGTCGATGCGCGGGTCGACGGCTCCGACTGGATCGCGCCCTTCGTTCCCGCGGGCTCGCTCCCCGATTCGCTGGCCCTCAGCGTCGACCTCTCGGCGGAGGGTCCCGCGGACGGTCTCCGCGGCCGCGCGCTCATCGCGGGTAATCTCCGAGCGGACGCCGTCGCGGTGGACTCGCTGGAGCTCTCGATGCACGGGGCCTTCACGGGAAGCGATCCGCTCGCCTTCACGGGGGCCGCCCGCGCGCACGAGTTGTGGCTGACCGGAGCGGGAGATCTCGTCGGCCGTGATCCGGTGGAGGTCCGGCTCGGACCCTGGCGGCTCGGCGGAGAGCGGCTCGAGCCGCTGGGGTCCCGAGGGACCCGCGTGCGGTTCTACCCGCGGGACGAACGGATCACGGTGGAGGACCTGCGGCTTGCCGGCTGGCCCGGAGACGTCCTCCTGAACGGCGGGTGGTCTCGCGACACCGGGGGCGAGGCCGATCTCCGGATTGCCTGGCCGGAGCCGCCGGCCGCGCTCGTGGCGCGGCTCCGCGCACCCCCCGATTCCCTGGCGGCACTCGCCGAACGGTGGAGGCGCGAGAGCGGATCGGGAGTCCGCGCCTCCGGGCGCCTCGATCCGGCGGGCGGATGGACGGCGGACGCGCGCATGCGACTGCCCGGTCCTTCCACGCTCGCGCCGGTCCTGCCTCCGGGCCCCCGCTGGGAGGAGCTGTCGGCCGTCCGGGCGAGAGTCCGGGCGTCGGGCGATTCCACGGGTTTCGTCGCGCGCGTCGACGCGAGGGACACCGCCTGGCTGGAGGACGCGCGGCTCTCGCTGCGGGGGAATCACGGGACGATCACTCTCGAGGAGGGAATCGTCCGGGGGCTCGGTCTGCTCGTGGAAGCGTCGGGAGTCGCGTCGGCCGAGAACGTCGATGCGAGGTTGGCGCTCGACCTGGAGGGCGACGCCGGACTGCGTCTTCTCGCATCCGATCTCCCCGAAGAGATCACGGTCGGCGCCGCTGCCGACGTCGCGCTGCTCGGCCCTCCCGGGGCGCTGGCGGTTCGGGCCGACGCCAGCCTCCAGGCGCGGGGGCCGACCTGGCACGTGCCCGGTCTTCTCGTCACGGCGGAGATGGAAGGGGGTGCGCTCCGGCGGATCCGCGCGGACGGCGTGGACACCCTACGCGTGGGCTCGTACCGCTTCCACCGGTGGGCCGCGGCGATCCGCCCGCTCGCGCCCGCGACGGAAGAGTCGCGCCCGCCCCTCCTGGCCGCGCTCGAGCTGGAGGGAGACGAGCTCGGGTGGGCACAGGTCGCGAGCGTGGAATCCGGCGACCACTGGCGCGCGCAGACGGATACCCTCACGCTTCGGGTCAAGGACCGTCACCTCCGCACGGAGCGTCCGTTCCTCGTTCGCTGGAGCCCGTCGGACTCCGGGCTCTCCGTCGAGGGGCTGAGACTCCGGGGCGACCTGGGCTCGATCCGTGGCGACGGCGGGGTCGGCCCGGCGGAAGGGGACTTGCGTGTCGAGATCGATCTCGAGCGTCCGCCGAAGCTCGACGCCTGGTCGGTGCCTCCCGGGCTCTGGCCCGACCGGATGACCGGATGGGTCGAGATCGCGCGCCGGGACTCCGTGCGCGCCGACGTCGTGGCCGCAGGTTTGGAGCTCGGCCCTCTCCGCGAGGTCGACGCGCGGCTCACCGCGGAGACCGGTTCCGCCGGTCTCTTCGCTCACCTCGACATCGAGGACGGTGACGCTCGACCGCTCCGGGTCGACGGGCACGCACCCTTCCTTCTGGACGTACTCGCGGCTCGAGCGACCGACACCGGCGGCGACCTCGATGTGACGCTCACCGCGAACAGGCTGCCCCTGCCGGAGCGCATCGATGGGGCGGCTCTCCGCTCCTACCTGGAGGGAGAGAGCGGCGGGGACGGCCCGCGCCTCGACGGGACGGGGGCGCTGCGGGGCCGGCCGGAGGCGCCCGCCGGGCGGTTCGACGCTCGAGTCACCTTCCCCGGATGGCCCCGCCTGCGAGATCACGACGTCCGCCTCGAAGCGACCGTGGATTCCTCCGGGACGACGGGTCTTGCGGCCCGGCTCGACTGGCGACGTCTGGGCGCTCCGGTCGCGTCGGCCCAGCTGGAAGTGCCGCCGCCGTTCTCGCCGCTCGCGCCGCCTTCACCGGAGACTCCCGTCCGACTCCTCGTGCGGATGAACGACACGGACCTGGAGGACTTCGGGGCGTTTCTGCCCCGCACGCTGCGGGTCAGCGGCCGCCTCGGCTGTGATCTCCGGATCGAGGGGGTTCCGCGGACGGCGCAGATCGCAGGGTGGCTCGAGGGACGCGGGATCGGGATCTCCACCGCCCGCGGCGACCGCGCGCGCGCCGAGGGTCGCGTGGAGTTCACCGGGTCCCTCGACGCGCCGCAGGTGGTGGGGAAGTTCACCGTTTCCCAGGGGCGGCTCCTGATACCGGACCCGCCGCGAGCGCTGCACGACGCTCGGGGCGAGGCGCTGCTCTGGAGGCGCCCCCCTTCACCGGCCTCCGTCGCGGCCCCGGAGGCGCCTCCCACCACCGGCGGCCCCACGCTCGAAGTCGTCGACTTGGGGATCGACCTGACGATCCCCGGAGCGTTCTGGATCCGCGGTCGCGGTCTGGATGTGGAGATGGCCGGAGATCTGAGCCTCGTCCTGGCGGGGGGCCGCCCCCGTCTCGACGGGGAGCTGCGGGCCGTCCGCGGAACGCTCTCGCTCTTCGCGAACCGCTTCGACCTGGAACGCGGCCGGGCGGTCTTCTACGGGGACGAGGCGAACGACCCCGATCTCGACATCGTCCTCTCTCGGCGAAAGGGAGACGTCCGGGTCCAGGTCCGGGTGACGGGTCGCTCCAGCGAGCCGCGCCTGGAGCTCTCGTCCGAGCCGGCGATGGAGGAATCGGACATCCTCTCCCATCTCTTCTTCGGGCGCTCGAGCTCCGACCTCGATCGCGAGCAGACCGGCTTCCTGGAGACGCAGGCCACCGCGGCCTTGCAATCGTTCGCGATTCCCGGTCTCGAACGCGAGCTCGGCTGGAGGCTCGGGCTCGACGTGGTTCGGTTGCGGGCCCGCGACGACAAGAGCGGCGGGCTCTCGATCGTCGTCGGGAAGTACCTGAGTCCCCGCGCTCTCCTCAAGTACGACCAGAGCCTCGAGCGGGGCAGTGACGCCATCGTCAACCTGGAATACTGGCTGACCCGCCACGTCCGGCTCGAGACGATCACCGGGAGGCAGAGCCAGTCCGGCATCGAGATGAACTGGAGCCGCGACTACTGACCAGGGGACCCACGGGCCTCACCGCCCCGTCCGATCCGCTCTGCGTCCCGGTTCGGCGATCCGGCCCGGACGGTCCGGCGGGGACGAAGCTCCCCTCATCACGCCACGCGGGCAAGAATCGCCAGCTGGTAGGGCTCCAGCACCAGCTCCTGAGTCGCGGTGATCGTCCGGCCGGCGAACAGGTCGACCATCGTCTTGCGCATGCCCATCTGTCGCAGTCGACGCGCCTCCACCTGCTGGCTCTCTTCGGTGAAATTGGCCAGGACGAAGACCGTCCCCTGCTCGTTGCTCCTCAGGAACGCGAAGACGTGCTCGTTGCCGGTCTCGACGACCTCGGTCTCCGCGCGGGTGAACGCGAGGTTTTGACCCCGCAACTGGATCAGGCGCAGGATCTGCTGGTAGACGCGTCCCGGGACCGTCGCGGGATCGCGCCGCAGCTCCGCGCGCTCCTGGTCGAACGTGAAGCGATGGAGCCAGCGGGAGTCTCCCGCCTTTTCGGGATCCGCATCGTAGTCGTAGTCGTTCAGCATGGCGATCTCGTCCCCGAGATAGATCAGCGGAATCCCCCCGATGGTGAAGATGATTCCGTGGATCAGCAGGACGCGTCGTATCGCGAGGTCGAGCGCGCGTTCGTCTTCCTCGTCCAGGGCCTTCTCCACTCCGGCGAGGGACGCGCAGGTCCCCGAGACCCGCGCCTCCCCGGTGCGAGGGTCCTCCTGGAAGGCCTCCCCGCGGGCGAAGCTGTTCTCGAAATCCCCCGTGTACAGCCGCGTCAGGAAGCGCCGGTGCTGATCGGGGCTGAAGCCGACCTCCCGGACGTCATCGTCGGCGAAGGCCCAGCCGATGTCGTCGTGACAGCGTACGTAGTTCACCCAGGCGCAGCCCGCCGGAATGCCGAACCGCTTCCGCATGGCTCGCCGCAGCACGCGAACGTCCCTCGTCGCGAGAGCCTCCCAGAGCAGAGCCATGAGCTGCGGGTTGTAGGAGAGAGGGCACTCCTCGGGACTGATGTATCTCGCGACCTCGTCGGGGTGCACGATGGCCTCGGACTTGAAGACCATTGCCGGCGCCGCGATGTTCGCGATGGCGTTGAACGCCTGGATCACCCAGTGCGCCTCGGGCAGGTTCTGGCAGTTCGTCCCCAGACGCTTCCAGAGGAACGCGACCGCATCGAGGCGGAGAACCTCGACCCCCTGGTTGGCGAGAAACAGCATCTCCTCGAGCATCCGGTTGAAGACGACGGGATTCTCGTAGTTGAGATCCCACTGGTACGTGTGGAAGGTGGTCCACACCCATTTCTTCATGCGGGTGGAATAGGTGAACGCACCCGGGTGGTCCTCCGTGAAAACCTCGGGCATGTTGCGTTCGAAGGCATCGGGTGTTTCCCGGTCCGGATACAAACGATAGTAATCTTGATACTCTTTGTCACCAGCAAGAGCCTTCTTCGCCCAATCGTGCTCGTCCGACGTGTGATTGAAGACGAAATCGAGGACAAGGGAGATGCCGTGGTGGCGGAGCTCGGTGGTCAGCTCCGCGAGCTCGTCCATCGTGCCCAGCTCCGGATTCACCTCACGATAGCTGCTGATCGCATAGCCCCCGTCGTTGTCCCCCATCGGGACCTTGAAGAGCGGCATCAAATGGAGATAGGTGACCCCGAGCTGGGTGAGATACGGGATTCGTTTGCGGAGTCCCCGGAGATCTTCAGCAAAGAGGTCGACGTAGCACATGGCGCCGACCATGCGGTTGCTCAGGAACCAGTGGGGATCGGCCTCGCGAAGCGCGTCGAGCGCCTTCAGCTCGTGGGAGCGGCCGAGCCACATTTCGGTGGTCGAGAGGAGAACGGACTCCAGGTGGTAGAAGAAGTCGTAGTGAGCTCCGTAGAGGGCGTGAAACCGGGAGAAGAGGCGCGGGAAGTGCCGCTTCAGCCGCTCCACGTAGGCCTGCCACTCCGCCGGGTCGGTGCCGCTCGCGAAGCGTGACTCGATTCGGGGCAGAAGGCGCCGGAGCGAGGACGCGGCATGCTCGATCAGCCAGAGTTCGTCTTGCTTCACGATGCTTCGTTTCCTTTGGTCGAAAAGGGGAGCGCCCTCACCGGCCGATCTGCTCCTCGATGAGTGCGCCGTTGGGAACCGTCCAGGCATGATCTCCGTCCCGGAAGAGCGTGTCGACCGGGCCGACCCGTTCCACGACGCCCCTCTGCCCCCGGACCTCGACGCTCGCCCCGGTGACGAGAGACTGTCGCAGGAAGTGCCCGGCGAAGATGTGGGTGAAGACCTTTCTTGCGCCGAGTGCCAGCGAGAGCCCCATCGAGAGGCCGACGGTCGCGGACAAAGTCGTGGCGATCAGAGTGAGAAACCAGGTCTCGATGCCCAGCTGTTCGAGCGCGAGGACGATGACGATCATCACGACGAGACCGCCCGCGGCGGTGGCGAGGTGGCGCGCCTGCCCGAGGTTCGCGACCGCCGCCGCCGATTCCACCACGTTTTGCACGAACCGACCCGTCAGGAGCCCGACGAGAAGAATCAGCGTGGCGGCCAGCACGTTGGGGAGATAGGCGATGAGGCGGTCGACGGTGGTCGCGACCGCGGCCAGCTCGAGCACCTCGAGCGCGGGCAAGAGGAAGGCCAGGATCAGGATCCAGAACAGGAGCTGGGCCAGGACCCCCGATGCCCCCGTCGTGATTCCCGCCTGCCTCAGGGCGTCCGAGATGCGAAGGCGGTCGGCCGCCCGATCCACTCCGAATCGGCGCAGAGCTCGCGCGGAGACCTTTTCGACGAGCTTGGAGACGGCCCACCCGATCGCGAGAATGACGAGCGCCGCCACGAGCTTCGGTGCGGAGCCGGCCAGTGTCTCCCCGACCTGTCGAAAGGATTCTGTCAATACGTTGCGCCAAGCCTCGACGCTGGACATTCCGTTCATTCTTCTGTCCCCCTCCAGGCGATTGAACTCCACGTCTTTTCGAGCACGAGTTGGCGGTGAGAGAGCCCGTTGACCCGTAGGGTAAATGCGTGCATGCTCACCTCGACCGCTCGGCCGCCGGAGCGGTCGCTTCACGTGCGGGGCAGCGATGGATCTCGAGCACAGTCTAGCCTACGCCGCTCTGGAGGCACATCCTCACGATGCGGCCCGGATCCTGGAGGATCTTCCCCGAGACGCTTCGGTGGCGATGCTGGGAAGGGCGACCCCCGACCTGGCCGCCGAGATTCTCAAGTTCGGTGCTCCACACTTCGCACTCGCCGTTCTCGAGGCCCTTCCGCCGGTCGAGGCCGGGCGTATTCTCGAGAGGACACCCGTCGAGGTCGCGGCGGGGCTCCTGGGGCGCCTCGGGGAGAACGAGCGGAACCCCCTTCTCGATGAGCTTCCCGGCTCCCGCGCACGCACGATCCGTTCGCTGCTGCGATACCCTCCGGGTTGCGCGGCCTCTCTGATGGATCCCCGTGCCCTGGCTCTACCGGAAGACGTCACGGTCGACGAAGCGTTGAAGCGCATTCGCCGGGAGCCCGGGAACGCGCTCTTTGAATTGTACGTGCTCGACCGCGCCGATGTGCTTCGGGGCGTCTCGAGCCTTCCGGCGGTGCTTGCGGCCCGCCCCGCGGACCCGCTGGGGACCATCATGAGCGCACCGGTTCCGAGCGCTCCGGCCCGGGCCTCCCGTCTGGCCGTTCTCGAACATGCCGGGTGGCGGACTCTCACGTCCCTTCCCGTGGTTGATGAACGGGGTGTCTTTCTGGGTGCGATTCGCTGCCAAGTGTCTCGACAGTTCGAGATCGACTTCCGTACGGGAGAGCGCGATCCGAGAATCCAGACCGCTCGAGCGATCGGCGACATCTTCTCGGCGGCGGTCGGAGGTGTCGTCGAGGCCGTGGCCACGGGACTATCGGCTCCGCGGACGCCGCGCGGGGGGGGGCAGGGTCAGTGAAGACAGGGACGCGCCGGGCCGCGGCATCCCTCTCTCGGATGCTCTTGGACGTCTACCCGACCGAAGCTCTTCCTATCATCGAGTCCGCACCCGTGAAGGAGATCGCCGGCCTCCTTCGGAGAGAGCGGGCACGACGGGCGGCGGACATCCTGACGCGCCTCACCCCGGAGACGGCGGCCCAAGCGATCGCACAAGTCCCCCCCGAAGAGGTCGGCCCGATTCTCGTCGAGCTCGAACCGAATCGAGCGGCCCTTCTTCTGGCGAGGCTCGACCCGGATGTCCGTGAGGAGCATCTGTCGAAGCTCGATCTGGAGCTGTCGGGCGAACTCCGGTCGCTCATGACCTATCCTCCCGACAGTGCCGGATCCCTGATGGATCCCCGGGTCATCACGTTTCGACCGGATACAACCGTGCGAGAAGCTACGCAGAAGATACGCCGGGTGCGCCGGAGACGGGTCCAGGACGTGTTCGTCGTGGATGAGGTCGGCCGGCTCGTTGGGTCCATTCCTCTGCAAGAGATGTTCCTCGCGTCTACGAACGAGCCACTGCGAAGCGTCATGCGCGAGTCCCCTCCGCATGTCGAGGTGACGGCATCCAGGGACGCCGTGATCGAGATCCTGCAGCAGCACGGGTCGGAGAGCCTCCCCGTCCTGGATTTCGAAGGAAAGCTGGTCGGCGTGCTGCGGCAGCAGGAGCTCATCGCCACCGCCAGCGAAGAGGCGGCGGCGGGCGTCGTCACGATGACCGGGGCCAGTGTCGACGAGCGGGCCCTCTCCTCCCCCACCTTCGCCGTTCGCAAGCGTCTGGGCTGGCTCCAGGTCAATCTCCTCACCGCCTTTCTAGCCGCTGCGGTCGTCGGGATCTTCGAGGACACCATCGCTCGATTCACGGCTCTGGCGGTCCTCCTGCCGGTGGTGGCCGGTCAGTCGGGGAACACGGGAGCCCAGGCTCTCGCGGTGACCATGCGGGGTTTGGCCCTGCGGGAGATCCGCGTGCGTCACTGGCTGCGCGTGACGGTCAAGGAGATGATCGCCGGTTCGGTGAACGGGATCGCGGTGGGCCTCACGACGGCCGTCGCGGTCTACGTCTGGAGTCGCTCGACGGGCCTGGCCCTCGTCATCGGCGTGTCCATGGTCATCTCCATGGCCATGGCCGGTCTGGCCGGAGCGACGATTCCGATCGCTCTCAGCTCTCTGCGGCAGGATCCCGCCCAGGCGTCCTCGATCATTCTCACGACGATCACGGACATCGTGGGATTCCTCAGCTTCCTCGGAATCGCGACCGCGTTCGCCTCGTTCTTGTGATCGCGAAGACCTTCCGGGAACGCGCGTCACAACGGAGCGCGCCCCGCATCCGGAACGGGAGAGACTGACCCGGATCCTGGGGTCACCGGGCCGCCAGCGCCATCACCGGGTCGAAGCCGAGTCCGGGGGCATCCGTCGGGCGTAGCTCACCGTCCTCGAGGATGACTGCATCCGCGGCGGGGTCATTCCGCAGGTCCAGGTGGCCGTCGAGATCGGCGTACAGGACGTTGGCGCGGGACAGGGCGAAGTGCAGGCCCGCGGCGATGGCGAGGGCCGACTCGTCCATGCACCCGACCATGACCTCGAGGCCGGCGGCCCGGGCGACGGAGTTCACGTGCAGGGCCTGCGCAATCCCTCCGACCTTCATGAGCTTGACGTTGACCATGTCGGCCAAAGCCACGGAGGCGATCCGAAACGCATCCCGCAGGCCGAGCAGGCTCTCGTCGGCCATGACCGGGAGCGGGGCCATCTGGCGGACCTCGGCGAGCTGATCCGGCTTGCCTCGCGGCGTCGGCTGCTCCAGCAGCTCGAGGCGCGCGTCGCGGGTGCGCTCGACGAACTCCGCCGACTCCGCGACGGTGAACCCCTGATTCGCGTCGAAGCGAAGCTCCACGCCCGCTCCCACCGCCTTGCGGATGCCGAAGACCCTTTCGATGTCCTCCTCGAGGCACTTCCCCCCCTTGATCTTCAGAGCTCGGAACCCCTCGCCGACGCGGCGACGGGCCTCCTCGACCGCCCGCCGAACCGGAAGGATTCCGATCGTCACGCTGGTCGGGATTCGGTCTCGATATCCGCCGAGGATTTGCCAGAGCGGGAGTCCGGCGCGCTTGCCGAGGATGTCGTGCAGGGCCATGTCTACGGCAGCCAGGGCCGAGCGGTCGGTTCTGAGGGGTTCGGCCAGCTCCTCGAGCAGGCGGATCCGAGCCAGGGGGTTCTCCCCGTGCAAGGCCGGCTCGACGACGTCGCCGAATCGCGCGAGGACGGACTCGGGTGTCTCGCCGGTGACGGCCCGGTCCGGCGCCGCGCACCCCCATCCGAGAACGCCGTCATCGGTGCGCAACCGGAGAAAGACGTTCGTGGCGGTCGCCACGGTCTCGTAGGAGATGGCGTACGGCTCCGCGAGCGGCATCTCCACGGCCCAAAAGTCGATCCCGACGATTCGCACGGCGCTCTCAGTACCTCCGCTCGTAGATCTCGTCGAGGGTCATGCGCTTCAGGTGCTCGACGAGCTCCACGAGATTCCGAATCATCGTCTCCCAGATTCTCTCGCCCTTCTCCCGCGTGGCCCGTGTCGGATCCCCCAGAACGCCCTGCGTCGAGATCCTCTTCGTTCGCGCGTACCACTCGACGCTCCGCTTTCCGCTGAAGTCCAGGTACGTGCTCGAGAAACGGGGAACGAATCGCCGGGCGCCCGCCATGTCCACTAGATGAGGGCGCACCGCGAGGGTCGTGCTCGTTTCGATCTCTCCGGCGTGGACATCGTTCGGGGTCTCGGCGATCGTCGCGACGTCCGCGTTCGAGGTCTCACCGGTGTCTACGCACGTGAAAATGTGGGCGTCGCGGTTGATCATCTGAGCCGCGAACTGGAGCGTGGGGGCGTTGCCCCCGTGTCCGTTGACGATCACGAGCTTCGTGATCCCGTTCCGCGCAGCTCCGAGACCGATCTCGTAGACGAAGCGCGCGAGCGTCTCGTTCGTTACGCTGAGCGTCCCGGGGAAGTCCTCGTGGTGATATGAGACGCCGTAGGGCACGAGGGGGAGCACGAGCGGGTGCGGCTCGGTGCAGGTCTCCGCGACCCGTTCGGCCAAGTACTGCGCGTCGAAGGCGTCCGTGTCGAGCGGCGAGTGCGGGCCGTGCTGCTCGAGCGCCCCGACGGGGAGCAGTGCGAGGTCCACGCGCTTGAGGCGATCGCGCGCTTCGGGCCAGGTGAGCTCTCCGAGGATGTGGGAGCGCTTCCGGGGAGCCGCTTTGGCGGCTCTGCCGGGTGCGACGTTCGCGGGGCCGCCGCCTTCCGCTCCGTCCCCCGATCGCCGGTCGAAGGGGAAGGGCCGATGGACCTCCGGGTCGGTTCGGAAGTCGAGATCGACCCAGACACGGCCCTGACGACGAACCGCCCCATCCGCGTGCTGATCGAAGATCTCGAGCAGGGGTAGACGGATGTCGGACGGAACCGTGTCCAGGGGAGATCGATCCGGATCGATCCGGATCTTGCGGATCACCGCGTGCTCACGGGCGGCGGGGACCGGCGGAATCATTCCCTTCTCGGCGAGCCGGAAGAGGAGATGCGAGACCCCCGCCGGCTCCTGCTTCAAGGAACGCTGCGGGAGCGTCTCGAGACAGCGGCGAATCTGCTCGTCCGTGTAACCGCAAGGACGGGGGTCCGCACCGATCGCGGTCATCATGCCCACGATGCGCCGGCACTTCTCACAGTTGCCGCAGGGGCGAACGCGCTCGCCGTCGAGATGCGTCGCGTGGCACGACATCTGGTGACGTTGCAGGTCCGGATACCGCCTCGCCAAGATCTCCTGGATGAGCATCTCGGAGAGCGGGCGCAGAACCGAGAATTGACTCACGCACCAGCCCTTGCGGTGGAAGAAACGCGTCATCGCCGAGTCGAACCACCGGCTCTGATCGTACATCCCGTCGTAGTGCGTGATGCCGTGGAACGCTCCTCGGGTGGATGTGTCGAACTCGTCCCCGATGACGAGGCGGCCCACGCCCCGACGGCGAAGGATCGGCAACGCGCCGAAGAGGAAGACTGCGACCGTCCAGAGGCGAATGGGGTAGATGTCCGATCGGACGCGGGAGAAATCCGACCGCACAAAGGGGAGCTGCCGCAGCATCCAGGCGAAGAGGCGGTCGCAGTTCGTCCATACCCGTGCGGTGCCGGGAACGTGTTCGCGGAAGTGGCGGTAAGCGTTGAGCGCCGTATACCAGTGCCTTCCCGACTCGTTCACGAACACCGGGAGAGGGTTCGCGCCGATTTCGCGGAGGAGGCCGAACGTCAGGAGGCTGTCCTTGCCACCGGAGGAGAGGACCGCGTGCCGGGTGGCCTCTCCCGTCCACGCGGAGGAGCGGGTCGCCGGCACGGGCTCGTCGAAGAGGAGCTCGGCGCGCGTGTGGCGGTCCGCGCGCTCCGGCCGCTCCGGCCGGGTCCCGTTCACGAGGAACGGATTCTCGCCGAGGATCTTGTGAACCCAGATCTCGCGAGACGTGTTCTCCATCATCTTCAGGAGAAACGCCCGGTCGGCGCCGTCCAACGGACCTCGCAGAACGATCTCCCGGCAGAAGAGACCGTAGTTGAGCGCCACTTGGGCGCCGATCAGCGCCGCCAGATTGCGGTCCTCCTCCGCGTCGGGGCGTAGGACGTCCTCCTCCCAGCGGTAGATCAGGTCGTGGGAGTCGGTGCGGTCGCCGACCGTCACGTGATAGGGGACGACCACGCGGCGTGTCTCCACCACCGGCGGGCCCACGGCGAGCCGGTCGATTACCACGAGCCGATCCGAAACCGGGCGCGTCATCGTCATGGGACTGCTCGCCGGTCCTCGACGGGCAGGGCGTCCACGCCGTGAACGGGGGCCAGCGAGCGCACGAGCGGAGCGGCGCCCTCCAGGAGCACGTCGTGGGCGGGAAGTCCGGTCTCCTCCCGGATCCTCGCGCAAACCTCCGGCACCGCCTCCGGATCGAGCCCTTCGTGGTTCACCGTGATCGCCACCACGGGGCGCCCGGAGATCAATTCGACGGCCCGGATCTGATCGGTCAGGGCGTGGATCGGATAGCCGGGGAACCCGTCGTAGTCCCGGCGGGCGGGCGCGTGCTGGAGAACGACGGCGTGAGGCCGTCCCGCGGCGAGGAGCTCGAAACCTCCCGGGTAGGCGGGATTCATCAAGCTCCCTTGTCCCTCGAGTACGATCACGTCGGGCCGGAGCTCCCGCCAGGCTCTCCAGACCATGTGCTCGATCTCACCCGACACGAAATCGTTGACGAGCGAATCCAAGATGATCGAGTAGTCCGCACCCTGGAACCAGGCCGTCTGGCCGGTTCCAGCCAGAACTGCGGAGAGCCCGGCGTCGTGCAGCCCATCGACGAGCTCCCACGCCGTCGTTCGCTTTCCGACCGCAGAGTCCGTCCCGAGTATCGCGATTCGAAGGGAGCCGACCTCTTCGATCTTCCCGGAGAAGGAGTGGAGCTCCGGTCGTGGCGGAGGCCGGCGAATGTCGCGAATCCGGACTCTGCGCGCCGCAGCGGCCGCCGCTATGGTCGGATCCTCGGAGAGAAACGTGTGCAGTCCCGAGTCCACGTGGAGTCCGGCGGCGATCGCACGCAGCACACGTTCCCGATCCGTGGACGCGAGCCGGCCCCCGTCCGGGGCGAGTCCCATGACGAAGTGCGTCAACCGGTTTCCCACGCGGGCCGCCTGGGCCACGGCCGTCACCAGATTGGGAACGATGGGGATCCCGCAGGGCTCTCCGTCGAGAACGTCCCCCGCGTCTCTTCCCGCCAACCGCGAGTCGATCACGGAGCTCACGACGTACCGACGGGTTCGCCGCACGAGACCGTGCGCCGTCTTCCCATTTGTCGTGCCGAACGCCCGCTCGCAGTAGACGACGGCGTTCCCCTCCGGGAATCTCCACATCATCCTCTCCCCGTCGCCACGGCGACGTAGCGGTCGCTTCCGAGGGGGCTCTTCCGATGGCCGTCGATCAACGCGATCAGCCCGGCCATCGACGCGGGCAGTGTGCTGAGGCCCTCCCTCTCCCGCATCGTACGGGCGAACTGTCGCATGGCGCGGTCACTCGCGTAGGAGGCCCAGCCGTTCGTCGCCCGCACCGCGTCGAGCGCCGTTTGGCCGTCGGAGGCGTGCCAGTTGACGAGCGGCTCGTTCACGGCGGACTCGCGCACCCGCGCCGGGTCGAGGTCCTCGCACTGCGTGGAGCCCCTGAGATACGATTCGACGATCGGGTTCTTCCGGAACGTGGAGCCCGCGATCATCCGGGGGATGCGTGACGTCTTGCCCCGCCGGTACAGGCTGAGAAACCCGTGATGGATCCCGGCCAGTGTCGTTCCGTTCGACACCGGGACGGCGACCGCCGCGGGGGCGTCGCGGAGCTCGTCGTAGATCTCGTACGCGATCTCACCGTAGGCCCGGAGCTGCAGGAGCGTGTTCGATCCCCCGGGATTCGCGTCGTACACATCCTCCCGCGCCGCGCACTCGCGCGACGCCGCCACCGCCGCTTCGTAGTCCCCCGGGGCGCGTCGAACCTCGGCTCCGAGCGACTCGATCTCCGCGATCCGGCGGGTGCGGTAGCCCTCCGGGACGAACACCACGCAGCGGAGCCCCCCGCAGTTCGCGGCCAGCGCCATCGCGACCCCGTAGTTCCCGCACGAAGCGGCGGTGATCGCGTCGAACCCTCGCCGCAGTGCGTCCATCGCCTGCGTGAACGCGATCCGGTCCTTCTGGGTACCGGTCGAGTTACCGCCCTCGAACTTCACATAGAGCTGGCGAATCCCGATCTCCCGCTCGATGTTGCGGGCCCGTGCGAGGGACGTGTCCCCGATCTCCGACTCGAAGAGGTGCTCGAAGCTCTCCAGACGGGTTTCGAGAGGCGCACGGTGATCGGCGGCGACGCGGCGATCCTCGTCCCAGATCCCGAGGCTCAGATCGGAACTCGGAATCGCCGCGTCGAGAAGAGTGGGAGTCTCGTCGGTCGCCACCTGCGGCTCGGATCGCTCCACCGCTAGGGCGCCCCGAACGCGTCCCGATCGTCGTACAGATCGAAGTCCTCGTGATCATCCCGTGACGTCCCGTCCCCATCCTCGCCAATCGCGGAATCGTCATCCTCCCAGCCTTCGTCCCAATCATCCTCCCAACCCGACTCTCGCTGGAAGCGGTCGGGGAGTCGGGGGGGGCGCCTGAGGTCGTCAAACGCGAAACGGTAGGTGCGTGACATCTGGGATTCTCCTCGACCAAAGAGGAAAGAGGTTGCGACGAAGGTGCGCCCGGATCGATTCCGGCCGCGGCCGGGGTCGGACTCGGCACACGACCCGTGTGGCCGATCGCCCGTGATCCTGAGGTGGATTCCCTTGTCGCTGCGTCGGAATCCGACCTCCGTGCCGTACCGGAGGCGACCGAGCGCCTCACCCCACGCGACAGCAAGCGCCGGGCCAGGATCGGGCCGTGGCTGACGACGTCGTATTCGAAAGGAGAGCAATGACTTCGGCTTGACCTTGCCGTGTGGTGGCACGCATCGGGAGGTCCGGTTCCGAAATGATCGGAATCCCGTCTTCCGAATCGCAGAGGAGCGTGGAGGAACCCTGCCGTGAGGGCTGCAATCGGCGGGGGGCGGTCCGGCGACGCTAAGCCTCCGGTGGCCGAACTCGCTTGAAGTCCTCCTTGCGGAGACCGAGCTGCTTCATTCTCTCGAAAAGCGCCCGCGGGGACACGCCCGCCTGTCTTGCGGTCTCGCCGATCTGTCCCCCGGTGAGCTCCAGAAGGGCGCTGAGGTATCGCCGTTCGAATGCCGCGGCGGCCTCGCGACGGGCCTCCGGGAGAGGCAGGCGGAGCCAGGACTCGTCCAGCGGGACGTCGCTCGATTCCGCGAGTCCGGAGGAACCGGCGATCGGGGAGGGCCTGACCCCTGCGATCGACGGTGGCAGATCGGCTAGCGTGATCTCCTCTTGGGTGCAGAGCAGAACGGCCCTCTCCATGACGTTGATCAGCTCCCGTACGTTCCCCGGCCAGTCGTGTTCCACGAGCGCTTCCATTGCGTTCCGGTCGATCCCGTATACGGCCCGGCCCAAGCGAACCCGGTAGATCTCGAAGTAGTTCGCCACGAGATCCGGTATGTCCTCCCTTCGCTCCCGCAAGGGCGGCACAACCAGAGTCACGACCCCGAGTCGGTAATACAGGTCCCGACGCAAACGCCCGGCCTCCATCTCCTCGACGGGATCGCGGTTGGTCGCGGCCATCACTCGGACGTCCACCGGGATCAGGCGCTCGCTCCCGACAGGCTGGATCGTCTTCTCCTGCAACGCGCGAAGGAGCTTGACCTGAACCTGCGAAGACATCTCCCCGATTTCATCGAGAAACAGAGTTCCTCCGTGAGCGAGCTCGAAGTGCCCACGGCGATCGCTCGTGGCTCCGGTGAATGCGCCCTCCTTGTGGCCAAAGAGCTCACTCTCGAGCAGACCCTCGGGGATGGCGCCGCAGTTGATCGCGAGGAACGCTCCCCCGGAGCGAGGCCCTTCGGCGTGGATTCCCCGGGCGACCCACTCCTTGCCCACACCGGTTTCCCCGAGAATCAGAAGAGTAGTGTCCGAGGCCGCGACGCGACGGGCGATGCTGAGGAGCTGACTCATCGAGGGACTGGAAGAGACGAAATCACCCAGTCTCTGATCATCGGGCCTCGACAGAAGTCGAAGGCGGGAGTTCTCCCGGCGACGTTCCACGAGCGACGCGAGGGACTCACGAAGAGTGTCGTCGTCGAGCTCGAGATTGACGACCGCGAGGCAACCGGCCGCCAGCAACTCCGCTCTCTCTTCGGCGTTCTCCTGCGAGGAGACGACGATCACGTCTGGCGAGTACGGGAGATCGCGGATTGCCCGAAGGGTCTCGCCCGCCGGTTCCGACAGCGCCCCTCTCACGGTCACGAGAAGATCGAAGGGCTCGCTCCCTGCCCCCTCCCACAGGGCGGTCTTCTTTCCCACGGTCGAGAGGAGAACACCGGGACCTCCCAACAGGGTTCGGATTCTCTTGAGCTCCCGTGGTGAGTCGATGGCAAGGAGCGTGCGGACCAGCATGCCGTTCCCTCCTGTCGAGCGAAAACAAAAGCATAGGAAAGAGTACTTCCGAGAGCAGCGGAGGCAACACTTCCGATTCCCCGGGACGACCGCGGTTCGGGGATGCCAGGTAACTCTAGACATCAGAATCGGTTACGTGTCCCCGGGGCAGGGATCGGAGGCTGGCACGCCGGTTGCGAACAATGCAGCGCAGCCGGCCGGTGAGACCTCTCTCGGCGGCCGCGAGCGTGGAGGGATCCGCATGCAGGGCGACCCGAAGAAGGCACCCAAGAACGACACGGGGTCGGAGGCGGCGGAGGTTCGACCGAAAGATCGAAACCAGCACACCTTGGAGCGCGATCCGCGCATCACACGACCGCCGATCCGCCGCTATCCGCCCCGCCCGAAACGCTGATCCGTTTGCAGGCCATAGGAGGAATCCCACGGAAATGGCACGAACCGCACTTCCGACGCTCCTGACGCGTTGGGACCCGTTCTCGCACTTGGACGATCTTCGCCGGGAGATGAACCTCGTCTTTGATCGCACGCTTGGCCGCAACCTGCCCGAGAGAACCGGGATCGGCCAGACCTTGACCTGGCTTCCGGACGCAGAAGTCGTCGAGGAGGAGAAGAGCTACGTCGTTCGAATGGACCTTCCCGGGATCGATCGGGAGAGCATCGATATCGGTCTGGCCAACAACGTTCTCACGATCCAGGGAGAGAGGAAGACCGAGAAGGAGCGCAAGGAGGAAAACGTTCACGTGAGTGAGCGGGCGTACGGACGTTTTCTCCGCAGTTTCACGCTTCCTCAGGAAGTGGATGCGGAAAAGGTCGACGCGAAGTTGCACCACGGGGTGCTCGAAATCCGGCTCACAAAGATGGCCGAAGCCAGGTCCCGGAAGATCACGATCCAGACATAGCATCGGTCAGACTCGCTGGGGCCGTCCCTTGGGCCGGCCCCAGGAGACCGGATACCGATCGATCGTCAGGCCCCGACCAAAGGAGGTCAATATGCAGGTCCGCGAGCTAATGGACCATCAGGCTTCGCTCTGCAGGCTCGAAGACACACTGGATGTCGTGATCCGTCGAATGATGGACTCCGGTGCACCCCTCCTGCCCGTAGTCGATCCGGCCCGGTCGTTGGTTGGCACGATATCGGAAAGGGACATCTGCATCGCACTCCATTTGGAGGACGCATCCCCATCCAGGGTCACGGTCGGCGAGGCGATGAACTCGCGGCGGCCGTCCTGCGATTCCGATGATCGGGCCGAAGACGCCCTCCGGATCATGCGGCGCTTTCGAATTCGTTGCCTGCCGGTGACTGATCGGTCTGGAAGGGTCCTGGGCATGGTGGACGGAAACGATTTGGAGATTGCCCTCCAACACGAGGACGAAGTCTTCGTCAGTGACTACGGGGTTCCAGGAAGCTCGGCCCGCCCCACGCCGCGTATCCGCCGCATGTCGGCCTAGGAGAGCCGAATGAAGACGACTTCGAAACGCAGGTCCGAAGACCTATCGAAGGGCAAATCGAAGCGCCCACGGAAGATCCGAATCCGCCCTCTCGCGGACCGCGTTCTGCTCAAACGCCTGCAAGGTGATGAAGTCAGTGTGGGCGGGATCGTGATCCCGGACTCGGCCCAGGAGAAGCCCCAGCGGGCGGAGGTGATGGCGGTCGGACCAGGGCGGGTCAACGAGAACGGGAAGCGGATTCAGTCTGACCTGAACGTGGGCGCGCACGTTCTCATAGGTAAGTACTCCGGAACGGACGTGAAGATCGACGACACAGAATTCGTGATCCTGCGAGAGGAAGACGTTCTCGGGATCATCGAGAGGTAGCTACTGGGCCCCTTACGGTAGAGGGATCTCGGCAATGAGCGCAAAAGAGCTCCTGTTTCACGATGACGCCCGCCACGCGATCTTGCGAGGGGTCGAAACCTTGGCAAGAACGGTCAAGATCACGCTCGGGCCCAAGGGCCGAAACGTCGTGTTGGGTCGAAAGTGGGGAAATCCCCTCGTGACCAAGGACGGCGTCACCGTAGCAAAGGAGATCGAGCTTGAAGACCGCTACGAGAACATGGGCGCTCAGATGGTCCGCGAGGTGGCGTCGAAGACATCGGACGTGGCCGGAGATGGGACGACGACGGCGACGGTTCTGGCTGAGGCAATCTTTCGCGAAGGGCTGCGGAACGTCTCGGCGGGCGCGAATCCGATGATGCTGAAACGGGGAATCGAGAAGGGCGTCGAGGCGATCGCCGGCCAGCTCGAGAAGCTCTCCAAGCCCGTGGAGACTCGCGAGGAGATCCGGAACGTCGCGACCATTGCCGCGAACGGTGATGGATCCGTCGGCGACATCCTGGCCGACGCGATGGACAAGGTCGGCAAGGACGGGACCATCACGGTCGACGAAGCGAAGTCCATCGAGACGTCTCTGGAGGTCGTCGAGGGGATGCAGTTCGATCGGGGGTATCTGTCCGCCTACTTCGTGACCGATACGGAGGCAATGGAGACGGAGCTGGAGGATCCGCTGATTCTGATTCACGAGAAGAAGATCACGGCGGTCAAGGATCTCCTTCCGCTACTGGAACGGGTCGCTGGGCAATCGAGGCCCCTTCTGGTGGTCGCGGAGGACGTGAGCGGGGACGCGTTGGCGACGCTCGTCGTCAACAAGCTCCGCGGGATTCTGACCTGCTGTGCGGTTAAGGCGCCCGGTTTCGGGGATCGCCGCAAGGCGATGCTCCAAGACCTCGCGATACTCACCGGCGGGAAGGCGATCTCGGAAGACCTCGGGATCAAGCTCGAGAACGTGGAGACCGGCGATCTCGGGAGGGCGAAGCGAGTCGTGATCACCAAGGACGACACGACGGTCATCGAGGGGGCCGGCAAGAGGAATGAGATTGACGCCCGGGTGGAGCAGATTCGCCGCGAGATCGAGGAGACCAAGTCCACCTACGATCGCGAGAAGCTCGAGGAACGACTTGCGAAGCTTGCGGGCGGAGTCGCGGTCGTCAATGTCGGTTCGGCGACTGAGACCGAGATGAAGGAGAAGAAGGCCCGTGTCGAGGACGCGCTCCACGCCACTCGTGCCGCTGTGGCTGAAGGCATCGTTCCAGGCGGCGGGGTAGCGCTGCTGCGAGCGGCCGCTGCACTGGATGACCTATCCACATCAGGAGACGAGGCGGTCGGGGTCCGGATTCTCCGCCGTGCCCTGGAACAGCCGATTCGTACCATCGCAGACAATGCGGGGGCGGAGGGCTCTCTCATAGCCCAGAAGGTGAAGTCGTTGGATGGGACACGGGGTTGGGATGCGGAACGAGACCGATTCGTGGATCTGATGCGTGTCGGGATTGTCGATCCGACCAAGGTGACCCGTACCGCACTTCAGAATGCGGCGAGCGTCGCATCTTTGATGCTGACCACCGAAGGATTGGTCGCGGAGATCCCTGAGAAGAAGCGCGAACCCAGCATGGCTGGCCGCGAGAGCGACTACTGATCCACCTGGTCCGCTCGTCGGGGGAGCGATGGCAAGCGGCCTCCCGCCTTGCCTTAGACCCAGGCACCCGGACGCCTCTCTCGACAGGAGGACGAGACTTGCCTCAATTGGAGCCGTGGATCCCAGCCTGCATATCTCACCAGTCTCTGCTGCGGCAGCGGCAAAGCCGCGCGACGAGCCTGGTGAGATATGCAGGCTGGTCCTTGATCTTCGTGGCGAGGATGAGAATACGGGCGCAACGCCTGCGAGAGCCCCTCTAGGCGGGAATAAGTGGTGCCGGCGGCCGGAGTCGAACCGGCACAGGGATCGCTCCCCGGCGGATTTTGAGTCCGCTGCGTCTACCCATTCCGCCACGCCGGCACGGCACCGGAGTAGATCACCCGCATTCGAGGCGCGTCAAGGAGGCCCCCGATCGTCCCCGGGGGATCGTCGGCCGCCCGGCCCGCCCGAGCTCGCTCGCCGGCCGAGCCGACACTTGACCCGCCCCGGGATGGTGGCTAACCTCCCTTGGCTCAATCGCCGAAAACGGCCGATTGAACGTCCCGGGGCCACGGGCTCAGGGACCGACGGATTGGGCCGTCCGAAGGGAATGGGGCTGTAGCTCAGTTGGGAGAGCGCATGACTGGCAGTCATGAGGTCAGGGGTTCGATCCCCCTCAGCTCCACCACCCTGGCCCGTTTCCAGGCCCTTTCAGGGTAGCAGGGTTTGGCTAGGTAGTCGCGTAGGTAGTCAGACTGCGCGGGTTATCTACTTGGCGGGCCGCTCGGGTAGTTCGGCGCGGAAGTGCGCACTGGCCGGGCTTGCCTCCCCGTAGTGAACCTCTATGAGCCCAGTAATCGGTCCCCCTTCCAGTTTCCCCTTGAGTCGAACCGCGGCAATCGGGACCCGGGTTTCATCGGT
This sequence comes from bacterium, assembly GCA_025774805.1. Lineage (GTDB taxonomy): Bacteria > ARS69 > ARS69 > ARS69 > ARS69 > JALGZR01. Next base: position 29,556 of record JALGZR010000039.1, read on the forward strand.
CGGGCTGAGGTTGGTGGGGGGACCGTCCGCCTCGATGCTTCCAGGATACGCCCTTCGGCTACTGGGATGGATCACGTTCCAGGAGAAGTAAGAATTCCAGGGTGCGTCTCCATGTTCGACTTCGGCCGTGACGAATATTTTGAGCGACGTCACTGATCCAGTTCCAGCACCCACGTTTTTGACCGAGAAGCCGGTTAGGTCTATTCGGCCCCGGTCGACAGGGGGGAGCAGAGCTACAGAGTCACCCAGAGACTCGCCTTGGTATAGGATCTCGAATTCCGGACGCCTTAGGGCATCGGCGGCGAGTCTCTCAAACTGGGAATTCATTCGTTCAATCGCCTGATCGACGCGTTCGATCGCCTGATCGACGCGGCGCTCGGCGCTGAAGGTCTGGATGCCCGCATAGACTGCGAGCGCCAGGAAGATCAGCGTCACGAAGCCGATGGCCAGCTTGTAGATGCCCCTGTCCGAGTCCCGGAGCGACTCCGACACTTCGCGGCGGACTTTTTCCAGCTCGGCTTCCAACCCGGCGTCGGCCTCCACCCCGGCGGGGGCATCCAGCTCCTTCATCTATCTTCTCTCCGTTTGACCGGCACCCTAGACCCGCCCGGGCGGCCGGTCAACCTCAGGTCCCGGCCCTTGACAGTCCCCGGTGCAGGAGCTATCTTACGACTTGTAAGACTCACTCAAAGGAAGGCCAGATGCCAGAGATTCCGCGGCTCTCCGGGAAGGAGATGCTGATCCTCCAGATGTTGGTGGGCGGGGGCCAGGCGTACGGCTTGGGGCTCGTCCGCAACTCGGGTGGGAAGCTTAAGCGCGGAACGGTGTACGTGACGCTGATGCGGATGGAGGAGAAGGGGTACGTGGAGTCCCGGACGGCGGAGATCGACGGTGAGCTTCCCCGTAGGCTCTACAAACCGACGGGGTACGGCGTCCGCGTTCTCAGTGCGTGGGAGGCAGTGGGGGCGAGGTTGGCGACGTGAATCGCATCTTGTACATGTGGAAGAGACGGGAGGAGAGAACCTCCAAAGGCAGCAGGCGATATCGCGCACAGGGTTTCAAGGGGCAAAGACTGGAAGACAACCCAGGTACTCCCGATCCGTCGGCTCTTGAGGAGATCGAGCGGAGCTTGGGGGAGGAAGTACCCGTTGCCCATGAACCGGAGGGCCTTACCAGTGCGAAGTTGGAGGCCATGGCTGAGAAGTACTGGCGGATCGCCGAGAGGAGACGGGGACACCGAGCGACAGAAGAGGCTGAACCAGAGGGCCTTACCAGTGCGAAGTTGGAGGCCATGGCTGAGAAGTACTGGCGGATCGCCGAGAGGAGACGGGGACACCGAGCGACAGAAGAGGCAGCGAAGGAACAGCACCCAAGCACGGACCCGCAACCGCCCCACAGGCGCCCCAGTGGCTTCTTACCAATCGTCCAGACGGCCCTTCAAAAGCTAACCGGCTCGGGCGAACAGCGTGTTCGGCCTGCCCCCGGAACTCACGTCCTCTCAGTGGTGACATTCGTATACTCGCGGAAGACCGTTGAGCGCGTCTTCGTACCGCTCACGGCCGACATGCGCGAGGAGTACTACGAGGCACTCCAGCAGGGCAGGACGTTGAAGGCTCTTTGGATCCGGTTCCGCTTCTA
>JALGZR010000250.1 GCA_025774805.1 bacterium
GATTCGAGGCTTCACCATGATGGAGCTGATGATCGTGATCGGGATCATCGGCCTCGTCCTCGCGGCGTCCTGGGGAAACATCCAGAGCATTCTGCGTCAGCAGCGGCTCACGGGGGCTACGAATCAGCTCGTGACCCACCTTCGTCTCGCCCGGGAGAGGGCGGTGGCGGAGGGAAACAACTACATCGTGACCTTCCGAGCGGGACCCAACGACTACCAGATCTGGGACGACGAGGGGAACGACGCTCTTCTGGGAGCGGCGGACAGCCGGACTCTCTTCCCGATGCCCGACCTGACCACGCTTCAGAACCCCACCTTCTTCGGAGCGAACCGGGTGATCTTCCTCCCGGACGGAACGTGCAGTGCCTCGGGCTCCGTGGAAGTCACGAATGGCGAGCATGTCAAGAGGGTCAACGTCCTGGCGTCGACGGGCAAGGTCACCGTCACCACACCGTGAGGTGAACGAGATGAATGCCAACACGACCGAAGCGGCGTGTCGGAACCGAAGGGGGCGGTGGGGCGACGAGGGGTTCTCCCTGATCGAGCTCCTGATCTCGGTCACGCTTCTGGGAGTCGGCATCCTGTCTCTCGCCGGCCTCTTCCCTCTGGCGATGCAGAGGGTGGCCTCGGGCGATCTCGAGTCGCGGGCGACCTTCCACGCGCAGGCGAAGATCGAAGAGCTCAAGCGGGTTCCCTGGGACGAGCTCGTCATGTACGCGGGAGCCGACACCGTAGAGACCGCGTTTCGACGGGTCTGGAACGTCCAGGAGGACGAACCCGTCGTCGGAATGAAGCAGGTCGATGTCACGGTCACCTGGGGGGATCGAAAGGGCCCCCGAAACGTGACCCTGTCCTCCTTCCTCTCCGATTCCGGAATGTGACGTAGGGAGCGCCCGCCATGGAACTGAGACACCATCACACCGGGGAGCGCGGTTTCACCCTGATGGAGACGCTGGTGACCCTCGTGCTCGTGGCCATCGTGACCCTCGGCGTGTTCCGGGTCTTCACGGCGACCAGCCGGAGCTACCACCGGGGCACGGAGAGCATCGACGGGCAGCAGAACACCCGAGCCGCCCTCAACTGGCTCAGCAAGGAGCTGCGCGGGGCCAAGGGATTCACACTCATTCGCCCCGACGAGGTCACGTTCCTCTCGGACGTGAAAGTCCCCAATCAGGCCCGGACCTTCCGGCTGGACGTCGACGACGTGGACGGGGACGGGTTCCGCTCCGAGCTTCTTCTGATCCGGAACCCGGCCGACGACGGCACCCCCGGGGTCGTCGTCGACGAGATCGCCGTGGGCATCGATTCGCTCGCGTTCGTCTACCGGGACGGTACGGGAGCCTCGACGAGCTCCCGGTCCGCGGTCCAAGAGGTCGAGATCTTCGTGTTCACGACCGGGAATCAGATGCAGGAGGAGGAGGCGGTCGAGTTCGCCCAGATGCGGCAGGTCGGCATGTCGACGCGGGTGCGCTGCCGGAATCTCGGGAAGAGCGTTCCGACTCTCGGCGACGTGATCTCGGCGACGTGACCCCGCCGGCCGCCCCCACGGGGCTCCACGTCACGGTCGGCTGCGGAGTGGCCACGGTCTCTTGGACCGCCAACTCCGAGACGGACTTGGCAGGGTACTTCCTCTCCTACGACAAGGGGTCGGGGAGTCCTCCCTACGGGGGAACGGACGCCGAGCAGGGTCCCTCCCCGATCTTCGTGGGGAGCACGACCTCATACACGCTGACCGGACTCGATCAGGCGAGGGACTACTTCTTCAATCTGCAGGCCGTCGACGCGGCGGACAATCTGAGCTTCTTCGGTTCGGAGGTTCAGGGCACGCCGACGGACGCGGCGGCGCCGTCGACCCCGACGAACCTCGCCGGGCAGGTGGTGGGGAGCGACGAGATCCAGCTCACCTGGGACTCCGTCCCCGAATGGGACGTCGGCTGGTACAAGGTGTACTGGTACCGTGAGGACACCCCGCTCGACGTCCGCGTCGACTCGACCTCGGTCACGTCCCTGGTGCTCGGCGGGCTCGTGGGCGACGCGATCTATCACTGCTCCGTGTCCGCATCCGACAACTGCGGAAACGAGAGCCAGACCTCGAGCGAGATCACGATCACCATGGTGCCCTGCGACCAGGACACGGAGTTCCCGGACATCCCGTCGACGTTCGCGGTCACTCCCGGGGACGAGTTCGTGAGGCTGACCTGGAGTTCGGTGCCCAGCGGGGACGTCGTCGGATATCAGGTCTACTTCCAGGAGGAAGCGAATCCCGACGGCAGCACCCTTCTCGTCGGAAACGTGGAGACCTACAACGTGTACGGACTCGAGAACGGTACCCCCTACGAGTTCCAGGTGGCGGCCCTGGACGGGTGCGGTCACGTCGGCGGGTACACGGGACTTGTGGAGGTGACACCTCAGCACTGTGCGGACAACGCGGCGCCCCCCGCCACCCCGCAGAACTTCTCGGCCACCGATGTCGGGATCGGCGATCGGATCGATCTCGCCTGGACCCGCTCCTCCGAAGGCGACGTGATCGGCTACCGGATTCACCGGGGGACGACGGCGGGCTATTGGGATCACTCGGCAGACGTCGGCGACGACATCTTCTTCGCGACGACGGGGCTGATCGCGGGAACGACGTACTACTTCACCGTGACGGCCTACGACGTCTGTGGGAACATGAGCGCGACCGCTTCGCCGGTATCGGCCACCCCCACCTGGGGTTGTGTCTGCGCGCCGACCGCCGAGATCTTGACCCCCGCACAACACGCGGTTCTCGAGGGCACCGTTCCCTGGATGGTCCAGGCCGGAGCCTGCTCCACTTCCTCCATGGCCCGGGTGGAGTTCCAGATCGACGGAGAGGTCCGTTACGTCGACTACTCGAGGCCCTACGAGTTCGGCGACTTCGGCGGAGGATGGACGACCACGGTCGAGACCGAGGGCCCCCACCGACTCGTGGCGGTTGCCGTCGACGCGAACTCCTGCAGGACGGCCGACACGATCGACGTGTACGTCGACAACAGCGGCGTGGGGATCTCCTGTATTGGAGTGGAGCAGGACGCGGAGGCCGCCGTGGAGGGCGCCTACGACAACGAGCTGGTCGTTCCGCTCGTCAATTTCAGCTCGGTCGACACGTACGAGGTCGACCGGATCGTCCTGCATTGGGACGTGGAGGGGGCCTATCCCTTCACCCTCCAGCTCGACGACCTCATCGCCTGGTCCTCGGATTCATGGCCGGGGGCGGTGTCGGGGGACACGCTCTGGCTCTCGGATCCGAGGGCGTTCCCCCCGGAGCACGCGTTCGAGATGCGGATCGGCTTCTGGGACTACCCCCCCAGCCCGGCTCCCGATCTGGACCTGGCCTCGGGAATCTACGTGGCGACCTTCCTCGGCGGACCGATCGTGGAGTGCGGGCCCTACTCCTTCACGGCGGGCGGTTGCCGGCCCGGCGTGACGAT
>JALGZR010000251.1 GCA_025774805.1 bacterium
GAGACCGGACCGTGAAATACCTCGCGTCCCCGGCGGTCGACGGCGCCGAGCCGGTACCAGTAAGTGGCGAGCGGCCGGACGGATCGGTCGAGGTAGGAGTACCGGCCCGATCCGTGAATCAGGCTCTCGTTGAGTCTCGCGTAGCCGGCTTCCCGCGATCCGCTGCGGTAGACGCGGAAGCCGTCGTACAGGCCATCGAAAGGAGTGAACCAGGACAGGAGAACGGATCGATCCCACGCCTCCGCCGTGAATCCCGAGACGAGGATCGGCGTCGGCTGATCGCAGTGCGAGGGCAGGATGTCGAGGTCGGAGAGCGACGCCAGATAGACGAGATCCCCACCCACCGCCACCGCGCCCAGGCCCTCTCGCGGCGCCACCCCGCCTACGATCCGAGGTGCGGACGGATCGCCCACGTCGACGACGTGGAGGCCGCCCAGGAAGTGCGCGACGTACGCGAACCTCCCGTCGACCGCCACGTCCCGGCCGTTCGGCGGCACGTCGACGCTCCCCACGATCTTGGCCAGCGGAGGAATGCTCACGTCGATCACGTGAAGCTCGCCTTTGCCGAAGCTGGAGGTCGCGACGCACGCGAAGTCCCCCGCGACCGTCACGCTGCGGCCCCATCCGATGCCCAGGCTTCCCGCGATCTCGGGATCCAACGGCGCGCTCACGTCGATGATCTGGAACTCCGTCCCGGCGGTCACGCAGGCGTAGTTTCCGATGATCGCCACGCCCCGGACCTCGCCCGCCGTGACCACGCTCCCGACGATTCGCGGATCGTCCGGCTGACCGATGTCGACCACCTGGAGGCTCGAGTACCCGTAGCCGGTCCCGACGTAGGCGTAGTCTCCCGCGACCGCGACGCCGTACGCGGCCTCCCCGGGCGTGTCCAGCCTTCCCGCGATGACGGGAGACTCGGGATCCGCGACGTCGATCACGAGGAGCTCTCCGCCGGGCCCGCCGAAACCGTAGCCGGTCCCCGCGTAGACCCAGCCTCCCTGCACGACGACGTCCCGGACCGCGCCGGGAGTGGAGACCTCCGCGGCGAGGCGCGGCTGCGAGGGCGTCCGGACGTCGATCACCTGCAGGCTCTCGTACCCGTAGCCGGTGCCGACATAGACCCAGCCGTCTCCGAGAGCGGCGCACCGCGGGTACTCGGGAACGCCCACGCTTCCCACGAACGGAAGCGACGTCGGATTGCGGATGTCGATGACGTGCAGATCGTCGCCCGTCACGAAGGCGTGGGTCGCCGTCACGGCGACGTCCGGAGTGTCGTAGGCCTCGTTCATCGCGAGGCTCCCGACGATCCGGGGCGCTGCGGGATCACTCAGGTCGATCACCTGAAGCGAGTTCGCGAGGTCCGTCATCGCCACGTAGGCGTGGTCTCCCATGAGGCCCACGCGATGCCCGATTCCCGGGAGCGGCAGGCTCCCCAGAATCTGGGGGTCGAGCGGATCACCGATGTCGATCGCGACCAACCCGCAGTCGCCGACCGCGCAGGCAAGGGTCTCCGCGACCGCCACGGACCAGGTCGTCCCGCCCGTTTCCACGGAGGTCCGGATCTGGGGGGACGAGGGGTCGGTGACGTCCACGACCTTCAAGGACCGGTCAGCCACGAACGCCCAGTCTCCGGTGACGGCGACACCGCGTGGGAAGTTCAGCGCATCCAGCCGCCCAACCGACTGGGGCGACGAGGGATCGCCGACGTCGATGACGCGGAGCTCGGAGAACCCGGGACACGGGCACATCGGCCACCCGCGGGCCGGCGCGAGAATGGTCGCGTAGACGAGATCCCCGGCGACGACGACTTCGTTCACGGATCCGGTGACCACGTACCCCAGCACCCGGGGCGAGGAGGGGACGCGGACGTCGACGACGGTGACCGTTCCGTAGCAGGGCCAGTAGCAGTGAGTGGTCTCCCCATCCTCGGTCCCCACGTACGCGAATCCCCCGGCGACGGCCACCGCTCGAGCGTCCTGATCACGGGGCTCGGACCCCATCCGGACGCTCCCCACGATCCGCGGCGAGGCGGTGCC
>JALGZR010000252.1 GCA_025774805.1 bacterium
AGTCGATCGCGGAGCCGATGAGAAGCGACACGAAACGAGCCGTGACCGGCGTCCTCGTCGGTGACGGAGTGCTCGCGGATCGAACGAAGTTCGACGCGGGAACGCTCTTCAAGCTCGAGATCATCTCGACCGGCGCGGCGCTCGGTGCGAATTTCTACAAGTCGACCGTGACGATGCTGAAGTGCGAGGTCACGGACGATCCGTTCCACGTCGAGAGCTCCGGGATCATTAAGTCGACGATCCCCTTCCGGGCTCTGAAGCCGACGGCCGGCGACCTGATCCAGCACGACATCGTCAACGCCGAATCCGCAGTCGCGTAGTCAAACCGCATCCGGGAAAGGAGGGACTTATGGCAGAGGGGAAGGACACGCCGACCAATGATGCCGGCTTCGTCACTAGCGAGATACTCGAACGCGCGGATCGAAAGGTGATCGAGACATCTCTCGGGAAGGTCGAGATCCGCAAGCTGAGTTACTCTGCGCTCGCGCAGGTTCGGGGGCACCTCGTCGACCTCGCCGCGATCGCAGATCCGAAGCCGACAGACGAAGACAAGGAAGAGGTCGATGTCGTCAAGGCGACCGAGGGGATGGAAAAGGTGATCGTGTGGGGCGTCGTCCGGCCGCAGCTCTCGCTCGATCCCGAGTTCGGGCCGACGCCGAGCTGCTTCGGTCGAGAGGATCAGTCGCTCATTTTCTCGGAGATTCTGAAGCACTCCGGATTTAGTGCGGAGGCCGCCGACGAGGTGTCCCCTTTATAGGGAATGACGACGCGATGGAAACGCTCGACGCCATCGGTCAGCGGTACAGGACGCTCCCTTCGGACGTGCTCGGAGAGACCAATCCCTTCAAGGCGTTCTCGATCAACGTACACGCCGCCTCGAAGGGAGCGAAGAGGGAGCAGCTCGAAGTAGCGAAGCACAAGGCACGGGAGATGTCGAAACGTGGGCGCAGAAACTCGAGACGTTAAAGCTCGGATAACGGCGCAGAATAAAGCCGGCGGAGCTCTCGGAGGCTTCTCGAAGGGGCTCGTCGCCGTCGGTGCGGCCGCGGCCGGCGCGGTCATCGCGCTGAAGAAGCTCGTCGACATCTCGAAGGTCCGTTCGGTCGGGGCGAACACGGACGATACTCGCGAGCGATTCAAGAAATTCGCGAACGAAGTCCAGGACGCGACCGGGGAGTCGAACGATCAGATCCAGGAGATGATCGGAACGCTCATCTCCCTCGGAGGCGTTCCTCTCGACGAGGTCGAGCGCGTCACGAACGCCTCGATCACTCTCTCGAAGGTCCTCGGGACCGACGTCAAGAGCGCCTCCCTCCTGATGGCGAAGGCGGCCGGCGGGATGGTCTCCTCGCTCTCCCGGTACATCGGGACGATCGATACCTCCCTTAGTCAATCGGAGCAGTTCGAGGTCGCGCTCAAGCGGATCGAGGACGCCGGGGCGGGGCTCTCGACGGCTCTCGGGAAGACTCTCACCGGACAGCTCAACCGATTGAGTAACACCTTCGGCGACACGCAGAAGGCGATCGGGCGATCGTTCGTCGATAACGAGGCGTTCCGGAGATCGATCGAGGGCCTGATCGAGATCCTGAAGCAGCTCGAGGTCTTCGTCGCGACGAACCGGAAGCAGCTCAACGCATGGATCGACGTGCTCGCTCTCGGGATCGTGGCGATCGGGAAGACGGCGATCGCGACCGCGCAGCTCCTCCGCTCGCTCTCTGCGGCATCGCTTGGACTCTCTGCGTCCGGGGGAGTGATCGGTGCTTTCGGCGCTGGACTCAAGGCGGCCGTTCCGAGCACTCTCACTCTCACGAACGCGATCGAGACTCTGACCGAGGTCACGGACAAGATCCAGGAAGGGATCGGAGAGGAAGCTCTCAATCTCGAGGACTCGCTCGGGAAGGGAGATCCGAAGAAGAAAATCGAGGAGGTCGGGACCGCGCTCGAGGGTGTCCTCGCGACGTTCCGGACGGGGCAGACCGTGATCTCGCAGGGCTTCGAGACCTCAGAGATCGAGAGGATCGGCGCTCTCTTCCGCGGGATCGGGATCGAGCTCTTCAAGATCACGGAGCAGGACAAGTCGCTCGATCGCTTCTTCACGACGTTCCGCGCGGCCTCGGAGGACCTCGAGGCGGGTCCGGACTTCGGATCGATCCGCCGAGGCGTGCAGGCGTTCGAAAGCCTCGGGATCCAGCTCCTCGACATCTCGGAGAAGGATCCCTTCCCGGAGCTGACGAAGTCGCTCGAGGCTTCCGGCCTGGAGATCCGAGACCTCGACCGGGAGGTCGCAGACCTCGAGGAGCAGAGCCGCCTCCTCGGGCAGGCGTTCCGGGACGGCCTGGATCCCTCCGTCTTCCTTCTCCTGCGTGAGCAGCTCAACCTCACGAAGGAGGAGCTCGAAGCGGTCGGGAAGACGGTCCGGCTCGCCTTCGGAGTCGATCAGCCGGAGATCAGTCCCTTCAGAACGATCATCGGCGACCTCGCGACTATGGAAGAGCTGATGGCCGGAGAGGTCACGTTCGCCGCCTCAGCGCTCGGCGACACGCTCGTCGAGGCCGCCTTCGAGGGGAAGGACGCCTTCCGGGGCTTCCTCAAGGCGCTCCTGAAGGACCTCGCGAAAGCGGTAGTCCAGGCGCTTATCCTCCGCGCGATCCTCTCTGCGACCGGCGTCGGCTTCTTCGGAGGGGGCGGGGCCGCCGGTGGCGGCGGAGCTCCGGCCGGGACGACGCAGGTCGGGGGCAGTACGCTCGCGCAGACCGGCGGACTCGTGACCGGGGGGCGGCTCGGACGGGACTCCGTCGCGGCCGTGCTCCAGCCGGGAGAGATCATCCTCCCGACGTCTCTCCGGAGCGACTTCGCGGCGATCACGGATCTCGCTCGAGCGATCCGGAGCGGGTCCTTCGGCGGAAGTCCGACGGCGCAGATCAATCTCCAGGTTAGTCGAGGACCTTCCGAGGCCGACGTCCTGGGGCTGCTCGAAGTGATGAACGACGGCGCAGAGCGGCGGG
>JALGZR010000253.1 GCA_025774805.1 bacterium
CCGCGCCCGAGGAGGAGGCAGACGATGAAGATGGTCCTGCTGCCGGATCACATTCCGGTGAACAACTTCAACCTGATCGTGGTCGGGGGGCCGCCGCTGATCCAGTTCGTCACGATCGGCGGGTTCGACTGGGAGCTCGACACGGTCGACCTCCCGGACCGGACGAAGGCCTCGGGCGGGGCGACGAAGGCGATCGAGTTCACGGCGACCCACCCGAAGCACCACGTGGTCGAGGACGTCTTCCTCCAGGCGTGGTTCCAGGAGGCGCAGCTTGGGTTCCCGACCTACAAGAAGGCGGCGTCGCTGGTGAACAAGTCGATTTCCGGGTTCCAGGTCAGGACCTGGAACCTGATTGGCATGTTCCCGATGAAGCAGGTCACGGCCGACCTGGACATGGCTAACGAGGGCGAAATGAACGTCACGGAATGGACGTTCGTCGCCGATTTACCGATCCCGGTCTAACGATCGGGTGGGGGTCGCTCACAACCGCGGGACTCCCGCGCAATTGGGGCGGCCCGACAGTCAGTCCTCCCGAGGACCTCACAACGCCCGGTGATCCGGGCCAATTGGAGGCGGACAGATGACGCACGCGCAGACGGAGAAGGTAGGCGCAAAGACCAAACCCGGTCTTTGCGACGATATTGTTCCAGATCCGAATGCCGGAGGAGAACGGCCATATTTTCCAGAATGTGACCCGCGGTTCGGCGAGATCCCCCCGGAGTACGCCGCGCTCGACGGCGAGGAGGTCGGAAGCGGTCTCCCGACACTCGGGAAGGTCGGGAGGGTGCTCCCGATCGGCTACCGCGACGCCACGGGGAAGCTCCACCGCGAGTTCGAACTCGTCGACTGGACCTGGGACGTCGAGGAGGAGCTGGGGGAGCTCGCCGAACGGAACCAGGACATGTCGATGTCGGCCTATATCTCGGAGATCGTCGGCCGCGGGCTGGCGAAGCTCGGGGAGCTGGACTTCACGAAGCTGAAGCGGAGCCAGCGGCGCCTGGTCGTCTCGCAGCTCTTCCACGCGGACGTGCTCTACGTCTACACGTGGATCCGGATCGCGGCGCTCGGGAAGCACGTCCGGTTCGACGAGTTCGAGTGCGAGGCGTGCAGCTTCAAGCTGGACGCCTTCGCGGGCGACCTCGAGACGCTCGAGGTCAAGGCCGTCGAGGGCGAGGAGGTCCCGACGGCGGAGGTCGAGCTCCCCCGCGGGTTCCACTACGGGGAGGCCGAGGTGGGGCGAGTCACGGTCGGCCCGCTGCGGTGGGCCTTCATGGAGACTGCCGACGCGTCGATCCTGAAGAACCCCGCGAAGTTCCGGATCGCGAGCATGAAGGCCGGGATCGTCGGCCTGGAGGGGGTCGACAACGGGGCGCCGGTCGTGATCGCGCGGGACCACGCGCGGCAGATGGGACCGGCGTCCGTGAACCGGATCGTCGCCGCGATTGACGGCATCGGGGGCGGGGCGGTCTTCGAGGTTGGCGGCGAATGCCCGAAGTGCGGCGAGCGGTTCCGGAGGGCGATCGACTGGACGTACGACAGTTTTTTCGGACGTTCCTCCCGATAACGCCGCGGGGGCGGCTCTGGGAGGAGGAGTTCGCGATCCTCGTCGGGTCCACCGGGGCCTACCGGGGGGAGGACGTGCGGCGGATGACGCCGGAGAAGCGGAGGTGGACGCTGGAGCGGCTGCGGGAGATAAACGCCGAGCGGCGGCGACCGGATGGGGGCCGCGGGGGCGGCGGACCGACGTTCCGGGGTAAACCGGTGCCGACCGGGAGGAGCGACTGATGCGCAAGTTCGGCTTGGCCGCGATCCTGACGTTTATCGACAAGGGTGCGACCGCCGGCATGGGGAAGGTCGGCCGGCAGGCGGCGCTCCTGAAGAAGCGGTTCCAGGGGGTCGGGCGTGGGGTCGGGCAGATGCGCGCCGGACTCGGGACGCTCGCGACCGCGGCGCTTCCGGTAGCCGCGGGTTTCGGTTTGATGCTCAAGAAGGGCGCGGACTTCGAGCAGTCCATGGCGAAGCTCCAGGCGGT
>JALGZR010000254.1 GCA_025774805.1 bacterium
CGGGCTTCACGTCGCCGATCACCCGGAGCAGGTCCGCGAAGGCGACCTTGGCCTGGACCGGGAGAACCTTCGAGCCCCCGCTCTCGATCGTCCCGCCCTCGCGTAGGTTCCCCTGGAGGAATGGCCGGCCCTCGCTGGCCAGGGCGAAGTCGAGCCCCAGGACGGGGATCGCCACGTCGTAGGGATCGGTGACCTCGACCCCCAGAGCGAGATCCACACCGTCCAGGCGGAGGCTCTCGAACCGGACGTCGACGATGCGGGCGGAGGGCTTCTTCGACCCCACGAGGACGCTGCGGGCCATCTCGCAGCTCACGAGCGGGATCAGCCCGCAGACGAGGAACGTGACGTGGATGATCGGGCGCATGGCGTCTCCCCTGGTTGACGTGCGAGGAGGGTACCCCGGACCCGTCGCGCTGAAAAGATCGGGCTCGCCGGAACCGGGCGCTCGAGCGAGGAGTGCTGTGCTCCGCCCGAGCCCGACGGTCGCACGGACTGCAACGCAGCGGGACCTGACGCTTCGGCGTCGGGCCCCGTGCGGTTCCGGTTGTCGGTCAGACGACTCGAACGTTCGTTGCGCGCGGGCCCCGATCGCTCTGCTCGAGCTCGAACTCGACCTCCTGGCCCTCGGAGAGAGACCGGAAGCCTTCCATCTCGAGCGCGGTGTGGTGGACGAACACGTCCTGGCCGCCCTCCTGCTCGAGGAACCCGAAGCCCTTCTCGTCACTGAACCACTTCACACGTCCTCGCGGCACGATACGCCTCCCCCGGCACCTGGCCGTACGACGGGTCGAGCCAGTCGAGCGAGTCCGAGCACCGCGCCGCTCGCGGCCCCGACCCTCCCCCCGGCCTGGTCCGTCTTCCGACGGATCGACCCCGATTTCGAAGAGACCCACGGGACCTGGGGCCCCGTGGATCGATGTCCTGGGGGTCTACTTGAAACGAATCGCGGGCCGACGGCAAGCGGTTTCGGGCTTGCCGCCAGGCCCAAACGCTCCGCGGTCCGGGGTCACCGCCGCTACGGCCAGAGAATTTCCGCGACCGAGATGCGTTGCCCGACGCCCGCCAGCGTCACCGTCCTGCGCGTGACCCGGGCGCTCTTTCGCCCCCACCGCTCGACGATGGTGACGAGCGCTCTCGTGCGGGCCGACGTTCGCAGTTGATCCGAGGCGAAGCAAACGAGGACAATGCGATACGTCCCCGGGACGGCCTTTCTCAGAACGAACATCTCAGGACCGTAGCCCGCCCTGACGTCCCTCGTGAGATGTCCCCCGATGTTCGTGTCCCGGTTGCCGTAGAAGCACTCTTCACCGGTGGGGTCGGTGACGTGCAGGTCGACATCGGTGCGGTCCGTGTTCCACGAGATCGTCACGACGAGGTCCGCCCGACCCAGCCCGAGCTCGGCCCGAAGCGTCTCGGCGCGCGATCGCGCAAAGTCCGTCGCCGATGAAGTCAGCTCGCCCTCGACGATCCGACCGAGCAGCGAGAGGTACTCGAGCCCCGCGATGCGCCGGATCTCCTCGAAACGCCGGCCCCAGCGGCCGGAGAGGGCCGTCTCGTAGTGGAGAAGAGCGAGGTCGGCCCTCCCGAAGGTCTCCGCACAGCGGGCCAGGGCGAGATGGCGCCCCGGCTCCTGCGGTGCGAGCCGCGCGTTCGGACGGGCCAGGTGATACGCCTGGCCCGGGAGCCCCCATGTCAGGGCCCGACCGCCGAGGTCACCGCCGAGGGCAGGGTCGCCCGGCGCCACCTCGAGGAAGGAGCTGATGGCCTTCAAGGCGTCGTGAGAGCCGAGCCGGGCCCGCCTGCGCTCGGCCTCCTTCTCGACCGCATCGTAGGACAGCTTCCCCGAGGCCAGCATCCCCCCGTGGGTTTCAGGGACGTCGCTCCGGCGACGGGTCCGGCACGAGAGCCTCTCCGGATCGATCCGGAACGCCTCCGCGGGAAGCCGATCGACGACGGCCCGCAGCTCGGGCGAGACCTCCAGTCGCACACCGGGGGCGCGCGACCGTGGTGCAGACCGTGCCTTACGG
>JALGZR010000255.1 GCA_025774805.1 bacterium
CGCCAGGACCGGCCGGCCCCCCGCCGGCGGCCGCAGGGCGCCGGATCGGGCTTCTTCATGACGAACGGGTACATCATCACGAACAACCACGTCGTGGCCCGGGCCGAAGAGGTCACGGTCACGCTCTCCGACGGAGTGGAGCTGAAGGCGAAGGTGATCGGACAGGACCCGCACACCGACGTGGCCGTGGTGAAGGTGGATCCCAAGGACTACGACGGCGTGCTGCCGTCGCTGGACTTCGGGGATTCCGAGGAGGTCCGCGTGGGCGACTGGGCGATCGCGGTCGGGAACCCGTTCGGGCAGCTCGCGGGGACGTTCACCGTCGGCGTGATCAGCGCCAAGGGGCGGGCGGACCTCAACATCATGGGAGGCTCGCCGGCCTACCAGAACTTCATCCAGACCGACGCCTCCATCAACTTCGGGAACTCCGGGGGGCCCCTGGTCAACATCCGGGGCGAGGTGGTCGGGATGAACACCGCCATCAACCCGGCGGGGCAGGGCATCGGTTTTGCGATTCCTATCAATATGGCGCGTCGAGTTGCCGATGATCTCATCCAGAAGGGACGCGTGGTACGGGGATACCTGGGGATCTATCCCCAGGAGCTCACGCCCGAGCTGGCCGAGAGCATGGACGTCTCGGGCGTCGAGGGGATCCTGATCGGCCAGGTCGTCGAGGCGACACCGGCGGAGCAGGCCGGCCTCAAGACCGGGGACATCATCACCAAGCTGAACGGCATGACCGTCTCCGACGTGAACGAGTTCCGCATACGCGTCGCGGATCTGCCGGTCGGGGACAAGATCCGGCTCGACGTGATCCGGGACGGGGACTCGAAGCGGATCGACGTCGTTCTCGAAGAGCGACCCGACACGTTCGTGGCCCCCGCCCCCGGGGAGGCGCTCCCGGAGGACTGGGCCGGAATCCGGACCGAGGGCATCGACACGTTAGCCGGCCGGCGCCTCGTCGACGATCCGGGCGAGGAAGGCGTGGTCGTCGTCGGCGTCGAACCGGGAAGCCCCGCGGACGACGCGGGGATCCAGACGGGCGACGTGATCAAGGAAGTCGGGAACATGGAGATCGCGGATCTCGAGGACTACGTCGCGGCCGTGAAGAAGTACGAGACCAAGAAGGCGGTCGCGATCCTGCTGAAGCGCGGCGAACAGACGCTGTACGTGGGCGTGAGACCGTAGGGGCCCGAGGTGCCCTATCCATGGCTCGAAGTGCACTGGCCTACGAAGAGAGCGACGACCTCTCTCTGGAGATCTATCTCAAGGAGATCCGGAGGAAGAGTCTGTTGTCGCGCGAGCAGGAGATCGAGCTCGCCCGCCGGATCAAGAAGGGTGATCGCGGCGCGCTCGACGCGCTCGTCCAGGGCAATCTCCGCTTCGTGGTCAGTGTCGCGCGCCATTACACGGGTCGGGGCCTCTCCCTCGGCGACCTGATCAACGAAGGGAACGTCGGGCTGATCAAGGCCGCCGAGCGCTTCGACGAGGCCCGCGGGTACCGGTTCATCTCCTACGCGATCTGGTGGATTCGACAGGCGATCCTCCAGGCGCTCTCCGAGCAGACGCGCGTCGTGCGCATCCCGGTGAACCGCGCCGGCAAGGCGTCGAAGATCGCTCGCGCCGCGCGGGGCCTCGAGCAGTCGCTCGGAAGGGTGCCGACGAGCGAGGAGATCGCGGAAGAGCTCTCGATCCCGGAAGACGACGTGCTCGAGCACCAGGCGTTCGTGTTCCGGCCGGTCTCGCTCGACGCGCCGACCTCGGACGGCGGGGACACGACGCTCGGTCATCTCCTGACCGACGAGATCTCCTCCGCGCCGGACCAGCGGGTCGTGGATCTGGACCTCGCGCGCGACCTGCGATCCGCCCTCGACGCGCTCAACCCCCGGGAGCAGAAGATCCTGCGGGACTACTTCGGGATGGAAACCGGGGAAGGCAGGACGCTCGAAGCGATCGGAAGGGAGCTCGGCCTCACCCGGGAACGGGTGCGCCAGCTGAAAGAACGCGCGATCCGCAAGCTTCTG
>JALGZR010000256.1 GCA_025774805.1 bacterium
TCCGAGGAGTGGCCGGAGACCGACGAGCCACCGCCGCCGGAAGCCTACGACTAGGCCCCCTCTGAGCCCTCATCGCTTCGCCAGGAGGGCGGTCAGCGCCGCCAGGCCACCCTGCACGTGGTCTACACCCGTCCCAAAGCCCAGCCGGAAGCGGTCCTCGTGGCCGAAGAAGGCCCCGGGAGCGATGACCGTCCGGTGCTCCTGGGCGAGTCGGGTGGCCACGGCCGTCATGTCCGCCCCTTCCACCCTGGGATAGCCGAAGTTCCCCACGTCGGGTGGGACCCACGACACGCCCTCCGTCGCCTCGATCCAGGCCTCCACGAGCGGCCTGGTCTCTGCGAGGATCCCCTTCGCCCGCGCCACCAGCTCCGCCTCCCGTTCGAGGGCCGCCAGGACCACCCGCTCTCCGAGGCGGGACGGGGCGACGGACAGGTGGTGCGCGATCCGTTCCATCCGCTGGATGACGGGTGCGGGACCCACGGCCCACCCGACGCGCAGCCCGCCGAGTCCACCCAGTTTGGTCAGGCTCGACGTTATGAGGAATCGGGGATCGACGGAGACGGCCGTCGGGGGCGCCCTCTCGAAGGCCAGGGCGAGGAACACCTCGTCGACGAGTGCCGTGGTTCCCGTGGCACTGCAGGCGTCGGCGATCGCTTGGAGATCGCGTGGCTCGTCGGCCACGCCGGTCGGATTGTTCGGACTGGTCAGAGACAGGAGCCGGACATCCTTCGTATCCGGCAGGTGGTCGATGGGGAGGCGAAAACCGTCGTCCGGCGACCGGATGACTCGCCCCATCCGGGCCCCCAACCCCTCCGTCATTTTGCGGAGGGGCGTGTACGTCGGGTGCTCGACCAGGGCCACGGCCCCGGGCGAGAGAAGGGCCGCATATGCCAGGAAGTTGGCCTCGCTGGCCCCCGCCGTGACCAGCACCTCCCGCCGGGAGACGCCGTACCGCTCGGCCAGGAGCTCCCGCAGGTCCGGGCCGCCCCCGGGGAAGGGCTCGGCCACGTCCGCGGGCTCGAAGGTCACGTCGAGGTCGTCCAGCCGGGAAGCCATCATCCCGCTGGCGCCGATGTCGTACCGGGCGGAAGGGAGCCACTGGATGAACCAGTCCAGGAGGTCGAAGGGCGGGAAGTCCATGGAGGGGGTAGCCTCGGGCGGAGGAAAAGGGTTGCCTCGACCTACTTCGTCCCGAGGAAGTAGTGCACACGCCACGGCACCTCGATCCCCTCATCCGTCGCGAGGTCGGCGGCGGCTGCCTGCATGTCCTTCTCCAGACCGCGACGCGCCTCGTCGGTGAGGGCCCGAAGCTCTCGTTCCGAGTAGCCGAAGGAGGCCCGGACTCTCAGGTAATCATCGAGATCCGTGAAGGCGGTGGCGTGGGTGATCGTGTCCGCCGCCACGTCGCGGAAGCCGGTCTCCTCTATCATCCGACGCACACGCTCCGGGTCGTCGAAGGCGGCGCTCTCATCGCTGTCCCTCGTGTAGGCCAAGGCGTCCCGCAGCGAGACGAGGGTTTCCGACGGGTCCTTGGACTCCCGTTCCTTCAGGGCCTTGGCATAGGCCTGGGAGAGGGGATCCATATCGGCGGTCCATTCGCAGAAGGCGAACCGTCCCCCGTCCGCCAAGAGTCGATACGCCTCGCCCGTGGCCTCGACATAGGTGAAGGGCGAGAGGCCGAAGGAGGAAAGGACGACGTCGAAGGATTCGCGACGGTACAGGATCTGGCGGGCGTCCATCATCTCGAAGCGGACATTGCCAAGTCCCGCCGCCTCCGCCTTCGATGTGGCCAGCTGGACGACGTCGTAGGACAGGTCGATGGCCACGACCCGTCCCGGGGAGCCGCCGACACGATGCGCCGCCTGGAGGGCGAGATTGCCCGTGCCGCACCCGATGTCCAGGACCCGCTCGCCGGGTCGGACGTCCGCCCAGTCGAGGAGGTGGGCTGCCATTGGCGCGAACCGGGGTGCGACGTTCTCGTCGTAGAGGGGCGCCATGCGGCTGTACTCCTCGTCGAAGAGC
>JALGZR010000257.1 GCA_025774805.1 bacterium
GCCGCCACGGCTCCCGGGGACACGACGCGGTTTCTCGTGAATGGCGAGGAGGCGGCGCGCCTCACTGGCGTAACCCCCCCAAAAGAACCGCATTTCGGCGTTCACTCCCGGTACGAGGCGAGGTTCGCGGTCGATCAGCTGGTGGCGAGCGGGCCGGCAGGCCGGGCGGCAGAACGGGACGACACCGCCCAGGCGGCGCGTCTCTGGCGGCAGATCGAGCGCCTTCGCGGGGAGCGGGCAGTCGTCACGGTCGTCGATCGCCTCCGGGACCTTTACCTCCGGTTCCCGGACGCGCGCATCCTCGATCTCCTCTACCGGGAGGCGGTGCGCGCGGGCGATCCGGAGACCGCCCTCGCCGTCGCGGACGCGCAGCGAGTGATGACGGCCGGAGCGGCCGGGGTGGGTGCGGCCGGCGGGCCGGGCCCCGCCCCCGATATCGCCAAGCTCCGGATCATGGCGCTCCTCATGTCGCGGCATTGGGACGAGGCGCTCGGCAGCCTCCAGCGCTTCCGGGCCGAGACTCCGAACGACCCGTTCGGGCTGGAAAACGTGCTCCTCCTTCTGGATCGGACCGGCGACCACGAGAGACTCCTCGGCGAGTATCACGCCGCGCGCGTGGCGAGCGAACCGGTGCGCGCCACGAGCCACGGAGTGGCCGCCTGGGCGTATCATTCGCTGGGAATGCCGGAGAGGGCGATGGAGATGGTCCGGGCGGGGCTCCGCCTCGGGCCGGAGAGGCTCGACCTGACGGTCGTCGAGGGGGACGTCCTCTGGAAGCGGGGCGACGTCGGCGGCGCGCTCGCCCGCTACTCGAAGGTGCTCGCCTCCCCCGTTCCGTCGATCCCTGAGGAGAATCTGCGCGCCCGCGTCGGCCTCCTCCGGTTCGAAATGACCGATTACGCCGATGCCGAGAGGGTGCTCGCCTCCCTGCCTCCCGATCCGAGTCCCGCCGTGCGGCGGGCGCGGACGATCCTCCGCGCCCACGCACTCTACCGGACGGGGGAGGCGCGGGGGGAGGTGGGGAGGAGGGAACTCGTGCGGGCGCTGCAGTTTGCCCAGGAGGAGATCGGCGACTCGCTCGATCGGGAGGACGCGATCCTCTTCGACCTGGTCGGACGGGTGCGCGGGGCGCTGGCGGTTCTCGATCTCCAGGAAGGGGACAGCTTCCCGGTCTACCGCCAGAAGCAGCGGGAGGCGCTGGATGCGTTCCGCCGGGCTGCCTCCCTCGACCCGGCCTTTCCGATGCCGGTGTTGGGTGGGGAGGAGGTACCCGACCTCGATCCGGCCCGCTTTCGGGCGCTCATCGAGGCAGCGCGCCCCCAAGATCATCCGGTGGGCGGCTTCGTCGAGGATCCGACCCGGTGGTACTCGTGGTACGTCGCCGAGCGCCGGGCCGAGCTGGCCGAACGGGGGCTCAAGGAGATGTTCGAGGGTGATGGCGGAAGATAGCGGAAGTGAGAAGAAGATGAACCG
This sequence comes from bacterium, assembly GCA_025774805.1. Classification (GTDB taxonomy): domain Bacteria; phylum ARS69; class ARS69; order ARS69; family ARS69; genus JALGZR01. The sequence continues at coordinate 1,474 of JALGZR010000257.1, forward strand.
GTCGGATGACGTGGAGGGGCTTTTGATATTCGATCTCGACGGCACCCTTTTTCGCGGAGACGGGGCGACGGTGGGCGCCGTGTGGGAGGTTTTCGATCGGCATGGCATCGCCCGCCCGCCGGCCGACGCGATCACTGCCTTCTTTGGCATACCGACCAGCCAGTTCCGGCAGTGGCTCGCCTCCTTCTCCCGGGACGGCCGGGGTGAGGAGATCGCCGCCGAAATCATCCGGCGGGAGGTTGAGCTGGTCCCGGAGAGGGGGAAACTCTATCCCGGGGTGAGAAGGGCGCTGGGCGATCTTGCCGGGCGCGGCTACCGGATGGCGATCTGCACGAACGGGGACGCGCGTTATGTAAACCTGGTCCTCGAAAGCTGCCGACTCGCCCCCTTCTTCGACCTGGTCCGGTATCGCGAGCGCCCGGAGGACCACAAGGTCGGGATGGTGGGAGAGATCCTGGGGCGGATCGGGACACGCCCCGTCGCCGTCATCGGCGACCGGAGGGACGACGTGGAGGCGGCGCACCGGAACGGTGCCCGGGCGGTCG
>JALGZR010000132.1 GCA_025774805.1 bacterium
GCCAACACCTTCCCCTCCAGGGCGTTACGGCGGCGGAATCACGACCCGGCGGCCCAGCGGCCGGCCGTCCACTACCTCGGCGCGGCCTTCCGCAGACGAAGGTCCGGGTCCCCGCTCAAAACGCGAACTCTGACCCCGTGGTGAACACGCTTCCCGCCGTCCGGCACCGGTTGGCCGACCGGGAACCATATGTAGGTGAGCTCGTCATTCGGACGCCCTACGGTTTCCCGCCGACCCACCCGAGCCTCGCGAGCGATTCCGGTTACCGATCCACCCCGGGCGGAAGCGCCGGCTCGACCATGAGCACCTTCTCTCGCATCATGACCGCGGTTCCCGGGGGCGCCTTGCGCGCGCGGCGAACGTATCGTTTCTCGGCGTACGCCACCGGCACGTTCGAGTGCCACGCGGCGATGGCCGCCGCGGCCTCGATGATCTCCCGGGGCGGTTCCCCTTTGCCGGAGGAGGTGCGCAGGACCGTGTGGCTCCCCTGGGCGCCGCGGGCGTGAAACCAGAGATCCCGCAGCGCCGACCGGTGATGGGTCAGCTCGTCGTTCTGCCGGGCGTTGCGCCCGACCCAGACGACCCATCCACCCGGAAGCTCGTAGACGCGGGGGTCGAACCCCTCGGGGAGCGAGGGGTGCCGCTCCACCCCCGGGAGCGCGGCCGCGCCCCGACCCCGACCGCCCTCGAACCGCCCCCCGCGGACGGGCCCTCCCTCCGCCAGCGCCGGCGCATGACGCGCGACGAGCTCGTGCAGGCGCTCGGCGTCCGGCGGGGGATCGAGCTCGGCGAGCCCACGGTCGGCCTCGGCGATCTCCGCTTCCTGAATGGAGCGCTGGGCCTCGAGCTCGTCCCGACCGCGGGCGAGACGGCGGGCCCGCTTGAAGAGGGACTCTACGTTGGCGGGTCCGTCCTTCTTCGGGTCGAGCTCGATCTCGATCTCGCGGCTTCCGTCGAAGTCGCGCAGACGGATCGACTTCATGCCCCGCTTCACCCGGTCAAGGTGGGCGGTGAGTAGCTCGGCCCGGCTCCGCAGCTCGGCCTCGCCCTTCGCCTCCTCGAGACGACGCTCCACCTCGAGCAGCGCCTTCGCGGCGCGGCGGCGGCGCTGAACGAGAACGCGACGGAGGTCCCCGAGCAGGGTCTCGGTCGTCTCCCGCTCCTCGAGCTCCCGGAAGTAGGCGTCGACCGTGACCTCGGGGGGGACAGCCGGATCGAGCTCCCACCCCGGGATCTCCCCCGGGTCGGCGGGAAACAGGTGGACGGCCCCTGTCTCCGGGTGCCGGGCGATGCGGGGGAGGGGATCCCGGGCCCCGGCGGCGAGATCGGCCAGGCGGGCGGCGACGTCGAGCCCCGCCTCCTCGAACACGCGGGCCGGACCGCGGGGACCACCGCCCCAGCCGTGCGGGATCCGCCGATGGAGCGGCCCCTCGCCCTCGGCGAACCGCGCCGCGATCGTGGACTCGTCGAGGTCGGGCAGCCGAGGGCCGAGGTCCGGCTCGGGAGCCACATAGACCTCCCCCGCGGCCACCTTCCGGGGGCGCGCGTCTCCGGTGAACTCCCGTCGCGACCAGAGGATCCGGTCCCGATCGCCGACGAGAATGACGTTCGCGAACCGGGGAATGAGCTCGCCGACGAGGACCGGCGCCCGGTGGCGCGCCGCCTCCCTCTCGAAGCGGAGGATCACGACCCGTCCCGCCCGCTCCCGGGTCACCTCGACGAGGCGACTCCCGGTCAGGGGCTCGGACAGGTTGTCCGGGGCGGGACGCGGCGGCCCCCCGGGGGGAAGGGTCTCCGGGCGACCGAGGCGCGAGAGATCCGGATGGGCGGAGACGTACAGCAGCCGCCCGCTCTCCGGCCCGGCGAACCGCAGGAGGACCCCGTATCTCCCCACGAGCTCGACCCGCCGGACCGTCCCCCCCACGAGAGCCTCCCGGAGCCCGGGGAGCACGGACTGGAGAATGACGGCATCCATGAGGGTCTCGTGGTCGGAGGAGGCGGCGGACCGGAAGCCGGCGCAGACGTGGCCGGCACAGGGCCGAGCATGGGGCCGCGGAGCACGGGACCGGAGTATACGGCCCTTGACCCCGAATGGTCTCGCCCGGTAACCTCCGTGGTTCTCGTCAAATGCAGTTGTCAGGAGTGTCGGTGATCCGGAGCATGACCGGCTACGGCGCGGCGGAATCCGTGCGCGAGGGTGTTCTCGCGAAGGTCGAGCTGCGCTCGGTGAACCACCGATTCCTGGACGTCGCCGTCCGGATCTCCCGGGACCTCGGGGAGTTGGAGAGCCGCGTCCGCGAGGGGGTCGCGGCGCATCTCTCCCGGGGTCGCGTCACCGCCACGGTGGACGTCCAGGCCGAGGAGGAACGGGGCTCCCTCGTGCTCGACGAGGGGGTGGCGCGCGAGTACGGAAAGGTCTTTCAGGTCCTGGAGCGGGAGTTCGGCGCCTCGAGCGCCCGGGATCCGGTCGCCCTGGTCCAGCTTCCGGAGCTGGTTCGGTGGGAGGCCAGGAAGCTCGACTCCGAGGTCGTCCGCGCGACCCTCGACGGCGCGCTGGAGGAGGCCCTCGCTCAGCTCCTCGCGATGCGGGAGAGGGAGGGGGTCGCTCTTCGCGACGATCTCGAGACGCGGACCCGCCGGCTCGGCGAGCTGCTCGACCGGATCGGCGCCGCCGCGACGGACTCGGTGGAGAGATCCCGAGCCCGTCTCGAGGAGCGGATCGCGCAGCTCCTTCCCGAGGGCGTCACTCCCGACCCGGAGCGCCTCGCGACCGAGGTGGCGATTTTGGCCGAGAAGGCGGACATCGCCGAAGAGCTGGTTCGGTTCCGCGCCCACGGGGAGGCGTTCCTCGAGTTTCTGGAGGGAAACGGGCCGGTCGGCCGACGGCTCGACTTCCTCCTGCAAGAGATGAATCGGGAGGCGAACACGATCGGATCGAAGTCCTCGAGCTCGCGCATCGCGCACCTGGTCGTCGAGGTCAAGGAGGAGATCGAGCGTCTCCGGGAACAGGTCCAGAACGTCGAATGAGTACTGACGCCGTGCGCCCCGCGTTTCCCCTCGTTCTCTCCGGCCCCTCCGGGGCGGGGAAGACGTCGGTGGCCCGCTGGCTTCTGGATACGGAACCCGACACGGTCCTGTCGGTTTCCTGTACGACGCGGCCGCTGCGAGGCGAGGAGGTCGAGGGAATCGACTACGTGTCGATCTCCGAGGCGGACTTCCTGACCCGCCGCGATCGGGGCGAGTTCCTGGAGTGGGCGCTCGTCCACGGCCACCTCTACGGGACCCCGCGCGATCCGCTCGAGCGGATGACTGCGCAGGGGAAGATCGTCCTGCTGGACATCGACGTGCAGGGGGCCATGCAGATTCGGGAGTCGAACCGCGACGCGGTTCTCGTGTTCCTGATGCCCCCGAGCCTCGAGGTCCTGTCCGAGCGGCTCCGAGGTCGCCACACTGATTCGGAGGAGGTCATCGAGCGAAGGCTGGTGGCGGCGAAGCGGGAGATGCGGACCGCTTCCGCCTACGACTTCATTCTGGTGAATCACGATCTGGACACCACCTGCCGGGCGGTGCTGGCCATCATGGAGGCCGAGCGACACCGCGCGGATCGCGTATTGGACTTGAAACCCGCACACAGCGAGCCGATCCTCCTCGAGGTGGGGCTCGTGCCCCGGGACGAACGTGTCCCCGAGAATCTGGAGCGGAAATGACCGAGAAGCCCAATGAGCCCGAGATCACGCCGACGAACGGAGACGAGGAAGAGAAGCCCGCGCCGATCCCCGAGCGCCTCGGCCCGACGGTCCCGAACCCGGTCGATCGGTCTCCCGAGGTCGAGCGCAAGATCCGATCGGCGGTGGAGAGGATGTTCGAGGCCGTCCAGAATCCGTACGAGACGGTCATCGTCGCCGCCCAGGAGGCCCGCCGGATCAACGAGCAGCGCCTCAAGGCCCGCAGCATCCTGAACCAGGGAGTCGAGGCGGTCGAGGAGCTCGTCCCCGAGGTGCCGTTCGTCCCCCGGCCGATCGAGGACGAGGAGCCGGAGGTCAAGCCGACGAACGAAGCGATCGAGAAGATGGCCTGCGGCCTGGTGACCTACGAGATCGACGGAAAGCAGGTCGAGGCCCCGAGCTACTACGATGGCGAGATCGACTTCGAGCTCTATCCGGAAAAGCAGGGAGAAGACGCGTCCGAAGAGCCATGAGCGAATCCCGTTCCCCACGGATTCTCCTGGGGGTCACCGGATCCGTGGCCGCATTCAAGGCCCCCGATCTCGTTCGCGAGCTCCGCGACCGGGGGGCGGAGGTGGCGGCCCTCATGTCCGAGGCGGCCGGGAGGTTTCTCGGCGCTGCGACCCTCGAGGCGATGACGGGGAATCCGGTCGGGGTCGATCTCTTCGACGCGAGGGGAGCGGCGGCGCTTCCGCGGTGGACCGCGGGGACTCCGATCGAGCGCCTCCCCTATCATCTGGCTCTCGCGGAGTGCGCCGACCTGATCGTCGTCGCTCCCGTGAGCGCGAACACGATGGCCAAGATCGCGCGGGGCCAGGCCGACAATCTCCTCACCTGCAGCATCCTGGCCACGTCGAGGCCGGTCGTCCTCGCTCCCGGGATGAACACGAAGATGTGGCTCCACCCCGCCACGGTGGAGAACGTACGGGTCTGCCGCGCCCACGGGATTCACGTGATCGAGCCCGACGTCGGGAAGATGGCGTGGTCCGAGGAGGGAGAGGGTCCCGGACGGCTTCCCGAGCCCCCGGTGCTCGCGGAGCGGGTCTGGCGGATCCTCGAGAGCCACCGCCAGCTTCGGGGCGAAAAGGTGCTCGTCTCCGCGGGGGGGACCGAGGAGCCGATCGATGCGGTGCGAGTGCTCACGAACCGCTCGTCGGGGCGGATGGGGGTCTCGCTCGCGGAGGAGGCGCGGGAGCGGGGCGCCGACGTCGTCTTCGTCGCCGGGAGCATGAGCGTGCCTCCGCCACCGGGCGTGCGCGTGATTCCCGCCCGCTCCGCGGCGGAGATGCGCGACGCCGTGCTGGCGGAGGCCCGGGACGCGGCGATCGTGCTCATGGCGGCAGCGGTCGCCGACTGGAGACCCACCTCGCCCGAGCGGCGCAAGGTGAAGAAGGAGGAGGGGCCGCCCACGTTCGAGCTCGAGCCGACCGACGACATCCTGATGCTCTTGCAGGCGGAGGCGAAGGACTCCTTTCGGGTCGGATTCGCTCTGGAGACCGAGGATCCGGTGGCGAGCGGTCGGAAGAAGCTGCGCGCCAAGGACCTCGATCTGCTCGTCGTGAATGACGCGCACGAGGAGGGCGCCGGGTTCGACGTCACCACGAACCGCGTCACGCTGCTGACTCGCGACGGCGAGACCGAGGCTCTCCCTCTCCTGCCCAAACGCGAAGTCGCGGCCCGCATCCTCGACCGGGTCGAGGAGTTGCGCCGGCGGGGCTGAGACCCGTGTGGGCGGGGAGAGACCCGCGCCGGCGGGCTCGACGCGTCGGCGTAACCGGTTGCGACAGAGCGTCCGGCGCGGCGGTCTTGACCGCGACGAGTCGTCCCCTCTACGCTCCGGCTGGCGGAAACCCTCCTGCCCTCCGGAGCCTCCCGTGACCGATCGCCCGCCACCTCCACCCTCCGACGATCTCGCCACCATGACCCGGAGGCTGCGGGGAGCCGTCGAGCTGCAGGCCATCCTCCGCGAGGGCAAGGGGCTCGGGAAGGGTTCGGTGCTCCGGGCCCTCGACCGCGCCGCGGAGCTCATCCGCACCGAGCGTCGTCGCGAGGGGGCCGCGGCTCCCGGACGCCCCCGGGCCGCCGCCCGGGTCACGACGGCCTCCGTGCCTCCGCGGGCGAAGACGCCGGCCCCGGCCGCGCCCGTGGTCGGATCCTGGCAACGCGACCCGACCGAGTTCGACTCCCTGGGCGAGCTCCACGACGCCTTCGCCGAGTGCCAGCGCTGCCCCCTGGGCAAGACGCGAACCCACTTCGTGTTCGGCACGGGAAGCCCGAAGGCGAAACTGGTGTTCGTGGGGGAGGCGCCGGGTCGGGAGGAGGATCTGCAGGGCGAGCCGTTCGTGGGCCCCGCCGGCCGACTGCTCAACAAGATCCTCGCGGCCATCGGCTTCCGCCGGAACGAGGTCTACATCGCGAACATTCTCAAGTGTCGACCGCCGGGAAACCGGGACCCGCAGCCGATGGAGATCGCGTCCTGCTCACCCATTCTCGCCCGGCAGGTGGACATCCTCCGCCCCGTGGTCCTCTGTACTCTCGGTTCGTTCGCGGCGCGGACCCTTCTCGGAGTGAATCAGGGCATCTCTCGCCTCCGGGGGGGGACCCACGACTACCGCGGCATTCCCGTCATTCCGACCTATCACCCCGCGGCGCTCCTGCGGAACTCCGCGTGGAAGCGTCCGACCTGGGAGGACGTGCAGCGGCTGCGAAGAGAGTATGATCGTCGACTCGCCGAGTCCGCCGACCTTCCTCCGGAGACCACATCATGAGCGAATCCTTCCTTCCCGGATCCGGATCCGGATCCGTCCCCGCCACGGATGCCCCGATCCGTGCTCCCCGCCCCGATCCCCTCTCCCCGGCGAAGCGCGCTCCGGTCGAGAAGCGCGTGCCGCCGCAGGACCTCGACGCGGAGAGGGCGGTGCTGGCCGCGATGCTTCTCGACAACCACGCCGTCAACACGGCGGCCCAGATCCTCTCGAGCGACGACTTCTATCGGCCTGCCCATCGCCTGATCTGCACCGGCACGTTCAATCTCTTCACCCGCGGGGAGGCCATCGATCTCGTCACTCTCTCCGACGAGATGACGAAGTCCGAGACGTTGGAGAGGGCGGGGGGAGAGATCTACCTGGCGGAGCTTCTGGATTCCACGGTGACCGCCGCCAACGTGGAGTATCACGCGCGGATCGTCCGGGAGAAGTCGTTGCTCCGTCGGATGATCGACGCGGCCCGCCGGATCGCAGAGGAGGCATACTCCACGCCCGAGGACGTGAACAGCTTCGTCGATCGGGCGGAGCACCTGATGTTCGAGATCTCCGAGTCCGGTCCGCGGACCGGATTCACTCCGGTCAAGGAGATTCTCGTCGACAGCTTCGAAGCGATCGAGGAGCTCTATCAGAACAAGCGGCTCATCACCGGCGTTCCCACCGGGTTTCTCGATCTCGACACGCTCACGTCCGGCTTCCAGCCCTCGGAGTTCGTCGTGATCGCGGCCCGTCCCACCATGGGAAAGACCGCGTTCACGCTGAACATCGCCCAGCACGTCGCGGTCGAGCACGGGCTTCCCGTGGCGTTCTTCAGCCTGGAGATGTCGAAGGAGTCGCTCGTCCACCGAATGCTCGCCTGCGAGGCGCGCGTCGACGGAAACCGGCTGCGCACGGGGTTCCTCCGGGAGAACGAATGGCCGCGGCTCACCACCGCGGCGGGCAAGCTCGGCGACGCGGAGTTCTACATCGACGACACCGCCGGCCTCAGCGCCCTGGAGGTGAGGGCGAAGGCGAGACGGCTCAAGCTCGAGACCGACGGACGGCTCGCCATGATCGCGATCGACTACCTCCAGCTCATGCGCGGGCACGGGCGTCAGGAGAATCGCCAGCAGGAGATCTCGAGCATCTCCCGTTCGCTGAAGGCGCTCGCCAAGGAGCTCAAGATCCCGGTCGTCGCGCTGTCCCAGCTCAAGCGACCCACCGACGTGCGCGAAGGGGCCCGACGGCCGATGCTCTCCGATCTGCGGGAGTCGGGGGCAATCGAGCAGGACGCCGACGTCGTGCTCTTCATCAACCGCCCCGAGGTCTACAACCCGACCCCGGACAACGAGGGGATCGCGGAGATCATCATCGGGAAGCAGCGGAACGGTCCCATCGGGATCACGCAGCTCCAGTTCCAGAAGTCCTTCACCCGCTTCGAGAACCTCTCCCGGATGAAGGAGTAGCGAGGTGGGCCGGAGCGGGGCGGTGATCGTCGCCGCCGGAAGCTCCGAACGCATGGGGGGCATCGACAAGATGCTGACCCCTCTTGCGGGGACTCCCCTCCTCTTTCACTCGGTTCGAGCCTTCTCCGCGTGCGACGTCGTCGACGACGTCGTCGTGGTGGTCCGATCCGATCGAGTGCAACGCGTCCAGGAGCTCCTCGAGGCGATGGATCCGTCGAAAGTGCGACGCGTGGTTCGAGGAGGCGCCACCCGAACCGACTCCTCCCGGTTCGGGACGGCGGCGCTTCCCTCCGAGGTCGATCTCGTTCTCGTGCACGACGGCGCGCGCCCCCTCGTGTCCGAGGAGCTGATCCGTCGGGTCGTCGAGGCGGCGCGCGCGCGAGGGGCCGCGATTCCCGGAGTGCCTCCGGTCGCGACGATCAAGCGCGAGGAGGACGGCGTGTCGGCAGGAACTCTCGATCGTCGATCGCTGCGCGAGGCCCAGACCCCCCAGGGGTTCCGGCGGGACCTTCTCGCGAAGGCGCTCGCGTCCGCGAAGCGGGA
>JALGZR010000258.1 GCA_025774805.1 bacterium
AGACCTCCCCCTCGGGGAAGTAGGGCTTCCGAATGACGCCCGATTCGTCGGCCGTGTTCGAGCCGTAGCCGGGCGGCTCGTAGGCGCTCGCCATGCTCGAGTCGAGGGGCTTGAGGTCGGGCGTGGTCCAGATGAGCTCCGCGCCCGGAAGCGGCGAGCCGCTCTCGTCGAGGACCTGGATCTCCAGGGGGGCGGAGGCGGCGAAGCGAACGTTCGAGCGCAGTCTCTCTCCCTCCTTCACCTCGAGGCCGCGCAGGATCGCGAGGGGGTGGCGAGGCGAGACGGCGAAGAGGGTGTATTTCCCGGGGCTCACGTCGTCGATCTCGTAGGTTCCGTCGGTGAAGGTGTAGGGCGCGCCCCAGTTCGTCTGCATCTTCTGGTTGAGGATGTGAATCTTCGTCCAGCCGACAGGGCCGCCCGCGTGGTCGCGCACCGTGCCGAAAACCCCGCCGGCGTCCCCGAGTCGGATCGTGCCCACGTCGATCGAGACGCCGTTCTCGACCTTGTGGGTCTTCGTCCGCACATCCGCGTGGCCGTCCGCCTGGATCTCGACGGCGTAGATCCCAGGCTCGTCGATCACGAAGCTGAAGGATCCGTCGGCGGACTCGAAAGTCCTCGACTCCCAGGATTGCGGGATGAAGAAGGTGTACTTCCAGAATCGGGCGTCGAACTTCCGGACTGGCAGCCCGGTCCGCCTCGAGACGACCTTGCCCTCGATCACGCCGCCCTTGATCGGGAGCACGAAATCGAGCCCATCCGCGCCCGCCCTCACGGTTTGCGGCGCCGGCGACTCGCGAACGCGGAACCCCCCTTCGTCGGCCCATTCGGCCAAGCCCACGTCGTACTCCCCCTCGACCAGCCCGCCGATCTCGAATGAACCGTCCTTCCCGGTGGTCTCGAGGTTCAGCGGGCCCTTGTCCCAGTTGTACGGGGGCTCCTCGCCCGCGGTCACCACGATCACCCGGGCGCCGAGATAGGGTTTGTTGTCGGGGGTCCGCACGCGGCCCGCGATCTTCAGGGTCTCCCGGAGATGGAGCTCGACGCCCTCGACCGCGCCTCCGGCTTCGACGGTCACCTGAGTCCGCGGTGCGCGGGCCGCTGCCTCCCCGCGGCCCCAGGCCGTGATCCATCGCTCTCCCGGGGGGAGCCCGGTGAGCTCGAAGGTTCCGTCCGGTTTCGTGCCGCACCAGACGGGGCCCTGACCGATGACCGTCGCCTTGGGTTCGGGGGTGCCGTCGACCCCGTAGACCCTCCCGCGCACGCTCGACTTGGCGGAGACGGTGATCGTCCCCCACTTGAGTGTTCCGCCCGGCTCGAGATCGTACTGCTCGTCCTTCTCGGGCAGGAAGTACTTCGGGGAGTCGATGCTGATGCTGACCACAGCCGTCTTCCCGAGGGTGTAGGGACCGGCCCGGAAGCGCCCGTCGTTGTCGGTCTTCGAGACCATCTGTCCGGCGAAGGAAGGGTTCACGCTCGGGTTGACGGCGAGGCCCTCGACCGGATCGCCCTTCTCATCCACGATCCTCCCCTCCACCCACGCGGGCTTGCCCAGGACGATGTCGATCCCGAAGACGGTCTGGCCGGAACGGGGCGTGACCGGCACCGCCTCGCCCCAACCCAGCGAGTCGCCGAAAAACCCGGGACCGTAACCCTCCGCCTCCGCCATGACGCGGACGCTCCGGTCGGCCGCCAGGGTCTCGAGGCGGTAATGGCCCTTCTCGTCGGTCGATGCAACGCGCGCCTCGTGCCGGCGGGGATGGACGCGCGCCCCTTTCACGGGGCTGCCCGCTCCGTCCGTCACGATCCCCTCGATGGCGCCACCGTGGTCCAGGACGACCTCGACTTCAACGGGGTCGAGCCCGGAGATCTCCTTCGCGACCGAAGCGGGGGCGTAGGCCGGGTGGTCGACCCCGACCGTAAACGTGCCCTCCCCCACGACACCGATGGTCGCGCGGCCGTCGGGGCCGGTGACCTGCTCATCGAAGTACGTGGACCAGAACCAGCCTT
>JALGZR010000259.1 GCA_025774805.1 bacterium
CTTTTCCCGAGAAAAATCGACTATCGGGTAAAAAAATCACTCCGAGGTCTGGACATAATCTTATCATGTGTTAAGATATAAACATGACGAGGACGGGAACCCAGGAGGCGAAGATGACGAAGTCGGCGACGACATACAGGCCGGTGGACATGGACGCGGTCGACCCCCGCGGGGCCGACGCGACCGACCGGATCCTCGCGGCGCTGCTCGCCCGGGCGGAGAGCAAGCGGGCGGAGCGCCGGCAGGCGGCGGACTACCTCCAGGTCCCCGGGGCGACCCCGGCCGAGACGATCGGCCTGGTCGAGCGGTTTAACCGCGCGCTCACGGCTGAGCGCGAGGCGTCGGACGTGTATCACCTGGCGTTCGCGGCGGCGGAGGTGCCTAGACTTACGAAGACCTGGACCGATGGAGCGCGTGCTGTCGCTGCGAGGGTGAGCGCTACTCGCGCGCGGCACTGGACGCGAGGCTCGGTGCGGGTTGGTCGCTGACGCTGGTGGAGGTGCTGCAGCTGGAGTTGGTACCAGCTGAAGATCGCATCTGGGTGGCCATGCGTCCTGGTGTGCTCACGGAGGAACAGACCACGGCGTGGCTCGACGTGCTTGTTACGCGTGCCGTGCGGTCGCATGCGCTGAGATGTGGCGTTCCGACCGTCGAGGAGTGGGCTGCGCGCTGGCTGTCTGGCGAGGATCGCACGGCGAGGGCGGCGGCGGCGGCGGCGTGGGCGGCGGCGGAGGCGACGTGGGCGGAGGCGGCGGCGTGGGCGGCGAGGGCGGCGAGGGCGGCGGAGGCGACGTGGGCGGCGTGGGCGGCGGAGGCGGCGGAGGCGGCGGCGGCGGCGGCGGAGCGCGAGCGACAGGTGCGCGATCTGCTGGGGATACTAGAAAGCGACGGGGATACGCGATGAGTCGGATCACCGTTTTAGTGACGGCGCTGACCCTCGGCGCCTGCTCCGTCCCGAACCTCAGCGGGTTCCCCCGGGTCCTCCGGGGACTCGTCGACGCCCGCGGGCTCCTGGCGGACCGGGGCCCCTGCGGGCGGACCGCGGGGCGGGGGTCGAAGCGGTCCGAGACCGCAGGAACCGATCTCGCCGACCCCCGTTCCCGCGGGTGCCGCTGCGTCTGCGGGGAGTTCGCCCGGGCGGACCTCTACTCCCCCCGGGCGCGCGAGGCGCTCCGCCGCCTCCGCCTGCAGATCTTGAACCATCATCCGAACTGAGGAGGCGACAATGATCGTCCAGAGTAACGAGACCGGATTCGAATTCGAGCCGACCCTGCCGGGCGGCGGGTGGGACGACGAGCCGACCGCGGTCGACCTCGTCCCCGCGGGGGCGCTCGCCCCGACGTCGACGCTCCCGCCGGTCGACCCGAGATACCTCGAGGATGTCACAACGGAGACCGTGCTCTTCCTCTCCGGTGAGATCCGGGGACTATAATGATCGGTAGGTGGACGAAGCGGGACCTGAAGCTGATCCGAGATCAGCTCGAGCACTTCGTGACCTTCCACTCGCTCTACCGGACGACCGCGGAGATCGCGCGGGTGATCGAGGAGAACCGTTTCACGATCATTATAGGCGGGCTTCGGTCCCTGCGTGAGACTTACGCCGAGCGGGCCGAACGTAACCGCGAGGCCGCGGTTCACTTCGAGCGAAACCCTGGGATTTACGGGAAGTCTACCCCGGAGATGATCGAGCGTTTCTCCGGTTTCGCCGACGACGACGCGAAGGCGGTCGGGAAGATAGATCGGGTCCTCGGTCGTCTCGAATCCGAGGGACTTCCCCGGGAGGTCTCGGATTTCATCCCGGATCGTCTCGGTTCGTAGCACGGTGCTCCGTGGCGTCTCCTGTCAGACGCCACGTAGTCTCCTGGTATGCGTCATGGCGTCCCTTGGTATGCGTCATGGCGTCTGACAGGACGAGATTCGCGAAATCGTCGAACGGGGCGTGCTTCGCGGGAGCGATTCATACTCGGTTATTGCCAGATTAGTCAGTAGTTTCGGATAATTGTAAAATTGAAAAAAAAAACGAATTGGGGGCTAGACATAATCTTATCTCGTGTTAAGATTAAATAAGAAGCGAGGGAGAGAACAATGATTAACGCCGCCACGATCGTCGCCATCCTCTCCAACCTCACCGAGGCCCACCTCGGTCTCCTCGCGGAGATCGTCCGCTACTTCAAGGCGGACGAGTCCCTGACCGAGCGTCAGGTGATCTCGGTCTTCGGGACCGAGGACCTCTTCTGCGACCTCGGCCGGGCCGGCCTG
>JALGZR010000260.1:0-1993 GCA_025774805.1 bacterium
TGATATAGAGCGACCTTCACCAAGCCAGAAACAATTTATCACTCAAGGCCAGACCCCGGCTCCCCGATGAAGTCTCGTGTCGCGCAGCCGCAGGATTCCGCGCAGCGTGTAGGCCACCGCGAGGTCGAGGCTGACGTCCGTGTTCGCGAAGTCCCCCTCCGTCGCCACTCCGTCGTGGATCGGCTGGAGGCTCTCCAGCACGACGAAGTTGACGCGGTAGATCGAGTTCGCCGTGCCGACGGGGAAGCCGAAGATCGTCCTCGCCCCGTCATTGCTCGTGCCGTCCGTCAGCGTCTGCACGAGGCCGAAGACGTCGACGCCGCCGTTGAGAACGGCGGCCTTCGCGAAGTAGTAGCGCGCCTCGGAGTGTCCCGGACGAAGCTCGACGGCGGCGGCGAACTTCTCCTCGGCCCGCGCGTAGTCGGCCGCCCGGATCGCTTCCCGCCCGTCGGACATGAGGGCGTCGAAGCTCTCCGAATCGATCGTCCATTCCCAGATGTTGTTACATGCGGACACGAGTCCGACGAGGACGAGAAGGGCGCCGAGGCGGAGTCCTCGCGTCGATGCAGGCCTCTTCATGGCTGATCATCTCCCTGAGAACGCAACGAATTTCAAAGAGTTGCAGCTGGGGCGAAGGGGCTCGGCGCTCTCGCGACACGAGACTTCATCGGGGAGCCGGGGTCTGGCCTTGAGTGATAAATTGTTTCTGGCTTGGTGAAGGTCGCTCTATATCAGCGGTAGCGAGCCTTGACGCTCCCCCAGGAGCTCGCGCGCGCGGCCGTCGTCGTGCCTTTCTGCAGGAACCCGCCGCTCACCTGGAACGCGTACCCCATCGGCGCGCCCCGACGGGCGACGGCGTCGAAGCGCCAGTCCTCGGGATCGTCCACCCACGGCAGCGCCGTGCCGCCGGTGAAGGCGATCGCGGCCTCGATCGTGCCGAGCCCGGTCGCGGTGTCGAACGTGAGTACGAACCGGTCGAACCGACCGTCGAGGTAGGTCGCGAATCCGTCCGAGAAGGTGGACGGCACGGATTCATTGGGAGGACGCGTTCCGTACTCGAAGGGCTCGTACGGGCCGTCGGCGTGGATGGAGAAACGGCCGCCCGCGAAGCTCGCGATCCGGGTGTCCCCCACGAACCGTTCCTCGACGAGCTCCAGGTCCCGCAGATACCAGCTGAGGGAGAACACGCGGGGATCCCACATCAGCGGCGACTCGACGGAGACGAGCTCCCCGACGGCGGACAGCCGGCGGACTGCCCGGGCGGGGCGGGCCTCCGGCATCCGCGGATGATCGACGTCGGGGAAGGGGACCACCGCGCGCTCGACGTGCATCCCCTCCTCCCAGACGTATCCGAGCACGTCCAGAAGGGGGATGGCGACGTCGCTCGCGGCCGCCGGGGTCGACGGAGCTGTCGAAACGAGCAGAGCTAGAAGCAGCGCGCGAAGCATGGCTCGAGACCCCGGGAGCGAAACGACGGGGGGACGGATACTTTACTATAGGGAGCGTCGGAGCGGTCTTCAATGCTCACGCCGACTCCGGCGGCGATCGTTACCGGGGTCGTGTCGGCCGAGACCGGGGGGAAGCTCCGGCGGAGAGAGGATCCGCCTTCAGCAGCACCCTCCACCGTCGTAGAACCAGGTGGAGTCGGTAACCAGGATATCATCCCTTTGCAGGTCTTGCATCTTTTTTGCAGTTTTGTCACAGACTGACATCGGCATGTCCCGGGTCAGGAGATGACCGTCTCCGTCATCGAACGAACTCCGGGAACCGAAATAGATCGCCGTCCTTCCGGTGAACACGCAGGGGCCGTCCGCGGGGACCGGGTCCTTGATGGCCGCGACCTCCAGGCTCTCCAGGAGGACCGGCTTCTCGATCCCGTACCGTTCCGGATCCAGTAGACGATACGGGCGCCGGGCCCGGATCTCGATCGTACCGAAGCCGGCGTCGACCAGGAGCTCCATGTACCGGTCGTACGTCGGTGCGCCCGAGAGGC
>JALGZR010000260.1:2013-2386 GCA_025774805.1 bacterium
CATGGCGCGGAGGGTCTCGTCGCGCGTGAGGTGATCGGGAAGCGCGTGCGGGGTGATCGGGTCCGACAGGACGAATCGACCGCCCGGTCGCAGGACGCGGTGCACCTCGGCGATCGCGCGCCGGAGATCGGCCTCCTCGAAGATGTTGAAGAGGCAGTTCTGGGCGGCGACGTCCACGGCCGCGCTCTTCACGTTCAGCGACAGCGCGTCGCCGGCGCGCAGATCGACGAACTCCTCCCGGAACCAGGGGTTCTCCCCGGTCGCCTCCCGCAGGTTCTCGCGCGCGACCTCCCGCATCTTGTCCACGGGATCGATGCCGAGGACGCCGCCCGGCCGGCGACTGAAGTACGCGAACTGCAGGAGCTCCATGCCT
>JALGZR010000261.1 GCA_025774805.1 bacterium
GAGGTGGTCCCGGGCGCCGGGAGTGTCTTCTCCAACCCTATGATCCGCGCTCGGTTGTCGACCACGACCCGCCCGATCTCGTCGGCCTGCTTCTCGAGTGCCTCAAGGCGCTTCTCCACCCGGTTGGCCCATTCGTTTGGTCCACTCGCCGGGCGGTCCCACGGGTTCTCCCGCTTGATCCCCTTGTGCTCGGCGATGATCTCCTCCACGCTCTTCTCTTCCGATTTCCGCGTCTCGTCGCTCAACGAGGGGAGCTTGTCGCCCTCCCCGGTTCCGATCGCGTTCCGTGCCTCGTCGTCCATCGTGACCTCCCGACGATCTTTATCCGAGATGAGTTTTCACTGATCGACTATTGGAATCACCGAGCTTTTCGTCGGTCGACTCATTCCGACGGATCCACGGTCTCGCCCTCCAGCTTCTCCAGGACCCGCTCGAGCGCCTCCCGCAGTTCGAGGTACCGCGGGACGGTCTGAACGAGGTTGTCCCGGATCATCTCGCGGATCGCCCGCGCCCACGCCGGGCGATCCGGCTCCAGTCGGTGGGTCAGCGCGTACAGGTGGCGGATCTGCCCCTGCGTAACCTGCCGCGACTCGCGGATCATTCGTCCCGACTGCCCGCAGTGGAGTCGCTCCAACTTGTCGACCGTGGCGTCCCGCCGTGCTTTAACCCGGTGCAAGCGGGTCTGCTTCCTATGTATTGACATCGACGTCGGTTAACCGGGATGAGTTTTCGGCTAGTTCCTGGCTAAATCTCCAGTGATTCCAATGGTCGAAAAAATTTACGAGAAAGTGACCGCGGAGGGGTTTACTTCTTCTTATCACGTGTTAAGATATAAATATGACGACGGCGGGAACCCAGGAGAAGACGATGAAAATCACGACTTCCGGAAACTACTTCACCGTTTGCGACTCGCGCGGCGAGTTCCTCTACTCTGGCGAGCGTTCGCAGGTCGTCGCGTGGCTCTTGGCACGACTTCTTACCCGCGAGGAGATCTCTCGGATGTTTAAGGGGGTGCCCCGATGACGACCAAGGAGATCGCCGCGGAGATCCGGAAGCAGCTGAAGGCCGCCGGTTACATGCGCGTCCACCGCTGCAGCGCCACCGGGGAGATCCTGCTAGGCGGGAACCTCTACGTCGACGTCACCTACGCGGAGGAGGCCGTCCGTCCGTTTCTGACGGGCGTCCAGATGCAGATCGAGGAGGAGTGCGCGGAGCCCGGGGTGGTCGCCGAGGTCGAGGGCTTCCGTGTCTGGCGCTGCACCGCCGAGCGTGACTACCTCTGGGCGGATCGCCCCGAGTGGGACCGCCCGATCAAGTGCTGGGGCGTCACGCATTTGGCGAAGCAGGTCACCTACTACGCCCTCGGCGGGTGCCTCACCCGCTGACCGCCCCGAATGGAAAAAACGACCGGGAAAGAAAAAAATCACTCTGAGGTCTGGACATATTCTTACTCTGTGTTAAGATATAAACATGACGATGACGGAGAAGCCGATGGGAACGGAGCTCGAGACGGTTCGAGTGGGGAAGCTGGGCGAGGTCGTTCGGGTCCAGGGTCGGACCCGCGAGATCTGGCGCTGCCGGGTCGCCGGACTCGGTTCCCGCCTGCGGGGGACCTACCGGACGGAGGAGCAGGCCACCCGCGCGCTGCAGTTCCTGGCGGCCGCCGCCGTCGGTTTCCGGGGCTAAAGGAGGAGACGATGAAGACGAAGCTGACCGAGTCCCTGACCGTGACGATCGGCCGCGAGGTCCTCCTCGATCCGATGATCCGGGGCGCGAAAAACCCGACGATCCCCGAGCTCGCGGCCGCCGAGACCGCGACCCGCGCGGAGGTCCTCTCGGCCGAGACGAACTCGATCTCCGGCTGGTCCTTCGTCCGCGCGCGGATCGACCGCCCGGGCTCCTCGAACCACCGCCGGATCGTCCTCGTCGACGCCGCGGCGGTCTCGGACGAGGTCCTCGGATAAAAAAAACGACTGGGGGAGAAAAAAAATCACTCCGAGGTCTGGACATATTCTTACTCTGTGTTAAGATATAAATATGACGACGACGGAAACCCAGGAGAATCCGATGAAGACACTGACCGTTTACCAGAAGGCGTTGGCGGACCTCGGTCACAAGTTCTCGCAGGCGGTCGACGGCTCCTGGGACGTCGAGGCGAACCCCGATCGCTCCGGGGAGTACGGCGAGATCACCGAGGCCGACCACGCGCTCGCGCAGGCCGCGGTCGAGGTCGCCTACGCCGCCGGTGAGCGCCGCCGCTCGGTCCTGGGTGTGACCTTCGTCGGGGAGGCCGCCCTCTGCGATAACTACGGCGACGGGACCGCCCCCGGCTCGTGGCCGGTCTACGATCGGTAAAAAAAACGACTGGTGGAGAAAAAAAAACGGCCCCGAGGTCTGGACATATTCTTACTCTGTGTTAAGATATAAATATGACGACACGGAACGAAACCCAAACCCAGGAGGCCCAGATGGTCATCTCCGACGCCACCTTTAAGTCCGTCGCTGCCGCGCTCTGCCCCTGGGGCGCGGGCTACGACTCGACCCGCAGGGCGCTCGGCGAGCGCGGGCTCGACCGCTGCTGGGAGCTGGCCGACGGCTACGGCCGGTGCTCCCTCGGCGACCTCCGCTCCCGCGGACTGACCCGCGACTGGTCTCACGTCCGGGATTCCAGCGACGAGGCGCTCGCGCGGATCGTCGGGTATCTCAAACGGCGTGGGGTCCTCGCCTGCGGGACCTGCGCCGGCTCCGGTGCGGTCCGCCCCCACCCGACGGCGCTGGTCGCGGTCGACTGCCCGGACTGCGGGCGATGAGGTCGCCCCGCTTCCCGACGGTCCCCACGGGGGCCCTCCGGCTGGACCTCGAGGACGTCGCGGCGGCCGTTCGTCGGGTCGAGGGC
>JALGZR010000262.1:0-1922 GCA_025774805.1 bacterium
TCTTGCCGGCCCCGCTCGGACCGATCAGGTAGACGAACTCTCCCCGCTCGATTCGGAAGGAGACGTCGCTCACGACCCGGTGCGGGGAACGCTGCCGGGGAGCGCTTCCGGGAGAAGCCTCCCCTTCTCGAGACGGAGCACCCGGTGGCCGCTCAGGCGCGCGGCGTTCTGATCGTGCGTGGCGACGAGGACGGCCGTCCCCCCCAAGTGGGCACGGTCGAGCAGCTCGTAGATGCCCGCCGCGTTGCCCGGATCGAGATTACCCGTCGGCTCGTCAGCGAGCAGGAGGAAGGGGCGGTTGACGAGCGCACGCGCGATGGCGACCCTCTGCATCTCGCCACCCGAGAGCGTCGAGACCTTGTCCCGCGTGCGCCCAAGCAGGCCGACTTCCGCGAGGACCTCCTTCACACGCCTCTGCACGACCCGCCGGGCGGTCCCAACGATTCGAAGGGCGATCGCCACGTTCTCGTACACGGAACGATCGCCGATCAGCCGGAAGTCCTGATGCACGAAGCCGAGCCGGCGTCGTAGCTTCGGGATGGCCGACGTGCGGACCGTGTCGCTCCGGAAATCGCCCGCTTCGACGACGCCGGAAGTGGGGAACTCCTCGTGGTGGATCATCTTCAGGATGGTCGTCTTGCCGGCCCCGCTCGGACCGATCAGGTAGACGAACTCTCCCCGCTCGATTCGGAAGGAGACGTCGCTCACGGCGACCGTATCCCCGAACGACTTGAAGACGTTTCTGAAAGAGATCACGAAACCGACCCTCTTCCCCCAAAATAGTCGGGCCTCCGGCGGGCCGTCAAGCGTTCGAAATGAGGAAGGATGAACGGGAGTTTCGGGGACGGTGGGATTTCGGAGACAGACCGCGAAACTGCCTGATTCAACCGGGTGAAATCCCCTCATGCCGGAGCGGCTCGCGAGTCAGGTGATTTCGTAGTCTGTCCCCGAAACTCCCCATTACTCCCCCTCGCCTTCCTGATCCTGGATGTCGACGTAGAACTCCTCCCGGAGCTTCGTGATGTATTCGTCGTAGAACCGCTGCTGCTTCTCCTGGCTGGCGGCGATTCGAATCTCGTCCCTCACTTCCTCGAAGGCGGGCTTGCCTGCCGGGTGGAAGGCTATGATGCGGAAGATGTGGAATCCGTCCGGCGCTTCCACTACTTCGCTGATCCCCCCCACCGGCACCCCGTCGAGGGCCGCCTTCATGTCGGGTGTCACGTCGCTCACCGCAAAGGTGCCGACCTCCCCGCCCTGCGCGGCGCTAGACCGATCGTCGGAATGGGCCCGCGCGAGCCGCTCGTACTCCTCCCCACCGGTCAGGCTATCGTGGATCGCCCTCGCCTTGACCCGGGCCTCATCCCGACCGTCGCTCCCGGTCTGCGGCCGCTTCAGTATGTGCCGGACGTGAATGCGCACCCCGTCGCCGCCGAGATATTGAATCAGGTGAAGTCCGAAGGGGGTCTTCACGACATCGCTCAGCTTTCTCGACTCGGAGAGCGCGAAGGCCGCCTCCTCGAAGCTCGGATCCATGTCCCCTCGGGAGAAGTGGCCGAGGTCGCCCCCGTTCGGCGCGGAGGGCCCGTCGGAGAAGATCTTCGCCAATTCCCCGAAGTCCTCTCCCGCCTCCACCTGCTCCGCGATCTCCCTCAGCTCAGCGGCGGCTGCCGACTCACCCTCGGCGGTCGCTTTCGGCTCGATGTAGATCCGGCCGAGAACATACCGCTCGGGGAACTCGGGCACCTCCTCCGCATGATCTTCGAAGAAACGTCGGACTTCCGCCTCGGAAAGCTCCACCTTCGGCCGGATCTCCCGGTCGACGAGCATCCGGATGACGAGAGTCTTCTCCACCTCCTCGGCGTATCGCTTTCTCAGGTCTTCGAGGGTGATGCCCTCCACATCCAACGCCTTCTGGAACGCCT
>JALGZR010000262.1:1951-2489 GCA_025774805.1 bacterium
GCTCCGCCGCCAGCTCGCTCGCGAGAATCGGCTCGTCATCGACGACGGCCACGATCCGATCGACCGGTTCCCCGGCCGCCGCGAGGGCGGGAATCAGAATCAGGAGGGAGAGGAACGCGTTTCTTCCGCCCGCCATCAAGTGGTCTCCGCCCCCTCGTCCAGCAGATCGAGAACTTCCGGAAAGACCTTCACGCCGAGTTCTTCACGCTTCGCCTCCAACCACTCGTTGAAGACCCGATCCTGCTCCTGCGTGTCCAGGAGTTCCGCGATCGCACCCCGGGCTTCGTCGAAGGTCATCGCGTGCTCCTCGATCTTCTCGACGAGCTTCACGATGCAGTATCCGCGCGACGCCGTGGGGACTACGGAGCTGAATTCACCGACGCTCAACTGATCGAAGAGCCACGGCTCGAGCTCCGGAACGGTGCCGGAGCCCCGTACAGACGGACCGATGATCTTCATCTCCCGCAGCTCTCCCAGATTGTACTCGTCCGCCACCTTCTCGAACGGCTCGCCTGCGGTCAGCTTGCCCATGGCGGCG
>JALGZR010000263.1:0-931 GCA_025774805.1 bacterium
GACGCGGAAGTCCGTTTCGGAGAAACTTCTCCAGGGTAAAACATCCATGGGGAGGGGGATGCTACCGGACACAGGCGCGGAAAAGCACCAAAGGCAGCACGTTGACGCCCGGTACCGAATGGGCGACACTTTTCCGTAGTGTCGATGAATGACGATCGAAAATCCCCAATCCGCACGGCGACTGGCAGGCAGATGATAAAGGTTGCCTACCTCCTCCCGAACATCGAGTCCGGGGGGACGGAAAAGCACGTCCTCGCGCTTGCCCGCTCCCTCGACCATTCAAGGTATTCCCTTTCGCTCGTGACGACGGCCGGAGGGGGAAGCCTGTTCCGGGAGTTCTCCTCGATCATGCCGGTCACCGTGATGGGGGAGCCGGACGTTCACCGGCAGATCCAGGTGGGACCGCTCGTCCATATCGGGACGATCCGGAGGCTCGTGGGCATATACCGGAGAGAGCAGCCTGACATCGTCCACGCCTATCTGCCAGCAGCGTGCGTCATCGGGCCGATCGCGGCGCGGATCGCCGGCGTCGGGAAGGTGATCGTCAGCCGGAGGTCGCTTTCGAACTACAAGGCGAAGTTTCCCCTGCTGCGCCGGGTCGAGCCGCTGGGGTACCTGCTGGCGGACGCCGTGTTGGTGAACTCCGACGCGGTCCGGCGGGACGTGGAGAAGACGGAGCGGTTCTGGGAAGGGAAGATCCGGCGGATCTACAACGGAATCGAAGCGTCCCCGCCGGAAACCCGTCCGATCGGGCAGCTGGTCCCGGAGCTTTCAGGAGGGGGAGAAGGCCCGGTGATTACGTACGTCGCCAACCTGTTCCCCTACAAGGGACACATGGACCTCGTCCGCGCCGCCAGGACCGTCGTCGACGCCTTTCCGGCCGCGCGGTTCGTTCTCGTCGGAAGGGACGCGGAGGCGATGGGCCGGGTGA
>JALGZR010000263.1:938-2857 GCA_025774805.1 bacterium
AGATTGCCAGGCTGTCGCTTGCCGGCAACGTCTTCCTCACGGGGCCGCGAAGCGACGCCGCGGGGATCCTCGCCGCCTCGACCTTCGCGGTCCACCCGTCGCACGAGGAGGGCTTCTCGAACGTGATTCTGGAGGCGATGGCGGCGGGAAAGGCGGTCGTGGCCACGCGGGTGGGCGGAATCCCTGAAGCGGTGGTTGACGGGGAGACGGGGATCCTCGTCCCGCCCGGTGCCCCCCCCTTTCTCGCCGAGGCGCTGCTGGCGCTCCTTCGCAAACCGGAGATCGCACGGGCGATGGGCGAGGCGGGGAGAAGGCGGGCCGTCGAGCAATTCTCGGCGGACATCATGGTCCGCGAGATCGAGGCGCTCTACGAGGACCTCGTCCCGCGGGCCGCCCCGCGCGGCGAAGGGAAGGGATAGGCTTGTACTACGACGGGAAAACGGAGAGCCTCAAGGACCTCTTCGGCGCCTCGCTGGTGAGCGTGGAGGCGGGAAAGATTCTTGTGGACGGGCAGGAGTACCCCGTCCTCGACGACGTCATCATCCTGCTTCCTCCCGGACAACGCCCGGAGTGGGTGCGGAAGCGCCTCGCCGGAAGGGCGGACGAGACAGGGGCTGTCGAGCCCGGCGGTTTCGCCCGGGACATCCAGTTCACCTTCGGGGAGGAGTGGCGGCGCTTCCCGGGAATTCTCCCGGAACACGAAGAGGAATTTCTGCAGTATTTCGACCTCGTCGACATCGTGAATCTCGCGGACGCCCGGGTGTGCGACCTGGGATGCGGCATCGGGCGGTGGAGCACCTTTCTGAAGGACCGTTGCCGCGAGTTGGTTCTGCTGGACTTCTCGGAGGCTATCTTCGTGGCCCGGGAGAATCTGCGGGACGTCCCCAACGCCCTATTCTTCCTCGGTGATCTGCGGCGGATGCCGTTCCGCGACGACTTCGCCGACTTCCTGTTCTACTTGGGCGTGCTCCACCACCTCCCCACCGGAGCACTCGAGGAAGTCCGCGCGCTCTCCCGTTGCGCGCCCGCGATCCTCATTTTCCTGTACTATGCTCTGGACAACCGGCCCGGTTACTGGCGGAGTCTCCTCTCGGCGGTCACTCGGGTCCGCCTCTCACTCTCGCGGACGGAGGATCCACGGCTCCGGTCCGCGGCGACATGGGCACTGACCTTCGGGGTGTACCTTCCGCTGATCGGGCTAGGGCATGCCCTGCGCCCGGCCGGTCTGTCGCGGCATGTGCCGCTCTACGACTTCTACCACGGCAAGTCGCTCCGGAGGATCCGCCAGGACGTGTACGACCGGTTCTTCACGCGGATCGAGCAGCGTTTCCGCAGGGACCAGATCCTCGGGCTCGCGGACACCTTCCGGAGGATCACCGTTTCCGACCGACCGCCCTACTGGCACTTCCTGTGCATGCGGTGAGCGGCACCGGGCCGATTCCGACGGGGGATGGTACGAGTTCATGTGCGGGATAGCCGGATTCGTGGCCCTCGGGGAAATCCGCCCGGGGGAGGAACTTCTCCGGGCGATGGGGGACGCCATGGTCCACCGGGGGCCGGATGCCTCCGGGATCCACCTCTCCCCCGACGGGCAGGCGGGCCTCTCCCACCGGCGTCTGTCGATCCTGGACCTGACGGAGACGGGATCCCAGCCGATGGCTTCCGCCGACGGGTCGATGATCCTTTGCTACAACGGCGAGGTGTACAACTTCCGGGAGATCCGGGAGGAACTGGAGACGAAGGGGCATCGGTTCCGGGGCGGTTCCGACACGGAAGTGATCCTCGCCTCCTGCCGCGAGTGGGGTGTCCGGGAGGCCGTGTCCCGGTTCATCGGGATGTTCGCCTTCGCCCTGTGGGACGAACGCTCCGGGAGGTTGCACCTGGTCCGCGACCGGCTGGGGATCAAGCCGCTGTTCCTC
>JALGZR010000040.1:0-41268 GCA_025774805.1 bacterium
CTCCGCGTATCCGTCGGTGCCGAGCTCGCGGACGCCGGCTCCCAGGCGGGCCGGGGAGAGCCGGACGGCGATCGCGCCCTGAAACTCCCGCAGCTCCCGGATCCCGAACGGGCGGGCGCCCCAGACCTGGGCGTGGAGCGGGTGGGAGGTCGTGGCCGGCGGCGGGCGGCCGGAAGGCGGCGCGCCTCGCTCGGTGGGCGGCGATGCGGGACCGGCCGCCGGGGGGTCGGGGATCGGAGGCAGCGTTGACGCCGGGTTGCCGAACACCGGATCCGTCGAGACGGCCACCACACCCCCGAGGGCCGCGGAGGCCGGATCGAGGCTCGGTCGCTCGAAGGCCGCCCACGAGGGGGCGATGGGTCGGGAGAGGAGAAGCAGCGTCGCCGCCCCCTGCGCCCGGACCCGGAGGCGGCACCCGCTCGGCGGGCGCCCGCTCACCGGACCACCACGAGCGGGGCCCGCGCCGTCGGCGTCCCCGGCGCGCGCGCGCAGATCAGGTAGAGCCCGAGGGCGGCCGGCTCGCCGGACGCGTGGCGGCCGTCCCAGAGCGCCCGGTGCTCGTCGCGCGAGACGGCCCAGGGTTCGAGCTCGGCGATCACCGTCCCGAACGTGTCGTAGATCGCGATGCGGCAGGACGGGATCGGTCTTCCGGGCCGGAGGGCGATCAGGACCGCTCCGTCGACGGCGGGCCGGAAGGGAGAGGGCCGGATCGCGAGCGCCCCGGGGCGGGCCGGGGGAATCTCGCGGTCCCCGTCCCGGCTGTTCGGGCGGCCCGGGGTCGCCCCGGACCGGTCAAGCGAAGCCGCCCAGGTCGCCAGGCTCTCGCCGTCCTGCCGCCGGGAGATCCGCTCCCAGGAGATTCCCTCGGCCGCGCCACCGGGAACCGCCGCTGCAGCCGCTTCGGCTTCCCCGGCCGTGAGACGGATCCGCTCGGCGGCCTCGGAGCCCGGCCCGGTGTGATTGAGAGAGGGCCAGGGAGCTCCCGGGACGAGCGCCACTCCGCCGGGGAGGGCCCAGCGCGTCCGCACCGCCGTCGTGTCGGAGGCCGCGACGACGAAGCCGCCGGGCGGAAGAGTTCCCCGGAGGGATGCGACGGTCCCGGCCGCATCCTCCAAGCGGAGGGCGGCGAGATCGACCGGGGAAGCGCCGGTCGAGACGATCTCGACCCACTCGCTGCCTCCGGGCGCGGGGCGCGACAGGACCTCGTTCACCAGAAGATCGGGGGCGCCGCCGGGCCAGGCGGGAAGCGCGGCGCCGAGCGGGGCCGGGTCGGAGACCGGCAGGTGGACGCCGGGAGGCGGACTCGCCCGGGCCCCGAGGCGCGCGACGACCCCCGGGGGGACCGCGTCCTCGTCCGCGGTCGCGCGGGCCAGGACCTCGTCGGGATGCACTCGACAGAGGAGGCGCACTTCTCCGGTCCAGGGAGTGCGGCCGACGTTTCGGACGACCCACTCGATCCGCGCGGCCGCTCCGGGATCGGGACCCTCCGGGTCGAGGCGAAGCGAGTCGACGGCCACGGCGAACGCGGGTGCGTTGAACTCCCCGGGCGTGGGAGGTCGCGCCCGGAAGTCGGCGGCGTTGTGATCGGTGTCGACCCCGTCGGGAAGGCGCGCCAGCGCGAGCCCGGAGGCCACGTCCTCCGCGGGCGCCGTCTCCAGGAGCGAGACGTCGAGCGGATCGCCCCAGCCGAGCCGGTCGATCCGTCCGCCGGGTCCGCGCAGCCGACAGCCGTCCGGCCCGTTCTGCAGATCGAGGTCACAGGCCGCGTCCGGCGCGGGCTCCACCCCGCTCTCTCCGATCAGGAAGAGGCCCCCGATCAGCCGGTCGCCGGTGCGGCCGATCCACGCCACCGTCCATTCGCCCGGGCGGGCCCCGTTGCCCGTCTCGAGCACCCACCCCTCCAGGGAGGTGGCGGGATCAACTCCCCCCCGGGCGGCGAGCTCGACGAACTCGAGGCCCCCGTCCGCTCCTTCGGGATCGTACAGGACCTCGTTCAGGAGAACCGGCGGGGACAGGGTGTCGGCCGGGACCCGGCCGGCCGGAGTGGCCGCCGCGGACGGCGCCGCGAGGCAGAGAACGATCGGACCGAGCATCGCGGGTTCCTCGTCGATGAGCTCGGCCCCGGGTCCGCGGGGACGCCAAGGTGTCGGGACCTCGCCGACGCGTCAAGGGGGGTGTTGCGCCCGCGCCCCCCTCGGCGCGGAGGCCCGCGGCCGATTCCCCCCTCGGAGGGCGCCCGCGTCCGCACTCCTCCGTTTCCGGCCCCCTCTCTCCGTCGTACTCTTGCCGCATGTTCGTACGCCCGGTCATCGCGCTGACGTCCGACGTGCGCCCCGCCCCGCGGCCGATCGGTTTTGTCTTCGAGTCGTACGTGACGCGCGTCGAGGAGGCGGGGGGGCTCCCGATGGTCATCCCGCCGCTCACGGACAAGACGGCGATTCCGACGGTTCTCGAGCACGTCGACGGAGTCGTCATCGTCGGCGGGGAGGACCTCGACCCGGCCCTCTACGGCGAGGAGCCGCTCGAGTCGCACGACCCGATTCCCGAGGTCCGCGCGGACTTCGATCTGGAGCTCGGAAGGGCCCTCCTCGAATCGGATCACCCGGTTCTCGGAGTCTGCTACGGGTGCCAGCTTCTCACCGTGGTCTCCGGCGGGGCGCTCTGGCAGGACCTCCCGACCCAGGTCGGGGAAACCGTGCGCCACATGGGCCGGTGGCCCGATCTTCCTCTCCACCCGATCGAGGTCCGCCCCGGGACGCGGCTCCGCGAGCTGCTCGGGGCCGACCGCCTCGAGGTCAACTCCGCCCACCACCAGGCTCCGAAGCGGCTCGGAGACGGGCTCGTCGTCAGCGCCACCGCGGCCGACGGGACCATCGAGGCGTTCGAGACCCCCGGGGAGCGCTTTCTTCTCGGGGTCGAGTGGCACCCCGACCTCATGGGGGAGCGGCCCGAGCAGCGCCGACTCTTCGAGGCGCTCGTGGAGGCGGGACGGCGGAGGCGCCGATCCCGGTAGCCGGTGGATCGCACCGGTCCGTGCCGCCCGGGCGGCCAAGCGGCGTTCTCGCGACGCGGCGGGTGGGACGCTTGATCTGCGGGCTGGACTGACATCGGGCCAGCGGATACCCTTGACCGCACTTTTCCGGCGCGATCCCGGGCCACCCCCGAGCACGGCGCGCCATCCCCGAGTTTCGGAACGTCGACGGTCTGCTCCCGGCCAGCGCCCGGGTCTCCGTCGCGTCTCCGGATCCAAGGAGTCGGAGCCCCCCATGATCATCGGAGTCCCTGCGGAGACGTTTCCGGGCGAGAAACGGGTCGCCCTGGTTCCGGCCTCCGTGCCCGCCCTCCTCAAGGCGGACGCTCAGGTCGTCATCGAGACGGGCGCCGGGGTTGCCGCCGGCCACCTCGATCAGGAGTACGAGGAACAGGGGGCGAAGATCGCGCCCTCGCGGGCCGACGTCTTCCGATCCTCCGACATCGTCCTCCAGGTGCGGACCTACGGGGCCAATCCGGAGGCGGGCCGGGCCGACCTCGACCTCTACCGGCCGGATCAGGCCATCGTCGGTCACGCCGATCCGCTGTCCAACCCGCAGCGGATGGCCGAGATCGCCGGGAAGGGCGTGCGGCTCTTCTCCCTGGAGCTGATCCCCCGGATCACCCGGGCCCAGAGCATGGACGTCCTCTCGTCGATGGCCACGATCGCCGGCTACAAGGCCGTACTGATGGGCGCCGGCCTTCTCCCCAAGATGTTCCCGCTCATGATGACCGCGGCCGGCACGCTCCGCGCGGCGCACGTGTTCGTGATCGGGGCCGGAGTCGCCGGTCTCCAGGCGATCGGCACGTCGCGCAAGCTCGGCGCCATCGTCGAAGCGTACGACGTCCGACCCGCCGTCAAGGAGCAGGTCGAGAGCCTCGGCGCGAAGTTCGTCGAGATGGATCTCGACACGGGCGAGTCCGAGGACAAGGGCGGCTACGCGAAGGAGCTCGGCGAGGACTTCTACCGGAAGCAGCGCGAGCTCATGATGAGCGTCGTCTCCCGGAGCGACGTGGTCATCACGACCGCCGCGATCCCGGGCAAGAAGTCACCGGTCCTGATCACGGCCGACATGGTGAAGGCGATGCGGCCCGGATCGGTCATCATCGATCTGGCGGCGGAACGGGGCGGCAACTGCGAGCTGACCAAGGCCGACGAAGACGTCGTAGAGCAGGGCGTCACGATTCTGGGTCCGACGAACCTCCCCGCGACGATTCCGGCTCACGCCAGCCAGATGTACGCGAAGAACGTCGTGACCTTCCTTCAGAACATGGTGAAGGAAGGCAAGCTGGAGATGAACATGGAGGACGAGATTGTCCGCGATACGCTGGTCACCCGCGACGGCAGCGTGGTCCTGCCGCGGATCCGCGAGATGCTCGGACTCGAAGCGCCGAACGCCGGCGAAGGGGAAGCCTGATGGAGAGCCTCATCCTCCTGCTCACGATTCTGGCGCTGGCGATCTTCGTCGGCTTCGAGATCATCACGAAGGTGCCTCCCACCCTGCACACGCCGCTCATGTCCGGGTCGAACGCGATCTCGGGAATCACGATCACGGGGGCGATCCTCGCGGTCCAGTCGACGAACTCCGCGGTCATCACCTGGGTGGGGTTCGCGGCCATCGTTCTCGCGACCATCAACGTCGTCGGAGGCTTTCTCGTCACGAACCGGATGCTCGCGATGTTCAAGAGGAAGGACTAGGCGGTGGATACCCAGTTCTTCGTCTCGCGGGGATGGATCAACCTCCTCTATCTCATCGCCTCGATTCTCTTCATCTTCGGGATCAAGGGGCTGACCCACCCCCGAACCGCCGTCCGCGGGAACATGCTCGGCGCCACGGGAATGCTCCTCGCCATCGTGGCCACGTTTCTCGCGAAGGGTCTTGCCTTTCCCTACGTCTTCGCGGCCCTCGTCCTCGGAAGCCTGATCGGCGCGATCGCCGCCCTCCGCGTCCCGATGACCGCGATGCCGGAGATGGTCGCGATCTTCAACGGATTCGGCGGCGCGGCGTCGACCCTCGTGGCGGGCGCGGTCTTCCTGAAGTTCGGGGCGAGTCTCGCGATGCAACCGATCGTCGCGACCGCCGCCTCCGGCCTCATCGGAACCGTCACTCTGACCGGGAGCCTCATCGCGTACGGCAAGCTGGCGGAGAAGATCGGCAGCGGCGCCGTCCACTTCCCCGCGCAGCAGGTGCTGAACGTGATCATCGCGATCCTCGCCTTCGCCTGCGCCGTCTGGGTCGTGACGGCCCCGGACAACCCGAACGCCTACTACGCGCTGTGCGCCGCGGCGGCCGTGCTCGGCGTGCTCCTCACGATCCCGATCGGCGGGGCGGACATGCCGGTCGTGATCGCGCTGCTCAATTCCTACTCGGGACTCGCCGCCGCCGCGACCGGGTTCGTGCTCGACAACAACGTCCTCATCATCGCCGGCTCTCTGGTCGGGGCCTCGGGGCTCATCCTCACGAGCATCATGTGCAAGGCGATGAACCGCTCGCTCGCCCACGTGCTGTTCGGAAAGCTCGGCCCGACCGCCGACACCGCCTCCGCCGACGAGGTCTACGCCGGCAAGGTCAAGGCGACGAGCGCGGAAGAGGTCGCGCTGCTGTTCGACGGAGCCCGCCGGGCGGTCTTCGTGCCGGGCTACGGGATGGCGGTCGCGCAGGCGCAGCACGTCGTGCGGGACCTGGGAAACGTTCTGGAGAGCCGTGGCTGTCAGGTGGAGTACGCGGTCCATCCGGTGGCGGGGCGCATGCCCGGACACATGAACGTACTGCTCGCCGAGGCCGACGTCCCCTACGATCAACTCGTCGAGATGGACGCGATCAACCCGACGATGGCGACCGTGGACGTCTGCATGGTCATCGGCGCGAACGACGTGGTGAACCCGGACGCCCGCGAGGATCCGAACAGCCCGATCGCGGGCATGCCGATCATCGACGTGGACAAGGCGCGCACCGTCGTCGTCGTGAAGCGCAGCCTCTCGCCCGGATTCGCCGGAATCCCGAACCCTCTCTTCGCGATGGACAACACCCTCATGCTCTTCGGCGACGGCAAGAAGGCGATCCAGGAGCTCGTCGCAGAGCTCAAGGAGGCATGAGGGGGTCCTCGTCATGCCCGATCCCTCCGAGCCCCTCGAGCCCGGGGACTCCCACCGCTCGATCGGAGACGGCGAGGAGGTCGAGATCCGGGAGAAGGGATCCCGGTTTCTCGGCCAGGCCTTCCGGGCCGACGACGAAGAGACGGTGACCACCCGCCTCGCATCCGTGCGGCGAGAGCACCCTGGGGCGACGCACCACTGCTGCGCGTGCCGCGTGGGCCCCGACGGTTCGTCGATCGAGCGGACGGACGACGACGGTGAGCCCCGCGGCACCGCGGGGGCGCCGATCCTCTCGGTTCTCAGGGGAGCGGAGATCTCCGACGCCCTTCTCGTAGTCACCCGCTGGTTCGGGGGCACGAAGCTCGGGCGGGGCGGGCTCGTCCGCGCGTACTCCAGAGCTGCCCGGGCCGCCCTGGAAGCCGCTCCCGAGCGCATCGTCTGGCACGAGTCGATCGTCACCGTCGAGTGCGGTTACGAGGACGTCGGGGAGGTCGAAGCCGTTCTCGCGCGGGAGGGCTCCCGCATCCGCGGGTGCGACCGCGATTTCGCGCGGGGGCCGAAGTTCCGGGCGCGGGTGCTCGTGAGCCAGGCGGAGCGGCTGCGCGCCGCGCTCGTGGAGGCGACCGCCGGGCGGGCGAGAATCGCCGTCGCGGCGAAGGGGGCGGGGCGGGAATAGCGGTCGCGGCGCGGCGGAAATACCGTACCGGACATAGGCGTACTGACGAGGGGAGGTCGAGATGATCCCGAGTCGAAGCAGGACCGCAGGGACGGGCGCGGGGGCGGGGATCTCCGGGGGGACCGTCGCGGCGATCCTCGCCGTCGCGATCGGGGTCGTTCCCGCCGGTGCGGGCGACGGGAACGCCGGCGATGTTCCCGGGGAGTCCGAACCCCTTCCTCCCGGAGTCGTGCAGATCATTCCCCGGGGACGGTTGGCCGCCGTCTTCGAGCCGGAGTTCGTCCCGGCCGAAGAGGCCGGTCTTCCCGACTCCGCGTACGTCCTGGGCGTCGAGATGGACGGCGAGGCCCACGCCTACAGCCTCAATCTCCTGAATCACCACGAGGTCGTGAACGACCGGATCGGAGAGACGCCGTTCGCGGCGGTCTGGTGACCGCTGGCCAACACGGGCGTGGTCTATGCCCGCGATCACGTCGAGAACGTCTTGAGCTTCGAGGCCTCCGGCGCGCTGAAGGACGCCTCCCTGATCATGCGGGATCGGGAGACGGACAGCTGGTGGTCGATCATGGCCGGCGAGGCGATCGGCGGCGCCCTGGAGGGAACGGCCCTGCGGGAGCTGCCGATCGGACAGAAGACGACGTGGGGTGATTGGCAGGCGCGCCACGCGGACACGCGCGTGCTCTCCATCGACGGGAAGACCCATGTCGAGGAGAACGTCTACGCGGGCTACTTCGCCACCCCGAAGACCTATCTCGACCTGACGCCCGAGGACGATCGCCTTTCACCCAAGACCCCGATCTTCGCGTTCCGCTGGCGGGGCCGGCCCCATGCCGTCCCGTACACGGCGATCACGGGAGGAGGCCTCTTCGCGCTCGGGGAGGACGAGGGCTGCGTCTACCTGGAGCGGCCGGCCGGGGCCCGGCTGCTCGAGTCGACCCGTGCCGTTCACGTCGCGCCGTCTCTCCTCGGTGCTCCCTCCCAGTGCGACGCGGATACTAAGGCCCGCGTTCGGGCGGCCCTCCGGGACGAAGAGGCGGGAGGCGGTGAGGAGACGGGGCTCGCACGCCTGACCGGTTTTGACACCTACTGGTACGTCTGGGCTCCCCAGAACGAGGGGACGCGAATCCTGGAGTGAGAGCGGGCCGGAAGCCGGGGAACCCCGTCCGCTTCCATCTCCGCCCGAAATGTCTCATGTCAGGTGCTCCGGGGGCCGATGCGAAAGCGACGCCACCTCCCCCGGTCTTGCATCCATGGCAACATCCTCCTGGATTCGTTGCGGCCATTGTCTCACGAAGATCCAGACGGACCGCGCTCGCGAGGTCGGCCTCGACCTGCTCTGCGAGACCTGTGCCCGGCTTGCCGGGGCGCCGCCGGCGCCCTCTCTGCCGTCCGCGGACATTCTGGACGACGCCATCCCGAGCGCGCGGCGTGAATCCTCCGAACAGATCGTGGAGAAGATCTGGCGGGTTACCGGTCGGCCTCCCGGAACGCGGGAGGACCCCCGAGGCGACCGTCAGATCTTCAACGGACCCGTGGACGAGGCGTTCGAGGTCCATCGGCTCCCGAACGTCGTCATTCGGAAGGCGGACGACCGGCCCATCGTTCGGCGGGTTCTGGACGACGTGGACGGGTGGACGCGCGGCCGGTGGTGGTTCGTCCGGCTGCCGATTCTCCTCTTCCTGGCGTACGTCTGGATCCGGGTAGTCGCGGATCCATCCTATCAGAGCATCTTCAAGGGTCTGAATCTCGGCATCCACGAGCTCGGACACTATGTGTTCGCTCCCTTTGGAGAACTGATGGCCGCCTGGGGAGGGTCGCTCTTCCAGTGCCTCGTGCCGCTCGCGGCGATCCCGATGTTCGTGAAGCAGCGCGACTACTTCGCCATCTTCTTCGCTTTCGGCTGGTTGGCGACGAACTTCTTCGACGTCGCCTTCTACGCCGAGGACGCGGTCGCGATGGCGCTCCCTCTGGTCACCCCGGGAGGGGGACATCCCGTTCACGACTGGAACTACATCCTGGGCGCGAAGGGCTGGCTCCGTCACACCGAGTCCATCGCGGGTCTCCACTGGTTCCTCGGGCATCTGTCGATGGTCGTCGCGATCGGCGGGGGCGCCTGGGTCACCGGGAGGATGCTCGTCCACTCGCTGCGCGGCGACTGATCGCCCGAGAATCGGGCTGGATTGCGCCCTCTCCCGTCCGGCGGGTAGACTGGCACCGTCTCCCCGGCTCCGATGCGCTCCGGCCTGCGTTTCTCACCAGGCTCGTCGCGAGGCTGTGGATCGTCGTGTCTGGCGAGGAGATGGGGTGCTTTCACCCGAGGCGGGGCTGGAGCCCCGTCGCAGGGTGGAAGCGCGCCGGCGACGAAGCCAGGCGCGGCGAGCCGCTGCCGCAGCAGACGCTGGTGAGAAACGCAGGCTAGTCCTCGGCTCGGAATCATGTGGAAGAATCTCTCACTCGTTATCTTCGCTCTCCTCCTTGCGCTCGGGATCGGCGAAGTCCTGGTCGCGGTCACCGGCGTCGCTCCCGAAGTCGCCGTGATCTCCGTGGGCCGGTATCGCTTCTCGGCCAATCCGTCCATCGGCTACGAGCCGGTTCCCCACTACGAGGGCTCGGGACGGACGACGTGGTTCATGACGTTCAACGATCGAAGCAACAATCTCGGCTTCCGCGATCGCGATCATGATGTGAGACGTATTGAAGATACGCGGAGGATCCTGATTCTCGGGGACAGTGTCACCATGGGGATCGGGATCAAGAGCCCGGAGGAGATCTACTCCTCCGTTCTGGAGAGAGAGCTCCGAGCCGCGGGGAAGAACGTCGAGGTTCTCAACTTCGGGGTCGCGGGCTACAACACCCAGCAGGAAGTCGCGATGCTGATCGAGAAGGGTCTCGTCTTCGATCCGGACATCGTGGTCCTGCAGTACTGCCTCAACGATCGCGAGGAAGTGAACGGCGGTGTCCTCCGGAAGTTGCGTCGAACGGAGAAGCACGCCACCGGTACCGAGAGCAACCTCCTCGTCCCGGTGCTGAATCGAAGCGCTCTCTACCGCTTCCTGCATCACCACGTCCTCGCCGAGGCGTCGCGGCTTCGGCGAGACGAATCCCTCGAGCGCCTGGGGGAGGACACGGTCGAGGAGAGCTTCGCGCTTCTGGCCCGGACCGCGCGGAAGGAGGACATCGAGGTCCTCGTGGTCGTGTTTCCGTTCTTCATGCGGGGAGGGGAAGTGAAGCCGGAGGCGGCGGACGCCGAAGAACATCGCACGATCGCCGGGTACTCGGCGGCGAACGGCCTGCGGCACCTCGATCTCGCGTCGGTCTTCCGGGAGTGCGCCGCCGCGGCGCCGGGCGAGCCCGTCGCCTCCGACCGCATCCATCCCACCCCGCGCGGTCACGCCTGTGCCGCAACCGCGATCGCCGAATGTCTGCTGAAGGACGGACTGCTCTAGCCGAGGATCTTCTGCAAACGAAAGACGCCCCGCCGGATCGACCGGTCCTCACGCTCCGGTCGTCCGACGGGGCGAGGTGCTTGCGTGCCAGGGCGCGCAAGCGGAGTGCCTCCGTGCCACGTCACACGCGTCGCGGGCCGCGGTGGCCCGCTACCGCGTTCCCATCGAGCGCTTCGTCGCCCGGGCGACGACCAGCTCCGCGGTGTCCGCCGCGACGAGGTCGTCGTAGAAGCCGCGCAGCGCCGCGTACTCCCGCTCGGACATCTTCTGCTGGCCCAGCTTGAACTTCCGGGTGGTCCGGAGCTCGTCGCCGGCCTGAACGTGGACCGTCGTGAACGCGATCTCTCCGGTCTTCGATGCCGCCTGCTTCGGGACCCGGGCGACGTTCATCCCGTCCTCGAACGTCATTCGGACCTCTTCCTTCGAGGAGACCCGGTACGCGAAGTCGAGGGGGAAGTGCCGTTCCTCGTCCGGCAGCGGGTTCTCCTCCATCGCGAGCAGGAAGGGCGGAAGGCACGTCATGCGGTCCTTGGGACCGCGGGCGTAGTCCTTCACGCGGTAGGCGATCTCGAGCGTCAGCGGGGCCTCTTCGTTCTCCAGATTGGCGATCTCCACCGTCTCGAGGCTGGCCCCCGGGAAGCGTCCCTTCAGCATCTCCTGGACGAACGCTCGCTCCCCGGCCAGCCCGACGGAGGTCCGGGCGTCGAGCGCGGGGTAGCCGGTGAGGCGCAGCTTGGACTGGGCGACGAGGGTACCCTCCCCGTCGAGCTTCGCCGTCGTCTTCACACCGCGCGTCGACGGGACGCTCGGGGCGGAGATCGAAATCAGGGTTCCGGAACCGTCGCCCACGAGCAGCCCCTGCTCCACGTGATCCATGAGGGGAAGCTGACCGAAGGGCACGAAGGGATAGGCCGCATCGAGCAGGACGCTGCCTCCGTCCAGCTCGGCGCGCACGACGGCATGGTTCAGCTGGCGCAGGCAGCGGTAACGGGGGTAGAAGACGCCCCGATCGCGGGTCCGGATGCGAATCACGTCCGCCGGGATTCCCTGCTTCTGCAGGAGCGAGGCCAGGAGGACGTTCTTGCTCGGCGCGGGACCGCGGCCGGTGGCGAGCATCTCCTCCGCCGTCATGGCGTCGATGCGCGTATCGGCCGTCGGAGCGATGTCGTCCCGCACGAGGCGGAAGAGCGCCTGCGCTTTCTCCCCGGGCGTCGTGGCTCCGGAGATTGCGGCGGCCGCCCAGGCTTCCACGCCCTCGTCGCCCTCCAGGAACGCGGACTGTTGCCGTCGGGCATCGTCCGCGATCCGGTTCCAGGAATGCGCGAGGGGACGGGTCTCGGCCGGCGTCTCATAGCTCTCGAGCTGAACGTAGAGCGTCGCCCGCGCGTCTTCCGCGCTCGCCAGGAACGGCTTTTCCCTCAGGGCGGGCTGATTGTGTAGCTCCCACCGCGAGCGGTTGAGAATGCGCCTCGGGGACTCCGGATCGTTGATCCGTCTCTCGTCCGGGTCCTGGGGAGTTCCCGGAAGCCCGCCGAAGAAGGCCATGTACGCGAGCCCGTCCGGCAGCTGGAGCTCGAAGCGGCTGACCCGCGTGAAGTCGTCGTTTTGAAACATCCACGGAGGGATCTGTGACAGATCATCGCTGGCCAGCTCGTAGGAGCATTCCAGGATGACACCGGGGGCGACCTCGGGAAACGAGACGATCTTGACCGGCCCTTCGAGAGTCATCTCGTCGCGCACGTGCTTGCCGTTGACTTTGACCCGCCGATCGGGGGGGACGATCGTAGCTCCCTGATCTCCTGTCCCTCACAGTAGGGGATCCGGTACTCCGCCTGGCTCAGACCGGCCTCGTCGAAGATTTTTACCCGGCGGTGGCGCTGAAGGCGGAGGCGGAGCCTGGCGTCGACCCGGACGATCCCCTCGTCGAGAAGGACGACGGCCGGGGCTTCGGGAGCCTCAGGGAAGTAGGTCGCGAAGAGCTCTTCGCGCGTGAATTCACCCCAGTTTTCGGCCGCGGCGGGAGGGGAGAGAAGAAGCGCCGCAAGCCCCAGGGACAGGATCGGCATCCTTCGCATGGCGTCCCTCACGGGGAAAGGGTGATCCGGGAACAGGCGCCGGGCGAAGGGAGGGTGGGCGACGGCGCACGGCGTCCGACAGGACGCCGAGTCCGGACGGTCCGGGACAACACGTTCCAGTGTGTGAGACGGAGCCCCCGGTGGAAGTGTTTCCCGAAAAGTGAGGGGGGACCGTAAAAGGACGGGGAGGAGGACTATCCTGTCTTGCCGGCAGCTACGAGCACCTGACGGCAGGCTCGGCAGATGTACTCCCGGATTCCCCTCCGGATACGCCGATGGGTTTGCAGCGTGAGGAGATGGGGCGTCTCGCAGCCGCAGCGGTAGGGAACGGTGCGGACCCGCCGAGCCGGCTCGGTCTCGAACCCGTGGGTGGCTCGCGCGGGGGCTCCGAAGAGGTCCATCACCTCCCGCCATTCCGGCCCGTGGGGCCGCACGCGCCGTCGGATGCGGGACGAGACGACGTGATGGGCCACCTCGTGCGGGACGATCTCCCGGAGGAACGCCTCACCGTTGCGCTCCAGAAGAGCGAGGTTGTAATTCGTGGTGCCCGTCTCGGCGCACGCCTCCCCGGCCGAACGGCCGCGAAGACGGAATTCGATTCGCGGTTCGGGAATCCGCGCTCTCGGCCACCGGGCGCGGGCCTTCGCGATGAGGTCCCGGGTGATGTCGTGAACGCGGGCGCGGAGTTCCTCGCCGCTCGCGGGCGGAGCGTCGCGGAGCGGTGCGGGTTGCGCCTCGCGGAGCGACGCGGGTTCCGTCTCCCGTGGCGGCGCATCGCGGGTCGGCGCGAGTTGCGTCTCGCGGGCCGGTGCAAACGACGTGTCGCGAGGCTGCGCAAAAGGGAAGGGAAGCTCGAGCTGAAGAGGGTTCGGCCCGGCGCGGCGTTGCCGCTGCCGCAGCAGAGACTGGTGAGACATGCAGGCTAGCCCCTCATCCGCTCCGTCGTGGCCCCGAGTCGCTCCAGTAGCTCACGATACCACCTGCCCGCCCGGTCCGTCCGATCCCCGAGCGACTCGACGCCCCAGATCAGGGAGAGGGTGCGGGTCGTCTCGCCCCGGGTCTTCGTGCGCTGCGAGTCCTTGACCGCGTTCGCACAGGGCCCGTCCGCGTCGTGCAGACAGAGGAGGCCCCCGACGCGGATCTCCTGTCCCGACGGATTGAACACGAAGCTCGCGCCCTCGCCGGCGATTCCGACGCGGAGCGGCTCCGTCACCCGGTCGAGGTCGACCACGCTGATCGGCAGACCGCTGTGCAGGGAGACGACGTTGCACGCGTCGACCGCGGGATTGATCGAGCGGAGCTTTCCCTCGGACGCGGAGCGCACGAGATACTCCGAGGCGGGCTTTCCGCGACCGGTCGGCTTGTAGCCGCCCTGCCGCAGCATGTCCCGCACGACGGCGCGGGTCGACTCCTCGCGGGAAAGCGGCGCCGCGGCGTCTGCGAGCAGGAGGGCGGTGAGCCAGTCGGGGGACTCGATCGTGCCCAGCGGAGAGGGAAACGTCGTCGTGAAGGCGTAGAGCGCGAGCGCGGGATGGGAGTCGACCGCGAGGCTCATGGTTCTTCCTCGGGGGGAACTTCTTCGGACGAGGCCGCGCCGTCGGGGGACGCTTCGGGGGAGGATTCGTCGGCGGCGGCGCCGTCCGCGAGGCCGCCGAGACGGCGCAGCCTCGCCAGCCGTTCCGGCTCCGCCTCGACGAGCCAGGCGTCGCGGGAGAGGATCTCCCAGGCGCGAGCGAACCACGGCCGAGCCACATCTTCCTCCCCGCGGATCCAGTGCAGCTCCCCGAGCTCCTCGCAGACGTACCCGTCTTCACTGCCGCTCGCCTCGTGCTCCGCCCTCAATTCCTTTTGGATCGCGAGCGCCTCGTCGATTCGATGGAGCGACCGCAGCCCCCGGGCCACGCACCAGCGGGCGATCCGGATGAGCTCCTCGTTCCCGTCTTCCTCGCGACAGCGCCGGGCCTCCTCGAAGTACTCCAGGGCCTTCTCGTACCGTCCGTCTTCGTGATAGGTCCATCCGAGGTTGTTGTAGAGGGAGCCGCGCCAGCGGCGGGCCCGCTCGTCGGAGGAGGACGCCGCCAGCTCGAGGGCTTTCTCGGTCCACTCGACCGACTCGGCGCCGGACTCCACGATCCCCATCATGTGCGCGGCGTCGACCGCGAAGCCGTCCTCGCCCGCGGCTCGGGCCGCGTCCCACGCGTCCACGAATGCCGCCCGGGCCTCTTCCTTCTTCCCGGCGCTGTTGAACGTGCGCCCCCGTTCGAGGTGATGCCGCACGCGGACGACGGGGGGTGCGGTCGGGAGCTCGGCCTCCACGCCGTCGAGGATCCGGTGCGCCTCGTCGAACTTCCGCTGGAGGGATTGCGTGCGCGCGATCTGCGTGAGGAGCTGCAATCTCAGGGACGGGTCATCCGACCCCTCGACCCGGGGAAGAAGGGCACGGAAGCGCTCCTCCGTACCGGCGGGATCATCGTAGTCCCAGTGTCGATCGAACTCGGAGAGGGGAATGTCGGGTTCCATGGCTTCGGCGTTCCTATCTTCGGGGGGCTTTTCTTCGGTGGAGGCGGGGGCGGCTTCGGCGGTCATCGTCATGGGGAGCGGCGCGTCTGCGCTTTTCTTGCCGGCGGTCGTCGCGGCGGCGGCGGGATCGACTCCGAGCAGCGGAAGCGCAACCAGATATGCGAGCCCGGTGATGAGGACGATCCCGATCAGGTTGAGCCAGACGCCCGCCCGGCACATCTGGGGGATCGTGACGTGGCCCGATCCGAAGACGATGGCGTTCGGAGGAGTGGCCACGGGGAGCATGAAGGCACCGCTCGCGGCAATCGTCGCGGGAACGATCAGCAAGAAGGGCGAGACTCCAAGCCCCGGAGCGAGGGCGGCGAGGATCGGCACGAGGGTCGCGGTCGAGGCCGTGTTGCTCGTGAGCTCGGTGAGGTGGATCATCAGCGCGGTCACGACGAGGACGAGGACGATGGGGGGCAGTCCGGCGAAACCCTCGACCCGGTGGCCGAGGAGCTCCCCGACTCCGGTGGTCCGTACCGCCGCGGCCAGGCTGAGCCCTCCCCCGAACAACACGAGCAGACCCCACGGCAACCGGACCGCCGTCTCCCAGTCCATCACGAAGATCCGCCGCCTCGGCTCGACGGGGATCACGAAGAGCGAGAGGGCGGCCAGGATCGCGATGCCGGGGTCGGTGAGCCCCCCGAAGGGATGAAACGTCCCCCAGGCGATTTTCGCGAGGAGGGGACGGAAGATCCAGAGCGCGGCCGTCACGAGGAAGACGATCAACGTGATCCACTCCCCCCGCTTCATCGGACCGAGCCGTTCCACCGCGTCGCGAATCGGCGTGCCGGCGGCGAGCTCGACTCCCCGGAAGGGATAGAGCACGCGCGAGAGCAGGAGCCAGGCGATCGGAAGAAAGACGACGACGAGCGGCAAACCGATGCCCATCCACCGGACGAAGCTGATCTCGACGCCGAACTCGCTCTCGACGAACGAGGCGAGGAAGAGATTCGGCGGCGTTCCGATGAGTGTGCCGATTCCTCCGATCGACGCGCCGTAGGCGACCCCGAGAAGCAGGCAGAGGGCGAAGTTGCGACGGTTCCGCGCGGAGACCGGATCGACGGTAGCGCCGGAGGCGGACGTGCCGGCAGAGAGGCCGCCGTTCGTCACGAGATCGATCACGCTCGTGGCGATGGGGAGCATCATGATCGTGGTCGCCGTGTTGGACACCCACATGCTGAGTCCGGCGGCGACCCCCATGAAACCCGCCACCATCGGTCCCGGGCGCTTTCCGATCACGCGCAGCGCGCGGAAGGCGATGCGCCGGTGAAGCCCCCAGCGCTGCATGGCGAGTGCGAGGATGAACCCCCCCATGAAAAGAAAGATGAGCTCGTGACCGTACGGCGCCGCGGCCGCCCGGATCCTCACGGCGCCGGTCGCGGGGAGGATCGCCAACGGCAGAAGCGCCGTCGCGTAGATCGGGATCGCCTCGGTCATCCACCAGACCGCCATCCAGACGCCGGCGGCCGACGTGGCCTTGCCGGCGTGACCGAAGGGGACGAGCCCGCCGCTCCCGTCGGCGTAGGCGTCGGGAAGTCCGTGGTACGTGAGGGCGGCGAGGAGCGGGCCCGCGAAGAGGCCCATCCACTGGACGAACGTGCGCGCGGTCGGACGCGGGGGAGAGGAGGCGGAAGGGGGAGAGGGGGCAGGTGTGCGAGAGGATGCCGGGCCGCCCGTGGACTCCGGGCGGAGGGTGTCGGTCATCGGGGAGTCGGGCCGGAGGGAGGCTCGGGGCCGGTCGGATCGTGGCGGGTCGGGCCGCCGCTCGGACTGCCGGTGCCGTTGCCACCCCGTGCGCCGGCACCGTGGCCGCCCCGATCACCGCCGGCGGAGACGCGGTCTTCGATCGGTCGGCCCAGTTCGACGAACGTCTCGGCGTACCCCTGGCTCCGGCAGAGCGCTCTCATGCCGGCGTTCGTCCAGGCGACGAAGGTGCGGATTCGCCGGGCACCGCGCTCGCTTCCCCACCTCCGGGCGTGCTCCATGAGAATCCGGCCGAGACCGGTTCCCCGATGCGACTCCTCGATGTGGATCGCGTCGACGGAGCACTCGCGCTTCCCATCGAGCGGCGAGTCCCGGACGTGACAGAGGAGCATCCCGACCGAGCCGGTTCGGCAGTCGTCGGTGATCGCGACGACGACGTTCCAGTTCTCGTCGAGGATCTGGGCGCGGATGAACTTTTCCGCCTCCTCCAGCCCCTCCTTGGTGACGGCGTATCCGGGGATCGAGGCCGCGCCGATCTCCTCGTACCGGCGCGCGATCCAGCGGATCTCCTGGTCGGATGAGGGCTCCTGAAGGCGGGGCGGCGTCTTCTCGGCGGATTCCGACACGGTGATGACGGTCCTTCCGGGCGGTTTCCCCTCCCCGGGCGCCGGACGGACGGTCGGGCGGGGCCGCGGTGGGTTCGCGCGCAGGCCTCTCATGGTACCTCCGCGGTACCGGCGTTGCCAGCCCTCTCCCCCTCCAGAAATGCCGCGACCTCATTCCACCATCCGAGCGATGGGTCGGCGTCCCACGAGTTGTGTCCCGCCCCCTCGAACGTCCAACGGCGCTTCGTCCCGCGGATCGACGCGTAGAGATCGTGGGAGAGCCGCCCCGGAATCACCTCGTCGCGGCCGGCGATGACCACGGCCACCGGGTCGGCGTAGTCGCGAAGGTTTGCCACGTTGTCGAAGCGGTCCCGCACGAGCCATCGCGCAGGGAGCCAGGGATAGACGTGCTGCGCGAGCGCGGGAAGGTCGCTCCACGGAGTCAGGAGCACGAGGCCGCGGGCGTCCGACCCGACCCGCCGGGCGATCCCGGTGACGACGCCGCACCCGAGCGACTCCCCCCACAGGTACACCGGCGGGCCGAACTCCTGCAGCGCGCGTCGGAAGGTCTCCATGCCGTCTTCGACGAGGGACCTTTCGTTGGTAGAGCCCGGACGCCCGCCGTATCCCGGGTACTCGGCGAGAATCACGCGAAAGCCCCGGCGCTCCAGAGCGAGAGCGTAGTACGCCCGGTCGCCGGCGGAGCCGGCATTCCCGTGGAAGACGAGGATGGTGCCGCGGTTTCCCGACGGGCCCGCGTTTCCCAGGAGCCCTCGGAGCTCGGGCCCGGAGGCGGGCCAGGGTCGAAGCCCGAAGCGCGCCGCCTGCCGCTCGATCGCGGTGCGGTCCGTCCCGCCGGGAAAGTAGAGAAGGCGACTCTGCCCCAGGTAGGCGGCCAGGCAGATCACGCCGTAGGAGATCAGCAGAACGAGAAGGATGCGCAAGTCGCTCCTCGGGAATGCGGGGTGACGCCGGATCCGAAACGTCCGCCGGGTGCGTCGCGATCAGCAGGTCGAGTGAAAGAGTCCCCCCACGGAAGCCGTTTCCCGAAGCTCGTTGTAAAGGCGGACGGCATCCGGGGTCGGCAGCACGTGAGCGGTGACCCCGCTCTTCTCCAGGAGTCGCGTCGTCTCCGGACGGACACGAAGCCGCTCGAGCATTCCGTTCGAGAGAACGACCACGGTCGCCCCGTGGTCGAGCAGCTCCTGGACGTCCTCCGGCTGGATGCCCGGATCGTGAGAAGTCCCCGTCTCGGCCCAGTCCCATCGACGGCCGCCGCCGGGGTACAGCTTCGCGTCCTTCAACGTTCCGAGCCCCTCGACCTCCAGTCGCCCCCACTCGAGGGAGCGAATTCGCGGGGATCGGATCGAGCTCATCGGTCGTGTCTCCTCGGGGCGCCGCAATGGTCTCGCTCGGCGCGGGATGACTCCGCGACGGCGCCGGGTGGGGGCGCCCCGAGAGGACTATAGGCCGATCGACCCGGCCGTGTCCCCCCGGCAACGGCGGTAGAGGATGCCGGCGGCGATGCGCGCGACCGGCCGGTGGGTGGGCGGGCGTGTCTTGATGGCGGGGCAGGCGGATTCCGGGAAGGCCGCTACCGTCCCGAGAGACTCTCCCGGTAGGGCCGGCCG
Organism: bacterium; assembly: GCA_025774805.1. Lineage (GTDB taxonomy): Bacteria > ARS69 > ARS69 > ARS69 > ARS69 > JALGZR01. Next base: position 18,830 of record JALGZR010000040.1, read on the forward strand.
CTTTCGTAGAGCGAGACCCGCGAGGCGATCTCGCGCGCCCGGAGGGAGTCCAGGGTGGTCCGGGCCGCCTGACGGGCGACTCGAGCCGCGTCCTCGTACCGGCCCGCCTCGGCGTAGGCGGCGGCGAGGGCGTCGAGACGCTCCGCGACCGGACCCCCGACGGCCACGGCTCTCTCCGCGAGACGCACGGCCTGGGCTCCGTCGCGCAGATCCTCCTCCGGAGCGGTCGCCCGGAGCCAGGCGAGCCCGGAGAGCAGTCGGACCTCGTCCGACTCGATCGCGAGCGCCTTCTCGAGCGTGGAGACCGCGTCGGCCCGATGTCCGGTCCGCCGGAAAGCCTCCGCGAGCTTCACCCACGGTCCCACTCCGTCCGGCGTGATCGCGACGAGCCTTCGGTAGACCGGCACCGCTTCCTCGTATCGCTCGAGTTCGAGCAACGCGTTGCCCAATCCGCGGAGCGCGGGACGATCGCTCTTCCGATGATCGAGCACGGCGCGGTATTCCTCGACCGCCTCCTCGAAGAGCCCGTTCTCCTCGAGAAGCGCGGCGAACAAACCTCTCGTCCGCAGATCCTCCGGCGTGCGGGAGACGTACTCCCGGAGATGCGGAATCGCCTCCTCGGGTCGCCCGTCCTCCAGCAGGAGGCTCGCCATGTCCCGATGAATCCGGGGGTAGTCCGGATTGAGACGGGCGGCGTCGGCGTAATGGGCGAGCGATCGCTCCACGTCGGCGGGTTGCCGGTCGGGGAGCTCCCGGAAGTGGACCGCGAGGTTGCGGTGTCCCTCGCTGTCCGCCTCGTCTCGGAACTCGGCTCGAGGGTGGGGTGGATTCGTGGCGATGACGACCGCGACCCCGACGAGAGCTGCGGCATATCCGGCGAGGGCGCGGAGCTGCCGGGCGCGCACGAGACCCGGCAGCTCCGTGAGTCCGGCCGCCGCCAGGACGATCAGCACCGGGACGGCGGGGAGTCGATAGCGCGCGGGGCAGAAGAACGCCACCACGGTGACCATCGTGATTCCGAGGTAGATCAGCGGAAGACCCCACCGTCGCCGGCGGACCGCCGGCAGCGCGAGCGCCGCCAGGCCGAGGGTCGCGACGCAAGGGAATCCGATCCGGTACAGCACCGAGATCTCGGACATGCGGGCATAGAACAGGATGGGCTGGTTGTTCGGGATCTCGACCGGACTCCAGAACATCCGGAGCTTCCGGAACGTCAGCGCGAGCCACGCCCGCGGCTCGCCGCGGATCCAGCGGACCGCCTCGTCGAACCAGTAGCGCGACACCTCTCCCTCGGTCGGTTTCCTTCCCAGGGTGCGCTCGACGATCCGGTGGGTGTCCTCGTATCCGCCCCACCAGTCGGGACGCGTGCCGGGCACGACTGCGGTGTATCCGTTCGAGTGGGGATTGTTGCCGATGTAGAAGTTCACCCCCCCCTGCGACGAGATCAGGACGGGCTCGCCGCCCACGACGAGATTGCGCACGGTCACCGGCAGGATGACGAGCGCGGCGCCGAGGCAGGGCAGCGCGGCCGTCCCCAGCCGCCGGCGGAGGGAGCTCTGCCGCTCGACCCCATAGGCAATCCAGGCGAGCATGCCCGGAGCGAGCGCCAGCACGGTGGGACGCGTGATCGCGGAGAGACCCCACAAGACGCCGGCGGCGAGAAACAGCGCGGGGCGGCGGCGCCGTCCCGCCTCGAGGAGCGCGAGCAGCATCGCGAGGTTCAGGAAGACCTCGAGGACGACGGTCAACGGCTCGGCGTCGAACCAGAGGAAGGGCCAGTAGATCGCGGCCAGGAATCCGGCCAGGATCGCGGTGCGCCGTCCGGCGATGACCTCACCGAGGCGGGCGATCAGCAGGCAGGACGCCGATCCGATCAAGCACCCCGCGAGGCGGCCCAGCGGCAGGTTCGGCCCGAAGATCTTGTAGAGAGCTCCGAGCAGGTGGTAGTAGAGCGGCGCCCGGAAGAACGGGATCGACCCCAGCCCCTCGCCCGACGCGATCTGCTGCGCCCACTGATGGTGAAGGCTCGCGTCCATGATAGGAGCGGCGAACAGGGGATTGTGTCGCGCCTGCCCCCAGAGGTGGGCGAGACGGAACGCGAGGGCCGCGGCGAAGATCGCTGCGTAAGCGATTCGACGGCCGGGTGTCGGCGCGGGGGTTGTCAGAGGACCGGTTAGAGAACCGGGCGAGGAATCGTGCATGGACACATCATCGCACGATCTCGAGACTTGCGGGGACGACGAACAGGTTCACCGCGAGCTGGAACAGGGCGAGCATACCGATGTTGGACACGGCGCTGACGTACCCGGTGGTGATCCAGTGCGCCGGAAGGAAGAGGAGGGCGGACCACAGCACAGCCGAAAGGTAGATCCAGATCCCGTCCCGGCGTCGCTCGAGCGCGAGGCGGCTGCAGTCGCCGGGTTCGCGGGAAGTCCGATGGGTGACCGCGATCCAGATCGAGAACCCGACGAGGCTGATCCCGGCAGCGATGGGGACCTGGACGGCAAGCTGATTGTTCGGATTCAGCAGGTGGTAGGCGGCGAACCCCACCGCGAGGCCGGCGAGGTTCGCGAGCGCGAGAGCGAGCGAGTGGAGACCGATCCGGAGCCAGCGGGGACGCGGGCAGGGGGGGTCGGTGTCGTGGAGGTCGGGGGGGCTCACGACGGGCTCTTCTCATTCCTCGCGCGGCGGCGGTTCAGCCCGACCTGAGCCGCGAACCGAATCAGCACCTCGCTCGCCGGGGAGGGGCGCACGGACTCCAGGAGCCGATCGGCGTCCGTCCCATCCCGGGCCAGTTGCGAACGGTACCACTCGAGATACGCGCGCATCACCGTCTCGGAGAACTCGGGGTGGAACTGCACTCCCCAGACGTTCCCCTTCACGCGAAACGCGTGGCAGGGTTCGACCTCCGTATGGGCAAGAACGACCGCCCCCGGGGGGAGCTTCCGGACGGATTGTGCGTGGCTGACTTGCGCGGGGAACACCTCGGGTAGACCGCTCAGCAGAGGATCTTCGCGCGCGGCGGGAAAGGTCGTCACATCGACCGTGCCGATCTCCCGGCCGTCGGGGTGCCACCCGACCTCCCCTCCGAGAAGCTCTCCCAAAAGCTGGTGTCCGAAGCAGATCCCGAGTACGGGGACGTCCCGCTCGAGGACGCTTCTCAACCAGGACTTGGCGAACGGTACCCAGGGAGGCGGTTCGGTGACCATGTCGTGGGATCCGGTGATGACGACGGCGGCGGTCGCTCCGGGGTCGGGGAGCGGCTGCGAAGATCGCACGTCGGCCACGAGGACGGAGCCGGCCGGAAGCCGGAGCCCCGCGCGGATCCAGTCCTCGAAGTCGCCCTCCTGACGGGCCAGGGTCTCGAACGTCGAGCCCGTCTTGAGGATGACAATGCGTCGGTTCATGCCGTGGCCCTTCGGAGTGTCCGATGCGGACTTCTGTTTCGCTTCACGGAAGAGCCGGACGATTTCGCCGGCCGAGGTATAATGACCGCCTCCGCGTCCCGATGTCGAGGTTCCCATGCCCGAGCTCGACTATCCCCCGGTTCTTCATGACGTACTCGAGGAGCACTTCGAAGAGCTCGACTTCCTCTGGGAGTTGCGCGAAGGCGTGCTCTTCGCGCCCGACTGGACTCTGGAGGATCTGGCCGAAATCGAGGAGCGTGCGGAAACCCATCTGGACGCACTGCGTCTGGCGGGCGGCCACGCGGTGGATCTCACGCGACCGGCGCTGGCCGGCGAGGAGGTCTTTGCCGCCACGGCCGCGACCCTGGTGTTCATGGAGACGGGGAGGTCGGATCTGACCAGGGAGGTTCTGGAGGCGTTCCGGAAGCCGGCCGCGCCCGAGCCCCGGGACGGCATCCGGATCGGACTCCGGCACTCGACGATTGACGCGATTCGCAAAGAACTGCTGAAGCTGGCCGCGGACAGGGATGCGGCACTTGCCGCCGCCGCGGCGGACGTGCTCGCGTTTCATCGGGTGCCGGTTCCCGACGTCGATCGCCTGCGGACGGCCGAGGATCCGACCGTGCGAGTGCTGGCCTACGGGGCGGCGGGCAAATTGCGGGGGATGAAAGCGCCGGACGATCTGCGACCCGCACTCGGTGACCAGGACTCCGAGGTTCGATGGGCGGCCCTCCGGGCGGCGGCGCTGTCGGGGATGCCGGGGTTGGAGGATCTCTGTCGGCGGGCGGCGATGGACCGCAGTGCCCCGAATCCGGAAGCGCTCGGCTTCCTGGGCGTCCTCGGCAATCCGGTGGATCTCCCTCTGCTGCGGGATGCCGTCCGAAGACCCGAAACGACGGCGGTGGCCCTGGCCGCGCTGGGCGCTCTCGGGAAGATCGAAGCCGTCGAGTTGCTTCTGGACACGATGGCGGACAAGGAGCACGGCCCGGAGGCGGCCGCCGCGTTCCGGCGCATCACGGGCGCGGAGGACATCGATGCCGAGAGACCACCTCCCTCGTTGGTCGGCGGGCCGGATCCCGACTCCGGCGTCGACGAGGAATTCGAGGACGATGCGCCTCCGCCCGATCCTCAGAGGGCCCGGGAATGGTGGGAGGCGACCCGCGGGCAATTCTCCGAGGACGGGCGCTGGCAGGCGGGGATCGAGTGGACCGGTGCGGTCGCCATGCTCGACCGCCTGCCCCTGCAGGCGAGGCGGGACGTCTACCTCGCCGCGTGCTCGCGCGGAGGATTCGAGCAGACCGATCTCGAGCTCGAGGGAAAGGCGTGGAGTAGCGGGTCGAGGTGACGGTCCGGCCGTTGCCTCTCCTGATCCGCCTCATCAGGGACTCTGACGTCCCTACCGATCCGAACTAAAGCCCTGCACTCCGCGAGCCGTTCGTTCCAAGAAACACCCTCTTCCCGATGCGGCGGCGGAGATCCCATGAGCGTTCAACCCCCATTTGCCCAAGAGAACATCGACACCCGGATCGAGTCGCTGGGCGCGTGCACGATCGACTCCCCGCTCACCCACGGGCGGTTCGTGTCGGACGACGATCGCATTGCGTACGATTTGGACGCCCGCCGGATCGAGAACCGGGTCCGTGCCGAGGAACCGCTCGCCGGTTTCGAGGAGGCCGGCCCGCGGCAGAAGCTGTTTTTCGACCCACAGAACGTGAAGGCCGCGATCGTGACCTGTGGCGGCCTGTGTCCCGGGCTGAATGACGTTATCCGCTCCGTTCACAACACGCTGACGCGAGGTTACGGCGTCCGTGTCGTGAAGGGGGTCCAGTTCGGATTCGAGGGACTCAATCCGAAGTCCGGACTGCCGCTCATCGACCTCGGGTCTCGTGAAGTTCGCGGGATCCACGAGGACGGGGGCACGAGTCTCGGATCGTCGCGGGGTCCGCAGTCGCCGGAGGTCATGGTCGACACGCTGCACCGCGAGGACATCCGGATCCTCTTCGCCGTTGGCGGCGACGGCACTCTTCGGGGCGCCGTTTCGATCCGGGACGAGATCCGCCGGCGCGGTCTTCGCATCGCGGTCGTGGGGATTCCCAAGACGATCGACAATGACATCAGCATGGTGGCCCGGACGTTCGGCTTCGACTCGGCGGTCAGTGCCGCCCAGCAGAGTCTCAAGGCCGCGCACGTCGAGGCGATGAGCTTCCGCAACGGAGTCGGCATCGTAAAGCTGATGGGCCGCTACTCCGGTTTCGTGGCCGCCAACGCCGCGCTGGCCTGCGCGGACGCGAACTTCGTCCTCGTGCCCGAGGTGCCGTTCGATCTCGACGGGTCGAACGGGCTGGTCGCCCATCTGGAGGCCCGGCTTCGGCGGGACGACCACGCATTGGTGGTCGTCGCCGAGGGAGCGGGTCAGGAACTCTTCGAAGACCCGATCGGGACCGACCGGTCGGGAAACCGGAAGCTCGGCGACATCGGCACGCTGCTCCGAGCGCGGTTCCACGAGATCCTGGCCGAGCGCGGCGTGGATCACACGATCAAGTATATCGATCCGAGCTACATGATCCGTTCCGTGCCCGCGGTCTCGAACGACAGCATCTTCTGCTCGTTCCTGGGCCAGCACGCAGCCCATGCGGGCATGGCGGGCAAGACCGGCGTCCTCATCGGTTCGTGGAGCAACCTCTTCGTCCATGTGCCGATCGAGCTCGCGATCCAACGCCGCAAACGGATCGACCCGACCGGGATTCTCTGGACGAGCGTGCTGGAGGCCACGGGGCAACCGAGCTCGATGCGGAATGAGGTGAAGGGGACGGCCGTGGGCGAGACCGCGGTTGGCGAGGAGGGGCGGCCACTGTCAGAGGTTCGCTGACGGCTGAGCAAGGCGCAGTCTCTCGGCCTCAGATCGGCCCAGGAATCGTGCCAATGTCTTCGCCTATCTCAGCACCACGAGTCTCGAGAGAATCAGGAATGACCAAATCAATGCCAGCGCGTTTCCAATCAGGAACCTGTTGAAAGGGCATCTCCGTTCTTTCCACGCTCGCCACTGGCCGGCCGTCTTGAGCACAAGCCATGCCCCAATGAACGTCCACGAACCGGTCACCATGAGAATCGGATACACGGCAAGCTCGAGAAAGCCCAATACAAATGAATGCCAGTAGTCACCGTCCTCTCGGTCGAGCTTCTGTCCCTTGAACACCACCCAAAACCTTTGCCGAAACGTGGAATCACTCTCCCCATACGCATCGATACCTTTCAGGGACGAAATGGCCAACCTGAGCATGAAAGCCCCTGTGGCTACCAGAACGGGATAAAGCCACAAGGAAGTGATGCGCCAGCCATAGAGAAGCAGGCTGGCTGACTCCGGCTCGCTTTCTGGCATGGTGTGTCCCCACATTGCTCAACGCCCTAAGTGTAAGCGGCGGCGCGAATCGCCCTCCGCGTCACGCGCGTGACAGGCGAATCACAAACCGAGAGCCGCCTTGAGAGCAGCCGTAGCGACTCCAACGCCCACCTTTGATGCATTGTCGAGGGCCCATTTCCCGGCCTTCGCCAGCCATGCCAGAGCGCCGGGCCCATCGCCCGCCTGAGCTGCAATCTCGGCATTTGCGACCGCGCCGATCGCGGCATCGTGCTCGGGATCACTCGCTTTCCCACGAAGATGCTTACGGAGGCTGGTGAGTTCACTGGCCAGGGTGCCAAGATCGATGCTGTCCTGCGACTGGGCCCATATTTGATAGAAGGTCATGTCATGGGCATGCGCGCCGGGACCTTGAGCGCCGACTTGACCTGCAGAGTATTTGTCTCCCATTGTGATCTCCTGGACGATGGTTGCGCGCACCGAATCCGAGTACTGACCCACAGGCGACGACGCGAGGCTGAGTTGGTGCGCATAGCTCTCGGCCTTGCCTTCCCTGTCGAGCTCAATGAAGTCCTCTTCGAACCTCTCGATCTGATCCTCTAGCATTGCCACAGCGGACGCGGTATCCCCTGCTTCGATGATGCGTCGCTGGTAAACTTCAGGGATCTCTGCCGCCAGCGGGCTATTAGGATCGGTGGATAGAGTTATTGTCGGTACAAGACCGCTGCGAGCCATGCCGAGGTAGTACATTGACGCTGCCGTGGAATCGTCGAGTATGCTGACCGTGAGGCTGGCAGTCCGTACGATCGCGTGCTGATGCCCCGGTAAGGGCAACTGAACCGGGCCAGAGGGTGCTTCAACGACGCTGTAGCCTCGCCCCTCCGCAAGTGCGCGAAACGCGGCGGCCATCTCAGCAGAAACCGCCGGCAGCCCAATGAAGAAGCAGGAACGCTGTTCACTCGACGGTTGATATCTCGGCGTGTGCTCCTGACCGATATATGTACACAGGATCTCCAGGGCGTGAGCATGTTCGCGTGTCTCGCGTACGTACGATCGTGCGGAAAACCTCCTGTGAAGAATGTGCTTTGGAACGATCTCACCTGGCAGGCTGTCCTCGAGAAACACCAGGAGAGGATTGCCGGCTCGCAAGCACATCGAGATCTCGAACAGGATATGTGGCGAAGGGCCCGATTCACGGGTCGAAACGACTGCAACGAGGCCCTTGGTGTAGCTAAGGTGTCGCTCCAGTTTGGCCGCGTTCACATCATCAGACGGAGGATCGAGGCTGGGCAAAAGGCCTGCTTGCCGACAGAGCGACCCGAAGTACGCGGCGAATGGTGCCTCGCGCTCTCGGTAGCCGTGAGCGAAATAGACCGGTTGCACCGCTTATCCCTCTTGTCCGCCCGACGGCTTGCGCTTCAGCCGCCTCCGTTTGCGGCGGTCGGCTGCAGCGGCTTGGGCATCAACGTCGCTACTCATTGTAGTGTTCCTTGTCGACATCTGCTCCGGGCATGCGTCCATCAGCCATGTCTCGAAGTCGAAGGTGCTTGTTCACCAATATCGAGATAAACATGCTCCAGAACATCAACCCGCAGATTGTCGTGATGACCGTAAGGAACTGGCTGGCCCCGGTCGCTCGGATGTTTGATACGGAAATGCCGAGGAAGTTGGCCAGGACCCAATACAGGTCCACTTCGACGAATCGCGAGATGAAACTGCTTGGCAAGCCGCCGTCTCCGGCTAGCCCGGCCACATCGAAGGACAGGGCCAGGAGCACGACGACGATGAGTGCATTGGTCAGAAGCCGAAGTGGCAATCGCCCATCGCCAGTTAGCAAATCATACACGGCCCAGAAGAAGGGGCGGCGCGAATGGCGTGTTCGAGTCGAGACAACCACGATCGCGATTTGAAGCAGAACCGCTACGCCAACGACGGCGAACTTGACTGGTGTCGAGTCGCGTCCGAGCTTGTCTGAGAAGTACCAGGCTACAAGAGTGATTGGAACCAGTGAGGCGATGAGATTGCGAATCGGAAAGTAGACTTCGGGAGCCTTGCGTGCCATCTCTTGCCTCACACGAATGGGACGATAGCGAAACCCTTATGCCCAACGATAGGGATTGTATCCGGAGTGCCCGAGCAGGCGAGGTCATTGACGGATCGCGCGTGGGAAGGACGGGCGGAGCGTCGTGACCGGCACCTCAGGCATTCCGGATACGATCTCGTTGGACTAAGTCGCGTCTATGGGATTGTTTCAGGTAGGAATCGTTTGCGCAAGGGCGAGGTGCCCGGGAGGGGCGGCGGTAGGTACCCTGGCGACCGGCCGCGGAGACCGCGATTGGCGTGCCCGTAGGCGCGAAGACGAGATCAGGATGTTCCTCCCCATAGACTTGCGAGGGGCAATAGGGTTCGGTGTAAACGGGACTCGAGTGTGGCCCTACGACGCATCGAGGATCGGGACGAGCTCTGGAGCTCCGACGAGCCTCAGGAACCCGAGCCGGCAGATCGGACAGAGCCACCTGACGGGCCAGGGGATCGTTCTTGTTCTGGGGTGGGACTTCTTGGGTCGCTCGCCCTCTTGCCCGCTGAGAAGTTCTCGGCACAGGAGCGGCTTTTCGGCTCGGACGCGGTTCGCGAGGAATCCGTAGCGACGGATTATCTGAAATCCGTGGGGTAGAACATGCAGAAGAAAGCGCCGGATGAAGATGAACTCGAGCGCATCGAGACTCATGGTACGTGGGCTCGAGGCCTGTCCGTAATCCCTCCATCGAAGGCCGACGCGTCCGTTCTCCATCCATAGGAGTCGCTGATTGGAGATGGCGACGCGATGGGTGTAGCCGGCGAGGTACTTGAGGACCTGCCGGGGTCCCTCGAAGGGGGGCTTGGCATGGACCACCCACTCCCGCTCGGCGAGAGAGTTCATGAAATCGGACCAACGATCCTCTCGAACGAGTTCGAGGAGCTGGCCGTGGAATGAGAGCCGGCCTTGCTCGTAGGCACGGCGGAGATGTCGCAGGAAGCGGCGGCGGAAGAACCGGCTCAGGACTCGCACAGGAAGGAAGAAGCTCTTGTAGATAGCATACCCTCGGTCCTCCCCTACCACCGTCACCTCTCGTCCCCCTCACCCCCTCACCGAAACCCCCGACCTCCAGGCCTCCTCGTCCAGCCGGTGCGTGCCCATTGGCACTTTCGCCAGCGACGGGGCAAGCCGATACTCATCGCGCGTACTAATCCCCCGCAGCCCGGCCACCTGCAGCACGGCAACGCCTTCCACGAAGACCTTCCCCTCGGTCGCGAAGAGAGATGCGTCGAAGCTCGGCGACTCCTGGTAGATCTCGAACTGCCGTTCTCGGTGCTCGATCAGGGAAGTGAACGCGGCGTCGAACTCCTTCTCGTCGCCCAACAGACCCTTACACGCATCGAGATAGCCCGATCCCTGCCCCTCGAGAACCTCTTCCCAGCGGCCGGCGAGCGCGGCCAGGCCGGCGTCGCTCTCGCCGGTGAGGCATCGGTGAAGAAAGTGATAGAAGAGGAAGTCGTCCTCGTACTCGACGCCGGGAAAGTGGACCTGGGGAGAGCGCTCGGCGATGGCGGTGGCAGTCTCGCGGTCGCCCGCGGCGAGCGCCGCCACGGACGCGATGCTCTTGCTCGTGCAGAGGAACGGCTCGGAGTACTTTTCCCCCCCTCCTGCCCGCCGCAGGAAGTGCAGCCGGGCCTGGCCCGACTTGATCAGGCACTCCGCGTAGTACGGTACGTCGGCCTCGAGAAGGAGGGCGCACAGTCCCAGCACCCGGTAGTCGAACGAGATGTTGAAGAGGGCCCTGGCCTCCTCGTCTCCCTCTGCCGGCAGCTTCCCGAGCTGCCGGTCGAGATCGTGGGAGAAGTTCGTCCGAGCCAGATCGAGCGCTGAATCCAACATCAGATTCTGACCTCGGCTCCCATGGGGAAGAACTCCGCTCCGGTGATCTCCGCCTCCTCGAGGGCCGCCTTCAGATCCTCCCGAACGACGATGACCGCGGGCATCGGAGCGATCCGGAAGATGTTCCGCTCCGGATCGATCGCGTCCTCGCGCAGGTATAGCTTCGTCAGGCGCTCGAAGCGCGGCCCCTTCCGGGTCTCTCCGACCGTGCCCTCACTGCGCTCCATGTCCACGCAGTCGACGCTGCCCAGCACGTTCCCGAGATAGCAGTCGTCGCTCGCGACCCGCCCCTTGTGATCGAGGAGATGGAACGCCAGGAACTCGATCTCGGCCGTCGCGTGCTCCTCGAGAAGAGACTTCGTCCGTCCCGAGATCATCAGGTACCGCACGGCGTTCCGGATGACGTCGGGCACGAGGATCCCCGGGATCTCGGGAGCCATCTGGAACCGCTGGGGCCCCTCGTACCGGTCCCCCGCCCGGATCCCCTTCGCGGGCGGAGACTTGACCGCCATCTCGGGCGGTCGCTGGAGGACCCCGCAGTACCGGTCGTCCTTCGAGTGATAGAGAATGAAGTGATCCAATCGCGACCTCCTCAGGCTGGCGATCCCCGGCTTCTTTCTTCCTCCCGAATCATCGTCATCGCGCCGCCATCGGGGCCGAGTTCACCCGGTTCGAGTCGCCGCACCCGACCATCTGCGCGCCGTACTCGACGAGGACCCAGAACTCGTCCTCCGACCACCTCTCCAGGCGGTGCTTCAGCTCTTCCCCGTCGTCGTCGTAGTACTCGTGTTCCAGCTCCTCGATGTCGTCCTGGATGTCGCTCACGAGCTTCGCGACGTCCTCGTTGTAGTCCGGATGCCCACCGGGATGATCCGGCAGTTTCATCGCATCCGCAATCTGCCAGTGGCACGGAAGATTGATCGTGTTGACCCCGTCGTTCAGATTGTAGCCCGCCTGCATGAGAAACCGAAGCTGCGTGAGCGTCAACCCCGCCTCCGAGATGAGCGACGTCATCGGCAGGATGTGGTGCGTGTTGTGCTTGTACGGGCGCTGGGCGGTGTTGTCGAAGTTGTCGAACTCTCCGATAAACCAGGCCTTCTTGCTCCGCCGAGGATCCCGCTTGACCTTCAGGGTCTTCAGCGTGGAGGCCGAGGGAAGTCGCTGCCGGTGCGTCGCCGCCTCGAAGTTGATGTTGTAGATCTTCTTCTTGTTCTTCCCGAAGCGTGGACTCAGCGTCTCCTCGTAGCACTTCTTCCGATAGGACCCGTGTCCCCCGGTCCAGGAGCTTCCGATGCACTTCGTGATGCACCCCTGGCCGTCCCCATCCCCGTGGGCTTCCAGGGCCTCCAGCCGCTTCTGGTGACCGCTCTTCTTCGCCACTACGAGACCCCCGCGCCTCCCGGTGCGCGCACGTGGAGGGCGCCGGACGGCCCGGCATAGGCCGACGCCGACACGAGCACCCCCTCCGCATTCGCGTACCCTCGCTGGAACGCCCTCAACGCCATGCAGATCGCGACCGGAACCGTCGCGGCGCCGATCTCCCCAAAGGACTCCCCGGTGTACCAGTGGGGCACGTCGACGAGCTCCCGGGGCAGGACTGTGAGCGTGTGGCCCCACCGGCGCGCCTTCCATTCATCTCCGTTGAGGTCGGTGATCAGAAGACCGGTCGCCTTCCCCTGGTCGGGCAACCGGCCCTGGCAGCGCCGGACCGCGTCCGCGCAGGCCGATCCCGTGACGGGATCCTCCGCGAAGCGGTGGACGGGATCCTCCGTCGTCACGGGAGCCTCCAGGGTTCCCAGCGCGGCGCCGTTGGTCGTCTCGGCCGAGGCCCGCTCGAGAAGCACGAAGGCCGCGGCCTCCCCGGGCAGGAACCGCGCCGGAGACTCCGGGGTCTTGAGCATTCCCAGGAGCAGAAGCGGCTCGATCAGGGCGGGATCACAGAGAGTGTCGACCCCACCCACGATGCAGCGATCGAGCTTCCCGCTCCGGAGATTCTCCGCGGCCTCGCGGACCGCCGACATCGCTCCGGTCTGATCCTCGAAGTAGAGCCGCGTCACCAGAAGCCTCAGGCCGCTCCGCTTCGCCAGGAGCGGAACGAGCTGCTCTAGAAGAGCTCTCCGGCCGTCTCCCAGCGCGGCCTCGACGTACTCGTCGAGCGACAGCGGTTCGTAGTCCTCCGGTTGCGCCTGCGCCCGCAGGAAGGAGCTCTCGAAGTAACCGCTCGGCAGAGCCAGGAAAAGGCCCGTTCGGGCCGACCCCGACCGGTCCCACTCCGGACCGGTGCAGAGGTCCTGTAGGGCCGCGTCGGCCAGGCGCGCCATCCTCCCCAGTCCGGTGAAGCCGAGCGTCAGCTCGCGGACCTGGTGACCGAAGACCGGGACCATCTCTCCCGACTCGGGCTCGTACGTCAGGAACTCGTCCAGAGGAGTTGCGCGGAGAACGCCCGCCCGCGCGGCGGCACAGCTCGAGACCGCGTTCGGTCCCAGAGACGAGACCATTCCGAGTCCCGTGACGGCCGTCGCCCCCGCCGATGCCGCGTGGCGATCAGTAGTTCTCATCGCAGACGACGCAGGTCAGTGAATCGTCGCCCGGAATCACGATGATGGGTCCCTGGAGCACCGGGAACGGCGGCGTGTTCTTGTCGTTGTGCAGCATCAGGTCGAAGGCGCGCGGAACGTTCTTCCCCTCGAACTTCACGTCGAAGGAGAAGTTCACGAACTCCGCCTTGCCCTTGATCTTGCTGGAAACGACGCCTCCCCCCGCGCTCCCGGCCTCGTCCCCCGTGCTCAGGCTGAAGTTCGAGTCCTTCACGCAGACGGGGTTGCCGTCGATCTTGACCTTCTTCGTGCCCTTCGCGGTGTCGCTCGACTTCGCGATGTTGGGATAGGGAATGGGGATCGGTCCGGCGGGAGTCGGGGTCTTGCAGGGGTCCGGGAAGGCGATCGTCACGCCGCTGCTCGACTTGTGAATGACGCTCAAGTTGTTCACGCCGATCGTGACACCCACGCCTCGTCCTTCCTTGGCCGAAGGGACCGGATTCGCAGGATCGCCGCGACCACGCCGCTCACCGCGCAGCGCGTTCCCTCGCGCGACCTTCGCCGCCCGACCGCCCCGACCCACCCTCTCAGTTCAGGTTGATGCTTCCGCCCTTGATGCGGTTCGGACCGCTGGCCCGGCTCACGAGGTGCGTTCCCCGGATCAGCACCTTGCCGTCGCGCCGAAGAAGGACGGTGCTCTTGCCACACCGCAGAAGGACCTCCCGCTTCGCGTCGAAGACGAGGCGCTCTCCGTCGACGAGCACGTCGCGATTCTCGTCCAGGTCGAGTCGCACCTCCGGCCGGACGGGAGCGGGGCGGAGCTCGTCCCGGATGATTCCCACGATGATGGGGCGGTGGGGATCTCCGTTCTCGAAGAGGAGCAGAACGGGAGCGCCCACGAGGGACTCCGGCGCCTCGCCGGCTCTCGCGGGAGCGTCGACGACGGATCGCGCGGGGACGGGAACGCCGTGACTTCCGGCGAACGTCACGTGGGCGCGTCCTTCCTCGTCGATCGCCGCGATCTCGCCCACCTCGTGGTTCGAGAGATCGATTTCCGGGGCGCGCATCGCCCGGACTTTGGCCTTCTTTCCGCTCACGTATTTCCCCCCGGTGCAGGCTCGGCGACCGAAGTCTACACGGCCCCGCGGGAAGGGGGCAATCGGGCGGCCCGGTCGCCGGAGAGGGGCGAAGGGTCCGGGCGGCGCCGACGCTGCCGCGGGCGGCTTCCGTCGGGCGGCCGGCCGCCGGCCCGGCCGGAAGACCCCCCCAGACCCCCCAACCTCAACGAGGACAAGGTCCTCGGGGTTGCCCGGCTTGACTCGATTGCGAGCCCAGGGGTAGGATCCGAGCGCCTGGAGCGCGCACGCTCCGGAGCGGGAAGAATAGGCGCGTCCAACCCAAGCATGGGTACGATGATCGACCTCAGGAAGCTGCTGGAACCGATCGGCCAAGAGGTTCCCGCGGGTCCCGATCTCCGCCTGGTCACCGGCGACACCACGATTTCCGACATCGAGGAGGCCCGGCGCGAGGAGGACCCCGCGGTCGACGTCTCGGGCCAGGGCAAGGACGCCGACTGGCCGACGGTCGTCCGGTCGTGCGAGACCGCCCTCGCGGGGCAGTCGAAGGACCTCCAGCTGGCCGCTCACCTCACCGAGGGGCTCGCCTGGACGGAGGGATTCCCCGGGGTCCTCGAGGGAATCCGTCTGATGTCGGGGCTCCTCGATCAGTACTGGGACGGGGTTCACCCCGGGGTCGAGGACGGCGAGATCATCCCGCCGGTCCGGGCCAAGTGGATCTCCTGGCTGGGGACCTCGCGCGACTTCCTCACCGCGTTCCAGTCGATCCCGCTCACTTCGGGACCGGGCGTCCCCGGGCGGAGCTGGCTCGACTACCAGAACTCCCTGCGAGTGGACGAAGCGGGCCTGCGCGCGGACCAGGGCGGTTTCCGGGAGATGATCGAGCGCGGGATGATCCCGGGCGCCGAGTGGCAAGCGGCCATGGCGTCGACCCCGATGGAGCGCCTCGCCGAGATCGTCGAGAACCTCAAGGCCATCCAGTCCGAGACGCGCGCCCTCGATACGATCTGTACCGAGAAGTTCGAGAGCCCGCCCGATCTGACCGGGCTCTCGGGCTGCGTGGCCGACTGCCTCGAGTACCTGGAGGACCGGGTGCAGGCATCGTCACCGGGCCCGTCCGCCGCAGCGGCGTCGCCGCAGGCCGCCCCGCCGACGGAGGCGTCGGCAGGCGCCCCGGCCGCCGCGACCGACGGAGGGGGACCGATCTCCTCCCGCGACGAGGCGTATCGCCGGCTCCGGGAGGCGGCCGACTACCTTCGCCGCACCGAGCCCCACAGCCCGGTCCCGTATCTGGTCGAGCGGGCCTGTTCCTGGGGCCAGATGCCGTTTCAGGATCTGCTGCAGGACGTGCTCAAGGACGCCAAGGCCCGGGCGAGCGTTCTGGAGACCCTCGGGATGAGGGACCTTCCGAGCGAGTAGTCGGGCCGAAGGACACGAGTATCGGGTTTCCACGCGGTACTCCTGCGGGAGCCGCTCACGACGGAGATTGTCATGCCAGGTGAAAGCGTTCACAAAAAGAAGGAGCGGATTCGTCCGCCCCGGGTTCACATCTCCTACGAGGTCGAGCTCCACGGCGCCCAGGTGATGAAGGAGCTGCCCTTCGTCGTGGGCGTGATGTCCGACCTCAGCGGCAATCCGAAGGAGGCCCCGCCCAGGCTCAAGGGTCGGAAGTTCGTCGAGATCGATCGGGACAACTTCGACGATGTCCTGAAGAGCATGAAGCCGCGGCTCGCCTTCAAGGTGGACAACAGGCTCCAGGACGACGACACCGAGCTCTCCGTCGAGCTCGACTTCCAGAAGATGGAGGACTTCAAGCCGGAGAACGTCGCCCGGCAGGTGAAGCCCCTGGCGGATCTCATGGACGTGCGGGACCGGCTCAAGGATCTGCTCGGGCGGACCGAGGGCAACGACCGGCTCGAGGAGATGCTCGGAGCCATCCTCCAGAACGAGGAGACGCGGAAGAAGCTGAAGGACACGCTCGGGGTCGAAGCCCCCGGCGGCGGTGGCGAAGCTGCCGGCGGGGAGGCCTCCGGCGGTGGCGGTGAGGAGGCCGGCGGCGCGGAGTCCGGCGGAGGGGAGGGCTAGTCATGGCACAGAAGAAGGGCGCCAAGGCCACTCCGATCAAGGAGCTCATCGAGCAGGACGGCGCGACGATTCTCGAGGACATGCTCACGACCGGCATCAAGCCCCGCGACGACGCGGCGAAGGAGCGGGGGCAGTCCCTCATCAAGAACCTCGTCGAGCAGCTCCTCGATCCGGGCATGAAGGTCCAGAAGAACGTCACGCGGACGATCAACGCGCGTATCGCCGCGATCGACGAGCTTCTCTCGGCGCAGCTCGACGAGATCCTGCATCACGACGACTTCCAGAAACTCGAGGGAGCCTGGCGCGGACTGAACCAGTTCGTCATGAGCACCGAGACGGGGGAGACGCTCAAGATCCGGGTTCTCAACGCGACCAAGAAGGAGCTCCTGCGGGACTTCCAGTCGGCGGCCGAGTTCACCGAGAGCGGCCTCTGGAAGAGCATCTACGAGTACGAGTTCGGGCTCTACGGCGGGGATCCCTACGGATGCCTGGTCGGGGACTACGACTTCGACAAGGGAGCCCAGGACATCGCGCTGCTCGAGAACATCGGCCAGGTCGCGGCCGCCGCGCACGCTCCGTTCATCAGCGCGGCCGCTCCCTCGATGTTCGCCATGGAGAGCTTCACGCAGATGCCCGATCCCCGGGATCTCGCGAAGATCTTCGACAAGACGAATCCGGAGAACACGAAGTGGCTTTCCTTCCGCGACACCGAGGACTCCCGCTTCGTCACGCTGACCCTTCCCCGGGTGCTCGGGCGCCTTCCCTACGGGAAAGACAACCCCGTCGAGGACTTCAACTACCAGGAGAGCGTCGACGGAACCGAGCACGACAAGTACCTGTGGACGAACGCCGCCTACTCGTTTGCGGGGCGTCTGACGGCGGCCTTCGCCAAGCATCACTGGTGTGTCGCGATTCGCGGTCCCGAGGGCGGCGGCCTCGTCGAGGGTCTGCCGATCCACGTCTTCAAGTCGCGCGAAGGGGACATCGGGTCGAAGTGCCCGACCGAGGTTCTCATTCCGGACACGCGGGAGAAGGAGCTGTCCGATCTCGGGTTCGTCCCGCTCCTGCACTGCAAGAACACGGACTACGCCGCGTTCTTCGGGGCCAACTCGGTGCAGCGGCCGAAGAAGTACGACGACCCGGCGGCGACCGCGAACGCCAAGCTCTCCACCCAGACGCAGTACCTGATGGCGACCTCACGCATCGCGCACTACCTGAAGGCGATCTGTCGCGACAAGGTCGGATCCTTCCAGTCGAGGTCCGAGTGCCAGCAGTTCCTGAACAAGTGGATCGGAAACTACGTGCTGGCGCAGGACGAGGCCTCGCAGGAGCTCAAGGCGAGACGACCGCTCCGCGAGGCGCGGATCGACGTGACGGACAGCAAGGCGAACCCCGGCTGCTACCGGGCGATCGCGTATCTCAGACCACACTTCCAGCTGGAGGAGCTCAACGTATCCCTGAGACTGGTGGCCGACCTCCCGGGAGCGGCCCAGTAGGCTCGAGTCATCGGATCGACCCGCAACCATAGATCAGAGGAGAAGGCCTCATGCCTCTTTATTTGGAGATCGACGGTCTGGAAGGTCCCGTCGCCGAGGTTCCCGGAATCGGGCTCGCCGACGTCTTCACCATCGAGGGGTTCTCGCACGGCTTGAACCAGTCCTACGGGCCGGAAGGCGCGTTCGCGAGGACAACGGGCTCCGCGAACGTCCAGCTTCTCAACGTCCAGAAGAAGGTCGACGGCTCGACTCCCCTCTTGATGCAGACTCTTTGCCAGAACGACCACTACGAAGAGGTCAACATCTACGACGCAATTGCGCTGACGGGCGGCGAGCTGCACCAGTTCATGAAGATCACGATGCGGCACGTGTCCGTCGCGGACATCCAGTACAGTGGATTCACCGAAGGGGAGGCCCAGGAGACGGTCTCGTTCCGCTTCAGCGAGATCGTCTGGGATATCGACCCGCTCGACAAGGAGACGGGCGAGGCGCTCGGAGTGAGAAGCTTCGAGTGGTCCGCCGAGGCGAGCGGTACGCGCACCTGATATTCCGAATCCCGATCGCGGGTCGAATCGCGCTCCGGGAGGTCGTGCCGAGAAGCTCAGAGCCCCTTCCGCTCCTCGGTGACGACTTCTCGGAGTCGATCGAACCGGGCTTCTCTTCCTCTTCGATCGCTCCTCCCACGCCGGACTCGCCATGATCGCGCACGACCTCTGGAAGGAAGGGCGTCTCGACGACGCCATCGAGGCCCAGACCGCCGAGGTCAAGTCGAACCCGACCGATTCCGAGCGCCGCTACTTCCTGTTCGCCCTCCTCTGCTTCACGGGAGACCTCGAACGTGCGGCCCGGCAGCTCGATGCCGTCGGCATTCAGGACGAGAAGCTCCAGGCGGGAGCCCTCATCTACCGCAACCTGCTCGCATCGGAGGCGGAGCGGCGCCGGGTCTACTCGGGAGCCACCGATCCACTTCTGCCCGGAAATCCCCCGGAGTCCCTCACGCTCCGGGTCGAGGCGATCCAGGCCGCCGGTCTGTCGGACTGGGAATGGGCTGGGCGAACGCTGCATCGGGCGGCGGAGAAGGTGTCCCTCGTCTCGGGGACCTGTGACGGCGAGAAGTTCGACCGCCTCGAGGACACCGACGAGTTTCTCGGTCCGGTCTTCGAGATCTTCGCCGGGGGCCGCTTTCTCCTGATGCCGTTCGAGAGGATCCGGACCCTCGAGATCTCCGAGCCGAAGCACGTCCTCGACCTTCTCTGGGTGCCCGCCCACCTGGAGGACACGGAGGGGAACGTCGCCGACGTCCACCTTCCGGTCCTCTACCAGGGCTCGAACGAGGACGAGCGCGACTCCATTCGTCTCGGCCGGGAGACGGAGTGGTTCGACAGCGGGGCCGGCGTGCGAGGACGGGGACAGAAGGTCCTGTCTCTGATGACCGGCGGTGAGGGCGGGCAGGAGGACGACCGCGCGCTCCTCTCCGTGCGGTCCCTGGAGCTCGCATCCGGAGGCGATGCCGGCCGGGCCGGAGGGTAGGCGGGCATGGCAGGGCCACGACGGTCGGAGATTCTCCGTCATTCCGTCATCGATCGTCTCGCGGGCGGCCGCGGCGACTCGCCTCGGGGCGGCGACCTCCGCATCGGCGTCGAGGACCTCCGCCAGGTCGTCCGCCGCGACCTGGAATGGTTGCTGAACACGCGCCTCGTGGCGCAGGAGGTCCTGCGTTATCCGGAGGCCAAGAAGTCGATTCTCGCGTACGGTCTGCCCGATCTGAGCACGTTTTCCGTCGGGGGGGCGCTCAGCATCCGGGAGATCTGCGAACTGATCGCGAACGCCGTGAAGACGTTCGAGCCGCGCCTCCAGAAGCGGAGCATCAAGGTGGAGTTCATTCCCTCGAAAGACATCAGTGACTTCACGATGCGCTTCCGGATCTCCGGCGTCATCCAGGTCGAGCCCATCCGCGAACCGGTGACGTTCGACACGAGCCTGGATCCGAGCAGCGGCGTCGTCACGGTCGAGGAAACGTACTAGTGCGTGACGAACTGCTTCCGTACTACGAGCGCGAGCTGCGCTACATCCGGCGACTCGCCGCCGGTTTCGCGGAGCGCTATCCAGGGGTTGCGGGACAGCTCCTTCTGGAGCCGGAGAAGTGCGAGGATCCGCACGTCGAGCGGTTGATCGAGGCCTTCGCCCTGCTGACGGCGCGTATCCGCCTCCGGATCGACGACGAGTTCTCGGAAATCTCCGACTCGATGCTCGACATCGTCTATCCCCACCTCGTCGCTCCGGTTCCCTCGCTCACGATCGTCCAGTTCGATCTCGATCCGGATTGGGCGAAGGAGGGCGAGGGCCTGACCGTCGATCGGGGAACACGGCTGTACACGCCTCCCGTGGGCGGGGTTCGGTGCCAGTTCCGAACCTGCCATCCGGTGACGCTCTGGCCCATCCGCGTCGAGTCGGTGGAAGCCATTCCGTTGGGGGAGAACGAGCCGGGGTGCCCGGCCGGCGCTCGCGGGGCGATCCGCATTCGACTGAAGACCTTCGGCGGGCGGCCTTTCACGAAGGTGGGAGTGGACACGCTCCGCTTCTTCCTCGATCGCGATCCCGTCGTCGTCCACCGCCTCTACGAGCTCTTCTTCCGCGACCCGCGTGGCATCCTCCTCCGCGAACCTTCGCCCGCTCCGGGGACCGGCATCGAACCCGTGCTCCTTCCGGCCTCGGTCCTCACCCCGGGCGGGTTCGACCCGGACGAAGCGGTCCTTCCCTACCCGGGCGGGTCCTCGGCCGGATATCGCCTGCTGCAGGAGTACTTCGCCTTTCCCGACAAGTTCCACGGCGCGCGGCTGGCCGGGCTCGCGCCGGCGGCGTCGCGGGTCGAGTCCGACAGTCTGGACATCCTGGTGCTCTTGGAGGAGTTCCCGATCGACCTGCAGGGCAAGGTCTCGCCCGACAACCTCAAGCTCGGGTGCGCGCCCGCGGTGAACCTGTTCGCCCACGAGGCGGACCCGGTCAAGATGAACGAGACCGACGTCGAGTACCCGATCGTTCCCGACGTGCACTCCCCCGAAGCCTTCGAGGTGCACTCGATCGAGGAGGTCACGAGCCTCGCGCCCCGGACGGGGAAGGTGCGGAAGTTCCGTCCGTTCTACGCGCTTCACCACGGCAGCGAGGACCTCTCCGACGCCGCGTTCTGGCACGCGAGCCGCCGGGCGTCGGGCCGGGAGGGAGATCGCGGAACCGAGGTGTCCCTCACCCTCGTGGACAATCAATTCCGCGCCCGCCCGCGTGAGGCCGGCGAGGTGCTCAACGTCCGCGCGCTCTGTACGAACCGCGATCTTCCCTCACGACTTCCGCTGGGCCGCGAATCGGGAGACGACTTCCGGATCGAGGGGAAACCGGGCATCGTCCGGGTTCGTTCCCTGCGGAAGCCGACGCTCACGGTCCGCCCCTCCCTCGGCAAGGAGGGGCGGTGGAGGATCATCTCGCACCTGAGCCTGAACTTCCTGTCGATCGTGGACCATCGAGGCGACGGCGAGGCCCGCTCGGACATCTCCGGCGTCTCCAGCGGTTCTCCCGCGCTCGACGCCTTCCGGGAGATCCTGAAGCTCTACGACTTCGAGGACTCGGCGACGACGCGACACCGGATCCTCGGGCTCGTCGGGGTGGCCTCGCGGTCCGTGCTGCGGAGAATCCGGAGCCAGGGAATCTCCGTGCACGCGCGCGGTCTGGAGATCCGCCTCCGGTTCGACGAGGACCACTTCGCGGGAAGCGGCGTCTTCCTGTTCGCTTCTCTTCTGGAGCGGTTTCTCGCCCACTACGCGTCGATCAACTCCTTCGTTCAGACCGTCGCGGAAGTCCGCCAACGAGAGGGCGTGCTGAAGAAATGGCCACCGAGATCGGGAGCTCGGCAGATCCTCTGATTCGAGATCTTTTCGAGCGAGGCTACGAGTTCGACTTCTTCCAGGCGGTGCGCCTGCTTCACCGGATCGCCTCCGATCGGGATCCGGTGGGAGGGGACGGCGATCCCGAGCGGGAGCCCGTCCGGTTCTCCTCGAGCATCAACTTCGCGTTCTCGCCGAGCGACGTCCGCGAGATCCGGCGGGGCCCGGAGGAGGGGGATCCGGCCGAGCTCGACGTTCCGTTCTTCGGGGTGGCGAGCCCGGCCAGCCACGGCTCCCTCCCGCTCTGCTACACGGAGCTCGTCGCCGCCCGATCCCGCGACCACGACCACGCGCTGCAGAACTTCCTGGACCTCTTCAATCACCGTCTGATCTCGCTCTTCTATCGGGCGTGGGAGAAGCACCACTTCCCTCTGGTGTACGAGAGGTCCGACGTCCATACCGGCGGCCTGTTCGAGCACGCGCTCTTCTCTCTGATCGGGCTCAACACGCCCGGACTGCGCGGCCGCCTCTCGTTCGAGGATCTGGCGCTCCTGCGCTGGACCGGGATGCTCTCGCGCGTCCCCGCGTCGACCGGAGAGCTCGAGGATCTCGTGGCGGGCGTCTTCGGCGTTCCCGTCGAGGTGGAGCCGCTGATTTCCGGGTGGTACGGCATCGACCGCGAGGAGCTC
>JALGZR010000040.1:41305-44576 GCA_025774805.1 bacterium
AAGCGAGGGGGCGCGTCTCGGTCACCACACGTTCCTGGGCCGATCGGTGTGCATCGCCCAGCAGCGATTCCGTTTGCGGCTCGGACCGCTGACCCTGGCCCAGTGCCGGTCGTTCCTTCCCGACGGCGACGCGTTCCGCCCTCTCCGTGAGCTCGTCCGCTTCGCGGTCGGTCCCGAGTACGATTTCGACATCCAACTCGTCGTCTACAAGGAGGAGGCGCCTCCCCTTCGACTGGGCGGCGAACCGAAGGAGGCGAACCGTCTCGGCTGGACGAGCTGGATCAAGACGATGCCCTTGGACCATGACCCCTCCGACGTCGTAGTCTCCTGTGACTACGAGTATCGGCCCCGGGTGCGCGAATCGAATCGATCCCGATCGCACGAGGAGTGAACCCTTGAGCCTGAATCTCAAATCTCTCATCGGCAAGCTCACGAGCACGTCTCGCCGCGGTCTGGAGGCCGCCGCCGGTCTTGCGGTCTCCCGGACCCATTACGAAGTGGAGATGGAGCACTGGATCGGCCGGCTCGCCGAGCCTTCGGCGGGGGACGTCTCCCGAATCGTCCGTCACTTCGATGTGCATCCCGATCGGTTTCTGCAGGACATCGCGGAGGCGCTCGCGCGGTTCAAGACCGGAAGCGGCAGTCGACCCGACCTGACCGAGTCCATCGAGGAGATCGCGCGCGACGGCTGGATGATCGCATCGGTCAATCGGGGGGAGGCGCGAGTCCGGTCCGGCGTGCTCTTCCTCGCGGTACTCCGGAACCCCGTGCTCCGCCGCCGCCTCGTCGAGGTCAGCCCGGGCGTGGAATCGATCTCCGCCGACGCTCTCGAGAAGGATCTCGACGAGATCGTGGCGGGCTCCCCCGAGGATCGGGAGGTGACGACCGGCGCTCCGACGGCGGAGCGCGACCTCTCCGGGCGGGCGGCCGCCGGCGCTCCCGGAGGTGCGACCCCCGGGCTCGACCAGTACACGGTCGACCTCACGGAGAGCGCGCGGCAGGGAAGGATCGATCCGGTGCTCGGTCGGGACTCGGAGATCCGGCAGATCGTCGACATCCTGATGCGCCGCCGGCAGAACAACCCCATCCTGACCGGAGAGGCCGGCGTCGGGAAGACCGCCGTCGTCGAGGGGTTCGCGCTCCGCATCACGGAAGGCGACATTCCGGAGCCGCTGCGGGGGGTGTCCCTGCGCACGCTGGACCTGGGACTTCTCCAGGCGGGAGCCGGTGTGAAGGGGGAGTTCGAGAACCGTCTCAAACAGGTGATCGAGGAGGTCCAGTCGTCCCCGACGCCGATCATCCTCTTCATCGACGAAGCGCACACGATGATCGGGGCGGGAGGACAGGAGGGACAGAGCGACGCGGCGAACCTGCTCAAGCCCGCCTTGGCTCGCGGCGAGCTCCGCACGATCGCGGCCACCACCTGGGCGGAGTACAAGAAGTACTTCGAGAAGGATCCGGCGCTGACGCGTCGCTTTCAGGTGATCAAGATCGAGGAGCCCGACGAGGGACCGGCGATCGAGATGATGCGGGGGGTGGCTCCCAAGCTCGAATCGCACCACGCCGTTCGCATCCTGGACGAGGCGGTCCGCGATTCGGTCCGGCTGTCGCGCCGTTACATTCCGGCCCGGCAACTGCCCGACAAGTCCGTCAGCGTGCTGGACACCGCGTGCGCCCGCGTCTCCATCGGGCACGCCGCGACGCCCGCCCCCCTGGAGGATCTGCGGCGTCGGATGGAGGGGCTCGAGCACGAACAGGACATTCTCACCCGGGAGAGCGCCGTCGGGGTGGACCACGCGGAGCGATTGGAGGAGATCGCCGCCGATCTCGCCGAAACCGGGAAGAGGAGAAGTGAGCTCGAGGAGAGGTGGAAGAAGGAGAAGGAGCTCGTGAAGGCGATGGCGGACATCCGGACCCGGTTGGAGGAAGGGAAGACGGAGGGGACGGGCGGCGGGGAGGCGGACGTCGCGCCCGACGACGAAGCCGCCGCGACGCCGGCCACCCTCTCGGACGACGAGCGCCGGGAGTTGCGCGCCGACCTCGATCGGCACCGGGAGGAGCTGGAGCGGGTCCAGGGGGACGTCCCTCTCGTCCAGACCGAGGTCGACGGCCAGACCGTCGCGGCGGTGATCTCCGAGTGGACCGGGATTCCGGTCGGACGCATGGTCGCGGACGAGATCCAGACCGTGCTCGAGCTCCCCGAACGTCTGAAGGAGAGAGTGGTCGGGCAGGACCACGCGCTCGAGGCGATCGGCCAGCGCATCCGGACCGCGCGGGCCAAGATGGACAACCCGTCCAAGCCGGTCGGGGTGTTCCTGCTCGTGGGCCCGAGCGGCGTCGGCAAGACGGAAAGCGCTCTCGCCCTCTCCGAGGCGCTCTTCGGCGGCGAGCGGAACATGGTCAGCATCAACATGTCGGAGTACCAGGAGGCCCACACCGTCTCCAGCCTCAAGGGCTCACCTCCCGGGTACGTAGGGTACGGCGAAGGGGGCGTGCTCACCGAGGCCGTCCGACGCCGCCCTTACTCGGTCGTCCTCCTGGACGAGGTGGAGAAGGCCCATCCCGACGTGATGGAGCTGTTCTTCCAGGTGTTCGACAAGGGGGTGCTCGAGGACGGCGAGGGACGTGAGGTCGACTTCAAGAACACGATCCTCCTGCTCACCTCGAACGTCGGCTCGGACACGATCATGAAGCTCTGCGCCGATCCGGACACCATCCCCGAGCCCGAGG
The DNA here is from genome assembly GCA_025774805.1 of bacterium. Classification (GTDB taxonomy): domain Bacteria; phylum ARS69; class ARS69; order ARS69; family ARS69; genus JALGZR01. The sequence goes on from JALGZR010000040.1 coordinate 44,036, forward strand.
GCCTGGCGGGCGCGATTCGCCCCGAGCTCCTGCAGGCGTTCCCGGCGGCGCTGCTCGGACGGATGATCGTCACCCCGTTCTATCCCCTCGGGGACGAGGTCATGAAGAAGATCATCCGTCTCCAGATGAGCCGCATCGTCCACCGCATCCAGGAGAACCACGCCGCGGTTCTCGAGTACGACGACGAGCTGGTGCAGGCCGTCGCCGACCGTTGCACGGAGTCGGCCAGCGGGGCCCGCAACATCGACGCCATCCTCACCCGGTCGATCCTCCCGGCGGTCTCGACCGAGATCCTCGAGCGGATGGCCCGCGCCGAGCCCTTCCAGCGGGTCCGGGTGACGGTCGGCGACTCCGGAGACTTCCTTTACGAGATCACCTGATCCGCCGCGGAGAGACCCATGCCCGAGGAAGCCATTGCGAACGTCGTCACTCCGCTTCCCGACGGAACGTTTCACCTGAGGAAGCTCGAGGGCACGGAATACGTCTCCCGGCCCTCGGAGTTCCGCGTCGAGCTCCTCTCCGACGATCTGGAGATCGACTT
>JALGZR010000264.1 GCA_025774805.1 bacterium
GGTTCCCCCGTAGATCTCGGAGGATTGAAAGACGAAACCTCTCCGTTTGGTGAGGGACACGAGTTTGTCCATCAGGTCCACGCCGGACATCGTTGATGCGGTTCGGGTTGGGGAGCGGAGTGCATGGGGTGGGGAAAGGTAGATTTGCCGAGGATCTTCAGCAACCGAAAGGCGGACGTCGGTTCACACGCGGGCGAATCGTTCGTAGCTCGACGGTCGTGCGTGGGCTGTCTTCCAGTTCGGCCGAACGGCGCCGCCATCCCCCGGGATGCACAAGGTGCCCGTAACCGGGCGGTCCACGCTGAACCCACGCGCAAGGTCGGGGTACTGGANCTCCCGCGGCATATCTCCAAGGAGAGTTCGGCGATGGTAGAGTTCACGGACGCCGCCCGTCGCATGGTCCTCGCCTTCATGGAACAGAACGACGGTGAACGCGCGCTTAGAATCCGGTCGAGAGACGGGGGACCCCTCTCGCCGAAGTTCGAGCTGACCCTCGTGGCGGAAGAGGAGCGCGAGCGGGACGACCTGGAGGTCGATCTCGGAGATTTCACGGTCCTGTTGGAGCGTGGGAGCATCGAGAAGCTCGAGGGAGCGACCGTCGACTTCGTGGAGCGCGTAAACGAGGCCGGCTTCGAGGTGCGCACCGTGGACACGGCTGCTCCGCTCCCGTCGGAACCGCCGTCCGGGCCCATCGCCGACCGGGTTCGCGACCTGTTGGATCGGCAGATCAATCCCGCCATCGCCGCTCACGGAGGCCAGATCAATCTGGTGGATGTTCAGGGAACGGAGGTGTACGTCCAGATGGCAGGGGGCTGCCAGGGGTGCGCCCTTTCGCGCATGACGCTCCAACAGGGTGTCGAGCGGATGATCCTCCAGAGCATTCCGGAAGTCACGGCGATTCACGACGTGACGGATCACACGAGCGGGATCAATCCCTACTACTCGGTCTGACCCGGATCGGGCGGTCAGGGCTTTCCCCGTTCCTGGCTCCACCACAGCCGTGGGGTTGCCCTGGAGTTCCGAGAAGGCCCGAGCGTGACTTGGGCCTTCGTCATTCACCCGAGGGACTCGCACGGGGTCCCGGAGGATTCACGACCATCCCAAGAACCGCTTCATGTCTCCCCTCCGAAGCCGAGCGCTCGCCTTCACCAGCGTCCTCGTGGCTCTTTCACCTCTGTGCGGTCCCTTGCCAGCTCAGGAGCCACAGACTCAGGCCGACGACTACACGCGCTACGAGCTTCTGGACCCGGCGAGCCACAGCTTTCGTATTCACTACCACGTGAGTGCCACCCGTCCCGGGGCCACACACTACTTCAACTCCATTCGCGCCGGGAGCGAGGCGACGGTTCACGGGGTCCAGGACCTCATGACCGGGGCCTCCCTGGAGTGGGACGTGGAACCTGGAGACGAGGCTCGGAGAACGGGGCACCCCACGGCCAGCCTGGAGGGCCAGTACATCAAGGTAACCCTAGCCCGGAGCGTGCCGCCGGGAGGCGAGGTCCGCATACGAATCGACAAGACGTATCGGGACCCCGAGGGCTACGGCGGCTCCGCTGATGGGATCACGTTCTCCCGCTCCTTGGGAATCGACCGAAACGCGGTGGTGCTTCCCCCCGGATACGAGCTCACCGGAGTGAACTACCCGTCCCAGATCGGAGAAGAGGCGGATGGCAGGATCCGAATAAGCCTCCTGAACCGGGGTCCGTCGTCGGTTCCGCTCCGGTTGACGGGACGGAAGCTACCACCGCGCGCCGCGCCCGCCGCCCGCGACCCGGATCGCGCCGAGAGCCCGTCCGCAGCCTTGCCCCCCACGCCCGCGGCCAGCGCATCCGGCTCCTCGCCGACCACGGCTCGTATCGACTTCACGTTCTCCGAGCGCGCGTTCCAGGACCGCGAGATCGTGTATTACCTGGAGCCACCCGAGACCCATTCGTTCCGGCTCTACCACGACTACACAGAATCTCGCCCAGGAGTCGATCGTTATCTCAACGTCGTTCGCGCAGGAAGCCGCGTGTCCGACCCGTCCGCGAGGGTTCTGGACACGGGCCAGGAGCTTCCCGTGGAGATGCTGCGCGGAGACGAGATCACCGCTCGAGGAATCGAGCTCTCGCGGCCGGCTGCGCCAAGCACGGAGGTGGTGGTCGTGCGATTCGACCCCGTCGAAGAGGGACAGAGCGTTCGACTCAGGATCGAGGAGACCTATACCGATCCGGGCCGGTAC
>JALGZR010000265.1 GCA_025774805.1 bacterium
GACCGGGGTCGACTCCGAGACGGGGATCCGCGGTTCCAACCGCCAGCCGAAGCCCTCGCAGTTGACCGCCATCGCGTCGACGGCCGGACCGACCTCGGTGCTGTTCTCGGGGATAACCGCGAGGAGCAGCGGATCGAACGGCGGGCGGAGGACCTTCCCCTCGGCCTCGAGTCGCTCGAACGGGTCGACCTCCCGCGCCTTGGACTCCCCGGAGGAGGCCCCGGCGGTCGAGACCGGCTCGACGTCGGTCCGTCGTGCGACCCGCGCCGAGCGGTTCTTCGTCACGCCGAAGACCGCCGCCCGGACGGCCCGGAGGTTGCTCCGGGTCATCTGCGCGACCGACCCCGATCGCTCGACGTCGACCGCCCCGAGGACCCTCTGCGCCCGCGATCTCATGGGTTAGCCCACCGTCTGGTTGATCGGGATCCCCCCGACCTCGAGGAAGACCCGGTCCTTCGTCGGGACACCCCCGGCGATCCCGGTGACCATCAAGAACACGGTATGCGCGCGGTCGAGCAGGAATTTGATCCGCGCCGACCCCGCGACGCTTTTCGTCACCGCCGAGTCGTACGGGAGGAACGTGTTCGCCTCGGGCGACCAGGCGTAGGCAGTGATCGTCGCAGCGGTCGCACTGTTCTTCAGGACCACGTGGAGGACGATCTCCTCGTAATCCGCGACGGAGATCCCATAGCGTCGGGCGACCGGGAGCACCGTGTCGTTCACCTTGACCACCCGGACGACCTTCATGTCCGGGAGGTTCGGGACGTAGCTCTCGTTCGTCGGCATCGTCTACCTCCGGCGGATCGACGTTGGGAGGAACCCGAACTTCGAGGAGGCCGCCCGCTTCGCGACCTCGAGGTACTCCGGCTTCGCCGCCTTCTCCACCCCGTCCTCCTCCGCACTCCCGACCTCGACGAAGACCTGCCGGACCTCGACCGGGTCGCCGAAGATGAACTGCCCCTTCGCGTCGCGGGTGAAGGTCGACTTGAACATCCGCCCGGTGTTTCCGTCCTGGACGATCACGTGGTCGTCGAAGATCCCCTGGAGGTAGGCGTCGAGCGAGCCGTCAGCGAGGATCACCCGGTTCGTCTGGACCGCCATCCACATGGCGTCGATGAAGTCCCAGAGTTCCTCCCCCTCCCGGAGCGCGATCTTCCGCACCTCGACGTGGTGGTTCCCCGCGTTCACCGCGCGCTGAAGTTCCGCGAGCTTAACCACCTGCTCGTCCGAGAGACGGTCGCCCGCCTTCAGCGCCCGCTGGATCTGCCTCAAGGTCTGCTGGTTCATCTCGTCACCTCCCGGCCGCGACCCGGCCGACTCCGCCCTTGCGGCGTCCGAAGACGCCGACGCGGCGGCTCCTGCGTTTCCTCGCGCGGCGCACGCAACCCAGTGTTATCGCCAGGTCGAGCGCATCGAACATGTCGTCCAACTTGCCGTTCGGGAACGCCGCTAGTTGATCCTCGACGTCCTGGTGGACACCCTTCATGTGGAAGATCCGCCCGGCTTCGTACCGCGCGGCCAACTTCCAGGCGCGGGTCACCTTGTCCCGATGGGTCATGATCGGGACCACTCGCCCCGAAAGGTCGACGTCGATCAGCTCGCGGTCGCGGTAGACCGCGTCGACCCGGTGCTTCTGCAGTGCGTTCGCCTCGATCCCGAGTCGGATCGGGTCCCACTCGTCGAAGATATGCCGCACCCGGCTGATCTGCGTCGCGTAGTCGCACCGCGCGTGGAACCGGTCGAGGAGGAAGATCTTCAGCGAGGCCGGATCGCGGTCGTCGACCCCGATCACGGCATCGGCGTACTCGCAGTGCTGTTCTTTCTCGGCGACCGCGAGATCCTGCGCGGCCCAGACCTTCAGCTCGTAGCGCTCGTGCGGGTCGTCCTCGTAGTGCCGCCAGAACTCGTCGCGGAAGATCTCGCCCTTCATCCGGTCGGTGTTCTGCTGGTACTGACTGTCGAAGTGGGCCGATCCCATCGAGACGCGGAGACGCCGGAGGTCGTCGGTCGGCGCCATCTCCGGGCAGATCGAGACCCCCGCGGGGTCGCGCTCGCCGGTCCCCGGGTCGACCAGTGCCGGGACCTCGCAGAGGTTGCCCTTGAACTTCAGGTCGCCCGACTCCTGGCACATCGCGCGGGAGTAGAGGTCGTCCGGGTGGTAGCGCGTCCCGACGAGGTCGAGCTCCGCCGGCGTCCCGTCCTCCCGCATGAGGATCAGCGTCGGGACCAAGGTTTTGTAGAAGAAGGTATGGATCCGGCTCCGCTCGCCCTCGGTTCGACTGTTCTTCTCGTCGACGAGGTCGTCGGCCTT
>JALGZR010000041.1 GCA_025774805.1 bacterium
GACGGCAAGTTCATCTGGCCGGGCTACGGAGAGAACAGCCGCGTTCTCAAGTGGGTCTTCGAACGCTGCGAGGGGACCGGCCAGGCCGTGGACACGCCCATCGGTCGGCTCCCGACCGTCGAAGCTCTGGATACGAACGGCCTCGATATCTCGGAGGCGAACCTCGAAGAACTCCTCCGCGTCGACGTCGAGGGCTGGAAGTCCGAGATCCCGTCCATGAAGGAGCATTTCGCGAAATTCGGAGACAAGCTGCCCCAGGGTCTCAAGGACGAGCTCGCGGCTCTGGAGAAGCGACTGAACGGGTAGCCTTCGGAATCGAAGAAGACGGGGCGCGGAACGGCCGCCCTGAGAAGTGCCGGCGGGCGGGTCTTCGGACCCGCCCGCTTCCGTTGGCGGGGGCGGATGGCGTGGACAGGTCACCCGGCCTGAGTGTATCCACTCAGAACCCCACCACTATGTCAACGAATTGTCCGCACAAGATACTTTATCGTGAAGGCGGCGATTCATCAGATAAACAGGGTGACACCGCCCGTGACCTGGAATGATGCTCCATCCGTATCGAGATCGAAACCTTCGGTGGTCTCGTCCGACCATGCATTGAGAATGAGTCGTCCTTCGCCACTCAGGCCCACACTATCTGATACGAGCACTTGCACTCCGATCTTCCCGAAGGCCGAGAGAGCTCCGATGCCGTCAGAATCCACACCCGTAAACGACTCCCCCGTACGAGTGTAGTCCCAAGCCAGAATCGAGAATCCGCCCCCTCCACCGAAGAACAACCGAGCTGGCGACTCGGGGGGCATCAGGAAAAACCGCACCCCGCCGAGAAAGCTCAGGAATCCTGCATTGTTATAGACAAGTTCGGGAGCCCCGCCTACTGCATCCATCAGAAGGAAGGAAATATCACCCTCAATGGCAATATTGCCCTCCAGTTCGAAGCCCCCGCTTCCGCCGAAAATGATGCCTGTGCTGAAGGTGTCTCCAACGTCCCCACTGAATCCGCCACCACCGCCCCGCCCTTCAAAAAAGAGCCCGTCCGCAAACGCTGATGATGGGATTACGATGACCACAGTGACAAGAGCAAACAGGGCACAGCGTCTGATGTTCCTCATGATCGACCCCTTGCGAATGAGGGTGAGACGAGCAATTCCCCAGATGTACGCCCTAGCCCGGACTATTCATGAAGGATCTGCTGCGATCGCGGAACCACGCCACCGGACGGGCGTCCTCGGGGTCCGTACCCTGCGACGTATGGCTGAAATACGCCTCGGGTCCAAACCCCTGCGGGTGCCCGTCCGGTGGGCGTCTCCGCGATCTCGCGACGATCTTCATGAATAGTCCGGGCTAGTAGGATTCCAGATCTACTCCGGAAAGGACATCTTCCCATCGTGATTCGTAGATACGATCCACACTCGACAGGCTACCGTAGATCGATCCCGTGTACCAGCCCAGAGCGAAGATCGAGAACGTTGTGCCAAGGAAGTTCAGATCCCTGTCAAATGCCTCGACTGCTCCAGCGATCAGAAGACCGTTTACGAGAAACGTCGCCAGGGCAGTCTGTCTCTTGCCTGCGACCAGATAGCCTGCTCCAGGTGCTAAAGCCAGCAAGCCGGCTGCCAGCTTCGAAGGCTTATCGATATCATCCGCATCCTCCAGGATGTTCTTGAACCGATCGACCCTACTGCATCCACTCGTACGGGCATCAACATCCCAGGCTCGCCGCGCCGAACCGACGTCCTTGCGGCTCAGATGCGAGAACCCAAGTAGCAGGACCGCTCGGCAACGCTCTTCGGAACGAATCGTACTCGTATCAAGGGCCTCTAGTTCGCGAACGGCATCGTCGGCCCGTCCGAGTCGGATCAGAGAATCCGAAACTTCGAGAGTCGCAATCGTCCTGATGTCGGGAGATAGATCCATCGCTCTGACCTTCTCGCCCCACAGAATGGCTTCCTTCCACTTTTCTCCGCGGCGATGAACACGGACTACTCCGAGCGCCGCCCGATCACGCAGCTCGTGATTCTCTGCCAGATGCAGCACACGAAGGTACCAGGAAGCACTTCGATACAACTCACCCTGGTTCTCGAGCCACTCGGCGTGCCGATACTCCTCGTTCAGGGTCATCTCATCGCCACCCGCTCCGGCCTCGACCGGCACTAGCGGGAGCGCATGCATGACGAGCGCAACCATCAGGCGTACGAGCACACTCACCTGCTATCCCGCCGCGCCTGAGTGACAGGATCGTAGCGCAGGACCCGATTGCCAACGACCACGATCGGGTAGTGACATAGATCATGACCACAGCGGTTGAGACGATCCACCGTCATGAGAAATGCGACCGATGCCGATTTCCGTCTATACGCTTCCAGAGAGTAGTGGGAGCAACTCGGCGACATCGGACAGGGGTTACCCTTCGTTGGTCCTATAAATCTCTGGTATGCGTGAATCATCAAACGACTTGGTGACGTAGAATCGCTCGACCGATAACGCACGGTCTCGTTCTTCTCCAGTACAAAGGGATCGGTCTGTAAGCTCCAGGGACCACGGAGATCGACACCGGCCGCTCTTTGAGGCGCGCATGGACCCGCTACGAGAATCAAGAGAAGGGCAAGCACGTACAAGAACATCACCCAACCTGCTCCGATTGATCTGCCTTCGTCACATCAACCGAAACTCCGTTCACCACGAACGATGATACGATCGTCTTCTCTTCTACCTCTGCCTTCTTTCCTTTCAAGAAGATACCAAGACAGCACACCATCCCGGCCACGGCTGCAGATTCCTCGAAGTACTCTGCGCCTTGGATTCGGTGCTCCCCCTCCAGGAGCACAGCCGACCCATCTACGGCATTGCACCTTTGAGGACGAAGTACCAACAGGCCGGCCTTGCCAACAATTCCGGTGGAGACGGCCTCTTCAACGGATCCACTAGCCGGGGCCCCGCGCTTAATCACTACAAATCCTCGACTACGAACATCGAAGGCCACTCGTAGCAGTACTGACTCGCCCACCATTGCGGTTTCCGAGGATAGAGGTTGGGCGATTTCAAGGTACACGGGTGTTCCGCGGCCCAACGGAACCGGATCGCCGCGTGCGCTATATGCGACACCGACCGCAAGCAGCGACAGAACGGCGCACTCAATCCCCCTCCGCAATCGCCTCAACGCAATCAGCCTACGGACCAGGTTGGGTACGGTGGCCGACACCTACGTCCCTACCGATACTGGCCCCACGACATTCCCGCGCACGGTCGAGCCGGCGGCGATCTCTGCAGGACCGCCCTTCTGAAGCAGCCCGAGGATACAACATAGTAGCGTAATCACCAGGCTTGAAGTCTGCTTGTCCTCCCCCAGCACCTGCTTCTGACCTGTGAGAGCAATCGTCGTTCCGTCTACTGCCTGGACACTTCGGAGCACTACCCCGATGTGCGCTGGTTTGCCGATTGACCCCCGCCTCTTCGAGGTCACAACCTCAGCCTGGGCAGTGGCGCCTTGGGCGATCACGACAACGCCACCGATCCTAAGATCGTTTACTACGTTCAGCATAATCGTCTGACCGACGACCGCGCTCACGGGACTGACCGAACTCTGGAAAGCAAGATCGATGGGCGTACCGTTGGGGATCTCTACGGGTGCAGCAATCGCGACCGAAGGACCGATCACGGTGTTCAGCCAAAGAAGAGTCAGTGATAGCGCTGCTGTACGACGATGGGAGGGTGCGAAAACCACAGGGGACCTCCGGTGTCTGATTCGCAAGCCAAACAAACCCGAGGAGGGCTCTTTGGACCGCGAACTGAACGGATTCGTGGATGTTAGCGCGGTGATCGGGATTAGCAAGTCTGAAACTCCGCCGGCCATTCCCTACCGAGAGATGCATGGCCAAGACTGGTTCCAGCAACGACTTAGGACTGATCTCGACTGTGAGGCCCGGGAGGGGAAGAAGCCGGCGACATCGGAGCACGCTCCAGAGCAGGTTGTCTGCAGGGTCCGGGAGGTGGAGAACTCGATCTCGCGCCCGGAGGGTCCCAGGACCCCGGGGATTCAAGCCAAGAGAGAACGTGTCTAAAGTTCCTCCTGGAGAATGGCCTCCATCGTCTCTCGGATCCGACCCCGGATCGTAAGAGCACCATGAAAGCGCGGGCCAGGCCACACACATCAATTTCCCTACGGTCTCGTCGAATTGAGGTACAATCCCAGCGGACGGTTGCCTGCGGCAATCGTAGACGCGAGATTCGTCGTGACCAAGGTCTCCGGCAGCTCTCTCCGGATACGGGCTTGGCTCACCTTCTGCCTTGCGGCAGGTGTTTCGTCGGGTCCCTTCCCGCTTACCCCGGCACGCGCCGAGGCCTCGCAACCGTACCTCGGCCTCTTGGTCTCTCGTGTATCCATCACGCAGAGAATCGCCGCCGGGATGAGTTCCACGGACCCGGGAGTGCAGGTCGCTGGCGTGGATCCGGGATCTCCCGCGGACCGGGCTCGAGTCAAACGCACCGACATCGTTCTCCGAGCCAACGGGCAGATGATCCGCTCTCCCGAGGATCTCGATGCCGAGCTTGCCATGTTCGAGCCCGGGCAGAAGATTCGTCTTCTTCTGCGACGCGGTGAGGAGCAGCGGGAACTCGCCCTTCAGGTGGCCGAGGTCCCTGGGGGCTACCTCGGCTTCGCGGTTCGTCCTCTCTCCGAGCTCGAATCGCTCGATGTGGGGCTGCCTCCGGATCTCACGTCCGGCGGTGATCCCGCCGTCGTGAGCTGGGTGCAGCAGGATACTCCTCTGTCGCGCGTGCGGGGATTCGGCGAGAACGCCGTGATCATCGCGCTCAACGGTGAGCCCGTTCGTTGGGTGGAGGACTTTCGTCGCAAAGCCGACGAGGTCCGGCTCGGGGACGAGATCCTGATCCGCTACTACCGAGAGGGACGCTATCGAGATCTCTCCATCGTGGCGCAGGCCCCACCCCGATGGTGGTCCGGGCTGCGCCTCGAGGAGCTTTCACCACTTCTCATCGACACTGAGTCCCTGTCCCCCGCGGAGGTCGAGGAGGGGGGGCTCTTCGTGCGGCGAGTCGAGGCGGACTCCCCCGGTGAGAAAGCCGGCTTGCGACGGGGAGATCGGATCGTGGCTCTGGACGGAGCTGCGGTCTCCCGGCTCGACGAGTTCGAGCAGAAGTACGCCGCACTCGCCCACGGAGTGAGCGTTCCGCTGGGAGTGCGACGATCCGGCGGATCCCGCGAGACACTGATACTTCAGCGGGGGGCCCAGCTCGGCGCAACGAGGGAGAGACCCGAGACGGTGACGCCCTTCTCCTTTGCGCTCACACCGAGGCGATCACGGGGAGGCCGCCTCTGGGTGGCCCCTTTGGATGGTCCCACGATGCGCATTGGCCAGGTTCCCTTTCTCCTCCCCATCCCCTTGATCTGGACGAAGGTGACCGGACCTGTGTTCACCGGTCGAACGAGTTTTCACTGGGCGAGCGGAGAGTACGCGGCGGGGAGCGTCGTCGCTTCACCACGGGCCGGCTCTATCGCGACGGTCAGCTGGGACTACTCCTACGGCACGTCCGACGCACGCTGGTACCACTCGGCAAACCTCGATCTGCGGGCCCCGGGGCTTCCTTCAGTGTCGTACGTAGACCGGCCGCGACCCTTCCATCGTGAGCAGATCTCGAATCTTCCGGAGACGTGGTTCCTGTCCGCGTTCTTCGGTGAGGATCTGCTCCGCTACGTGGACATTCAAGGGTGGGCGGTCACCTGGGAGGCAATGGACCGACCGTCTCCGGGCCACGACGTGGCACTGGGATTCGAATTCTATCGCGAGGAGCCCGTGGAGAACTCCTCCACGAAGAGCCTGTTCGGAAGGCGCGCTTTCTCGCAGAACCCATTCGACGAGATCGATGCCGGGCGCTCTCACACCGCCACGCTCACCTACTCGTTTGACAGAATCTGCTGGCGGTCATGGACCCGGAACCTGGTCACGGCGGAAGTCCGCGTGGCGGGAGGCGTGCTCGGCGGTGACCAGGAATTCGTCCGGTGGGAAGGGAACGCCACCCGCGCCGTGCGGCTTCTCCGGAGACTGTATGCCGACGCGCGGTTGCGCGCGGGCGCGGCCACCGGCAGCCTGCCCTTTCAAGAGGAGTTCGCCGCCGGCGGCAAGGGAACGCTTCCCGGTTACCGGGATCACGAGTTCTCCGGCGATCGCACGGTCCTTCTGCAGTCGCGTGTCTCTTGGGTTCCCTTCGCTCAACCGGAGCAACCCGTCCAGTATCGACTCTTCGTCGGGCTCGACGCGGGCAATGCCTGGCGGGTCGACGATGTCCCCAGCATCCCCCGCCTTCGAACGAGCTTCGCATTCGGACACGGGGTGTACATCCCGGCCAGATTCTGGATTCCCTTCCCAGTGGGCATCTCCACATCCTGGGCCGTCCCGCTCGACGACGATCGGGGCTGGCGGTTCCACCTCGACGTCCTGGGAGGTGCACCACGATGAGTGGACCGGGTCGCCGAGGACGGGTGGGCTATCGAGCCATCTTTCTCATCGTGGTCACGCTCGCGGTCGCGGGTCCCGTCCGGGGGCACGAACTCGATTCCCTGGACTGCCGCGTTGAGGACGGTGCGATGACGCTCGGGTTTCTCTTCCCCGTGGCCACCTTGCCGCTCGCGGAGCTGGAGAAGGTCCTCGAGGACCAGGGTCTGCTGGTCGAAGTGCGCGTATCCATCGAGGTTCGCAAACAGGGCCGGTTCCTCAGCAGCACCTTCGTGATGACCACCAACGTCAGAACCCTTGCCTACAGTCGCTGGTACGACGAGTTCGTTCTGAACGAGAATGCGAAGGAAATCCTGACGAGTCGAAGCTACTACGGAGCCGTCGATTCCTTCCGCCGCTACGATGGTATCGAGGTCGCGGAGACGGGCATACTCGAGCCGGACGCCGACTACCGAATCATCGTGGACGTCAAGGGACGCCTCCGACTTCCGGAGGTCGGTGGGGCTGGGGAAAGCCTTTCACTCGCCGGACTGAGCCTTCCCCTGGAGCTGGCCGATCGACTGCGGAAAAAGAACGAGGTGTTCTCCATTCGTACCCAGTCGGAGAAGTTCTCGGGCCGTGACGTGCCCGCCCGGCTCTTCCTGGATATGCCGCAGTCCGGCTCGAATGAATCGCAGTCGAGGCCCCGATCGTGAAGCTCCGGCTCAGGAGCCGCACCAAGTTCGAGCGGACTCTCTTCATCGGCATTCTCGTGATCGCTCTCACGGTGGCGACGGTGTCGATGCTTTCTCTCCTCATGACCCGACAGAAGTTCCAGGACTTGTTCCTGCGACTCTGGGAGTCTTCAGGCGCGAACGTGATCCGGGATGATCTCGCGTTCTTCGCTCGTCAACGCTTGGAGGACCTCGCGAAGGTGCAGGCCGAGGCAGTCGGCAGTTCGGCGAGCGGCTGCGAGTCGACCCGTCCGGAGGCAGCTCTCGACTGCATTGTGGCGGGTCTCGTCGACGGCGGCGGGATGCCGGAGGGACTCACGCTCGACTACGTGGTCCTCTATCGCCGATCCGATGACGGGTGGGCGGTCCTCGGGCGACACGATGTCGCGGGAGGAGAGGCGGCTCCGCTCTCCGAGCATCCCGGTTCCCTTTCACCCGACGACATCGAGCAGTATCAACGCGAACGCATCCAGCCTACCCAGCGGAACGTCGGACACATCGTGAGCCTGACGTCCTGGGGGCAGAACTACCTCCTTACGGTCTCGGCCTCGACGGACAGCGTTCTCAGCGAACGATGGCGCCGTTCCCGAACCAACGTGGACCGACCGGCCTTCACGGTCTTTTTCTCGGAGTTGATTTGGCGTCAAGGTGTCTGGCTCTTGCTGACTCTCGCGGCGATCGCCCTCCTCGCCGTCGTGGTGAGTCGGATTGTTTCGGCTCGAGTGAGCCGCCCTCTTGCGAATCTCGTGGGCACGATGGAGCGGGTCTCGGCCGGCGATCTCTCCTGCCGGGCTGAGAGCAGCTCCCAGGAGGAATTCAGCCTCCTCGTCGCGTCCTTCAATTCGATGGTCACGAACATCGAGCAAGCCGCGGAGCATCGTCAGAAAGTCTCCCAGGAGCTTCTTCGGGATGCCATCAAGCGCCTGGATGGTCCGCTCCTCGGCGAGAGCTCCGCGGTCCGCGATCTTCGGAAGGCGGTGGCGACCCACGCCGCGACTGACAAAACGGTCCTGCTCATCGGTGCTCCCGGTACCGGGAAGGAGGCGGTGGCTCGGGCGATTCACAGCGAATCCGAGCGAACGGAGGGAGCCTTCATCTACGTGAACTGCGCCCAGCTAACCTCCGAGAACGGCGGGTCGTTCCTCGGAACCGCCCGCGGTTACCTGGAGGAACAGGCGCGGCCCACGCCCGGGAGATTCGACCTCGCCGACGGCGGGACTCTCTATCTCGATGGCATCGATCACCTGGTCACCGCCGCGCAGTCGGAGGTTCTCACCGTGTTGAGTGCGTTCGATGCGCTGCGGTCAACGGGAGAGCAGCCCCACCCCGATGTGCGCGTGATCGCCACGTCCACGCGGGGGTCAGACGCTCCCCTCTCCGGCCGACTCGATCAAGAGCTCTACCGACACTTGCGGCGGAGACGACTCACGCTCCCCACACTCGTCGAGCGGGTGGAAGATCTCCCCGATCTGGTGGAGCATTTCGTGACGTTGTACGCCCGGCGAATCGGCAAACCCGTGCAGCGTATCTCCGAGGAATCGATGGAGAAGCTCAAAGCCTACGAATGGCCGGGGAACATCCAGGAGCTCAGCAACGTGATCGAGCAAGCCGTCCTCACAGCTCGGGGACCCGTTGCGGAGATCAATGAGGCCGCACTGGACGAAGGGACTCCCTTGGGAAGCTACCGGCTCATCGAACGTTTAGGGGCGGGAGGCATGGGCGAGGTTTGGCGAGCCAAGCACCGGCTTCTGGCCAGGCTCGCTGCGGTGAAGCTCATCCGCGCGAGCGCGTTGGAGCATGCCGGAGATGACCACCGTCTGCTCGAGCGCTTCCAGCGCGAGGCCGTGGCTACAGCAAACCTGAGGTCCCCGCACACCGTGCAGTTATTCGATTTCGGGATCAGCGCAACCGGTTCCTTTTACTACGTGATGGAACTCCTCGAGGGAATGGATCTCCAGACGATGGTGAAGCGATTCGGACCGCTCCCGTCAGAGAGGGTTGTCTCGTTTCTGCGTCAGGCCTGCCGTTCGTTGATCGAGGCACACGACGCCGGTCTTGTTCATCGGGACATCAAGCCTGCCAATCTGTATGTGTGCAGACTCGGGCCGGAAGTCGACTTCTTGAAAGTGCTGGATTTCGGCATGGTCAAGGCGATGGCGGCCGGCGACCAGACGCAACTCACGACGGAAGGAACCGCGCAAGGGACTCCGGCATTCATGTCACCGGAGATGGCTCTCGGAGAATCGGAGGCGGATGGGCGGGTGGACATCTATTCGCTCGGGTGCGTCGCGTATTGGCTTCTCACGGGATCGCTGGTGTTTGAGGCCAATAGTGTCAGCCAGATGATGATGGATCACATCCAGACTCCACCGGTGCCACCATCACAAAGAGCAGAGCAGGAGATCCCCGAATCCCTTGAACGAATCGTCCTGTCCTGCCTCGAGAAGTCCAAGGAGGAGCGTCCACCGACAGCCTTGATTCTCTGGGAATCGCTCGGCTCGGTCGAGTTCCGGTCCCCCTGGACTCAGGAGCGGGCCGAGCATTGGTGGATGGTCCACAGAGGCTGACCAGAGGGACGGTCGGAAGCGGCGGTGTGTCAATCGTTTGGGCGGGAAGTCGCGCGCCGTCAACAGGTTGGGGTTCTCGGCCCAATGGGGTTCGATTCCCGCCGCCTCCTGCCATCCCGGCCGGACCCCGCGGCCCGCACCGTCGCAGGCTCCTCGGCATCCCCGGACGTCCACCCGCCTTTCTAATCCGACAACACCGCCAGCACGTCCTGCAGCTTGGCCGTGGCGAGGCACACCCAGTTGTCGGCGGCTCCGTAATACATCCAGAGCTCGTCTCCGCGGAGCAGGAGCCCCGTAGGGAAGACGACGTTGGGCACGAGCCCCGAGACCTCGTAGGTCTCCCGCGCCTGGAAGAACCACCCGCTCGAGCGGGCGAGGAGCTTGTGGGGAACGTCCCGGTCCAGAAGGGCGAGACCCGCGCGGTAGACGAAGCCCCCGCCGTAAGCCTTCACGCCGTGGTAGATCAGGAGCCAGCCGTGATCGGTCAGGATGGGGGGCGGACCCGTACCGACCTTGACCGCGTCCCAGGCCGCGCCGCCCCCCTCGGGGAGGACGCAGTGCGGTTCGCCCCAGTGGGTCAGATCGGGGGAGTAGGCCGACCAGATGTGCTCGATTCCCCCCGCATCGGGGCGGTGAAGAACGGCCCACTTTCCTTCGAATCGCTGAGGAAACAGGGCCGCATCCTTGTTGTTCGGGGAGAAGATGAGGCCGATGCGCTGCGCCGTGACCAGGTCCTCGCTGCGGGCCAGGGCCACGGCGCATCCGTACTGGGAGTAGGCCGTGTAGGTGATGTACCAGCGCCTCTCCTCGGCCAGGTACGTCACGCGGGGATCCTCGCACCCCCACTGCTCGTAGCGCCAGCGCCGTTGACCGTGGCGGAGGATCGGCTCGTCCTCGATCCTCCATCCGTCGACCCCGTTGCTGGAGCGGGCCACGAAGATGTCCGAGTAGCCATTCCGGTTCTCGACACGGAGCAGGAGGACTACGTCCTCCCCTTGCTCGGCGGCGCCCGGGTTCAGCACGGCGGCGGCGGGCACCGGCATGTTCCCGGGACGAATGATCGGATTGAGATCGGAACGGTGGAAGATCGTCTCCATCGCGGCGGCCTCCGATGAGATCCGGTCCGGGGTCCCGCCCCCGTGAAGGACGGGCACCCTGATCCGCGGGATTCTCGCCCGAGGGGCGATCCCTGACAAGTCGGAGGCCCCTGCCGCAGCAGAGGCGGGTGAGATCTGCGGGCTAGAACTCCAGCGGCAGCTCCACGCGCGCCCTGCTCTTCCTCGCCTGATTCGCCAGTTCGTACGCCTCGTTGTACTGGCCGGCGACGACGTCCCAGCTCACGACCTCGTCCAGGTAGCGCTTGAGGTTCTCGCCGAGCTGAAGGCGGAGGCTCTCGCGGGTGGCGAGGAGCAGCACTTTCTCCCGGAGCATCTTCCTGTTCGTGAAGAGAAGCCCGCCCGCGCTCTCGAGGGCCTGGGCGGTCAATCCCTCCAGAGGAGCGGTCGTGATGTACGGCTTGTTGAGGGCGATGATACGGGCGAGAGTTCCCGACTGGGTCTCGTCGGTGGAGGGCAGTACGACGAAGTCGCAGATCGCCATCATCTTGTAGTACGTATCTCCGCGCGGGACGAACTCGTGGTAGTGGGCGATGCCTTTCTTCTCGAGCCGAATGGTCTGCTCCACCCACGACTGGTAGTCGCCGACGTGGCTCGGGTCCCGAACCGTCCCGGCGGCCAGCAGATCCCACTCCTGTCCCGTCTGACGATGGATCTCGTCGTGGATCTCCTCCCACATCGTGAGCAGGATGTCCCATCGCTTGTTCGACTGGATCCACCCGATCATGCCCACGAGGTGCGGGGCCAGCCCGTGGTTCAGACCGAGCTCGGCGCGGAGGGCGGGGACCTCGTCCATTCCGTAGCGGCGATCGCTCCGCGCCCCGTGGGGGACGACCATGATGTTCCGGGGGGTCCTCCAACCCATGCCCGAGAACGTCCAGTTCAATCGCCACTTCTGGTAATGGCACTTGAAGAGGACGACGCTGGCCCGCTCGCAGAGCTCGTAGATGAAGTGGGCCTCCTGATCGCGAAGCCGGCCGTGGACGGTGTGCGGCTCCACGACGGTGGGTCTCCCGGCAACGGCCTCCAGGAGGTTCAGGAAACCCCGGTTCGAATCGCCGACACTCCGCTCGTCGTGGACTTCGTAGAGCCCGTACTCGTGCTGGAGGTGGATCGCGTAGGGATCGATCTCCCGGATCTTGTCGGCCACCGGCTTCCACCAGTCGTGCCGGCGGTTGTCGATCAGCGGGAAGACGCCCTCGCCGCCGCCGTCGGTATGGCTGATGACCAGGACATCGCGATCGGGGTTCGCCTTCTGGATGAACTCCCGGGCCTCCTCGCAGAACGTCGCGATCCCGCAGAGACGAGGAGGATAGGAGCTGACCATCACGATGGGGGACTTGCTCACGAGGCCGACCTCGGGGAGGCGGACCGACCCGAGGCGGGACGCGCTCGGAACGGGCCGGGTGCACGGAACAGGCTGTTTTTCAATCCTTTCGGCCGTTGTCCAACGGGAGTTCACGGGTTATCTTCGCAGCGCGCTTCCCCCGTCACGATCGACAAAGCATGCCCGGATTCGGCGGAACTGTCCATGGAAGAGCCCATCATCGAACGCTACCGGGGGAACCCGATCCTGACCCCCGACGACATCCCCTACCCGGTGGAGACCGTCCACAACGCGGCGGTCGTCCGACACGAGGGGCGGTACGTCATGGTGTTCCGCGCGCACCGCCGGAACGGCCGTTCCATCCTGGGGCTCGCCGAGAGCGAGGACGGCTTCCGCTTCGATCCCCGTCCGGAGCCGTTCCTGCTGCCCGCGACCTCCGGCGAGTTCGCCGAGTACGAGGAGTACGGCGTGGAGGACCCGAGGGTGACCTGCGTCGAGGGGGAGCACCTCATCACCTACAGCGCGTACTCCCGACACGGGGTGCGGATCGCGCTCGCCCGCACGCACGACTTCTCCCGGGTGGAGCGCGTCGCTCTCGTCTCCCAGGCGGACATGCGGAACGTCGTGCTCTTCCCCGAGAAGTTCGGCGATCGCTACGCGCGCCTCGACCGGCCGCACAGCGAGATCTCCCCCTGGTCGATCTGGATCAGCTATTCCCCCGATCTCGTGCACTGGGGCGACTCGAAGGTCGTGATGAAGCCGGTGACATACCACTGGGACGAGTTGAAGATCGGGCCGGGCGCGCCCCCCATCCGGACGGAGCGGGGATGGCTGCACCTCTACCACGGCGTCTTCCCCACGATGAACGGAGCCGTCTATCGGCTCGGGGCGGCGCTCCACGACCTCGAGGATCCCGCGCGGGTGCTCGGCGTGCACGACGGCTGGATCCTCCAGCCCGTAGATCCTTGGGAGACGACGGGGTACGTGCCGAACGTCGTCTTCACCTGCGGTGCGGTTCCGGAGGAGGACGGGACCGTGAAGATCTACTGGGGCGGGGCCGACCGCGTCATGTGCGTGGGGACGGCATCGCTGGCGCGGCTCGTGGATCTCTGCCTGGAGGAGGGGCGTCCGCCCTACTGAGCGCGGCGTAGACCCTGGCATAGCCTTCCGCCATCGCGGATCTCGAGAACCGCTCCTCGGCGTTGCGGCGGCAGGAGCGGGGATCGATCTCCCCGATCCGGTCGACGGCCCGAACCGCGTCCTCGACCGAGTCCACCAGAAAGCCCGTCTCTCCCTCGCGGATGATCTCGGGGAGCGCTCCCAGCCGCGTGGCGATCAGCGGAGTCCCGCTCGCCTGGGCCTCGACCGCCACGAGCCCGAACGGCTCGTGCCACGCGGACATGAGCACGACGGCCGCCGCCTTCCGGTAGAGCCTTCCGATCTCCGGCCGCGAGCACTTCCCCACGTACTCGATGGCGTCCTTCTCCAGGAACGGCTCCACGTGCTCCCGGAAGTAGTCCCGGTGCTGCTCTTCCGAGAGTCCCGCCACGATCAGGCGGCGCCCCGCCCGGCGCGCCACCTCGATCGCCTCCGCCGTGCCCTTCTCGGGGGCGAGGCGCCCGGCGAACAGCAGGTAGTCCTCCTTCTCCGGCTCGAAGGGGAAGTCCGCAAGACGGATTCCGTTGTGCACGGTCGCGACGTAGTTGAGCTCGGGGAGGAACCGTCTCTCGGCGTTGGAGAGTGTGACGAACGGGAGGTCGCGATGGGCGAGCAGCATGGGATGCGTGGCGCGAACCCACGCCGTGCCGTGGAGCGTGGTGACGAGCGGGCAGGGCAGGAATCGTGCGAAGGGCAGCGCGTGCACGTGGAGGTGGGAGTGGACGACGTCGAACGCTCCCGTGGCCGCCCTCTCCATGCAGATCCCGATGTGGTGCTCCTCCCACACGCGGGCATCGGGGGGACTCTCCCGCAGCCCGGTGACCGGGTCGAGGCCGGGGCGCCGGCTCCGCTCCGGCTCGGGCCAGCCCTCGAGCGCATGGGGGCAGGTCGCCACGAGCTCGGCCGAGGTCCGGCTCCCGCCGGCGGCGAACAGGGTGACGTCGTGGCCGAGGCGGACGAGCGCCTCGGTGAGATCGTGGACCACCTGTTCCCAGGGACCGTACCCGGTCGGCGGGACCGGCCAGCTGATCGGGGCGAGCATCGCGATTCTCATGGTCCGGTCCTTCGGCCCGATCGCTCACTCGAGCGCGACGTCTCCCGGCTGCGAGTTGTCCCGAAGCCAGTCGAGGAGGCTGCGGACGCTCCCCTCGGCCAGCGCGACGCTCGTGTCCGCGGCCCCGTAGTAAAGGCGAAGCGTGTCGCCGTCCTCCCCGACGACGTGTCCGCAGGGGAACACGACGTCCCAGACGTCGCCCATGCGTTCGTAATCGCGCTCCGGGCCGAAGATCCACTTCGTGCTGCGTCGAAGGCAACGAGAGGGGTCGTCGGAGTCCAGCAGCGCGAGACCGATCCGGTAGAGGCATCCGGAGGCGGTCTCCCTCACGCCATGGTACATCATGAGCCAGCCCTCTTCGGTCTCGATCGGCGGCGGCGACAGCCCGATCTTGGTCGCGTCCCACCAGGGTCCGCGACGCGCGCGGAGCAAGACCCGGTGGTCCCCCCAATGCTTCAGGTCGGGCGAGTAGGAGATCCAGATGTTCGCGCCGGCCAGGGGGCCGACCGGACGATGGATCAGGGCCCAGCGCCCCCCGAACCTCCTTGGCAAGAGCGTCGCGTCCTTGTCCTCGGGGACCATGATGTTGCCGATTCGCTCGAAGCGATCGAAGTCCTCGGTCAGAGCCAGGGAAACGCCCGGACCGGCGGGTGAGTAGCAGGTGTACGTCACCGAGTACTTTCCGACCTCGTCCAGCCGGACGACGCGGGGGTCTTCGATTCCCCAGGCCTCCTCGGGGTAATGCTCGGGATCGGGAGCCAGCGTCGGCTTCGGGTCGATCCGCCAGTCGCCGACCCCGTCCTCCGATCGTGCTGCACAAAAGTGGGAGCGTCCCGAGTAGTCCTCCACGCGGCACAGCAGAAGGGTCTCTCCCGAGGCGAGACGCACCGCGCCCGCGTTGAAGACCGAGTTCGCGAAGTACGGCCAGTCCGCCGCCGTGAGCAACGGGTTGTCCGGATGGCGGGTGAGGAGGCGGCGGCGGCGATCGACGCGCACCCTTCCCTCGATGCCGGCCGCGCTCCGCGAAGACCCGGGCTCGCTCATCCGACGCTCGCCACGGTCGTCGGTTTCGAGGGGGCGGTGACGGGAGGCCGCTCCGAATGTCCGGCCTCGTTCATCTCGTGGAGAATCAGAACGGAGAGCAGCCAGGAGAGCGTGGACTCGGCGCCCTGATTCGCGTTGACCCCGGCCGGGGTGAGGCCGTCGCAGCAGGCGTGCGTCTCGGGGTCGATCAGGGGAAGGCCGTGCTCGTTCCGTCCGAGGAACCAGTCGAAGCTCCGCCGCATCTCCCACAGCCAGTCCGGGTCTCCCGTCGCGAGGAATGCCGCCCGGCAGGCGCCGACGAGCGCGGCGGCCTCGAGGGGCTGCTGGTCGAATCTCGGTCGCCGGCCGCCCCGGCGCAGCCAGCCGTCGTTGCCGATGAACGAGAGGCACCCCTCGGGAGCGGTCTGGATGTCGAGCAGCCACCGGAGAAGGCGGACGCCCCGCGCCACGAGATCCTCCCGGTCGAGGCGGTCCCCCGCGACAATCAGCGCCTCGGGAAGGCGGGCGTTGTCGTACGTGACGATGTCCTCGTACCAGGGCCAGCCGTCCGCGCCGGGGCACGGGAACTCGTCGGCAATGCCGTCCGCCAGGCGGCCGAGCAGCGATCGGATCTCCCCGTCGCGCCGGTGTCGGCGGAGCCACGCGTCCAGGGCCAGCACGGTGAACGCACGTCCCCGGATGCTCCGGATCGTCGGAAGCAGTTCTCGGGCGTCCCGGAATAGGCCCTCGGCGAGACGGAGCGAGACCCCGATCGGCCGTCGGGCGGTCAGTTCGCCCAGGGCCCAGATCGTCCGTCCCTGGCAGTCATCCCCGCCGTCGTCGTCCAGCCAGCGGCGATCGTAGGAGAGGAAGTTGCGGAACCGCCCCGTGGTCTCGCAACGGGCATGGATCAGAAACGCCAGATACGTCTGCAGAGCGGACGCGATCGGCTCGTCCTCGGACCGCTCCGACATCACGACCGCGGCGATCAGGGCCCGGGCGTTGTCGTCCGTCGCGTAGCCGTGGCGGCGGTTCGGAGTCGAGTACGTGGCGTGCTGCAGGAGACCGACGTCGTCGGTCATGAGCGCGAGATGGTCCCAGCGTGGCTCCGGTAGAGACTCCGGCATCACGCCCCCGTGCCCGGAACGACCTCGAGCGTCTCGACGGTCTGGCCGCGACGGGCTTCCTGGAAGATGTCGACGTAGCGCCGGGCCACGGCCGACCAGATCATGGATCGTCCGTAGTCCCAAGCGGCCCTCCGGATCTCGGTTCTGTGATCGGGCCGGCCGAGAAGATCGCGCAGGTGTTCGGCCAGTGCGTCCACGTCGCCGAACTCCATGAGGCGGCCGCGCCCGTCGGCGAGGACCTCCTCCGCGTACCAGTAGGGCGTGGAGATCACGGCCCGTCCGGTGGCCGCCGCGTAGGCGAGCGTACCGGAGACGATCTGCTCCCGTTTCGCGTACGGAGTCACGTAGATGTCGGTGGCCCGGAGGTAGTCGCAGAGGTCGTCGAGAGTCGCGTAGCGGTTGTGGAACTCGACATTGTCCTGGATGCCGTGGCGGAGGACGCGGGACTCGAGGGACAGACGGTAGGCCTCCCCCGAGCTTCGACGTACGAGCGGATGCGTGATCCCGAGCACCACGTAGGCGACCTCGGGGAACTCCGGCACCACGTCCCGGAGGGCATCGATCATCATCTCGATGCCCTTGTCCGGGTTCAGCAACCCGAAGGTCAGGATGACCGGACGACCTTCCAGGCCGAAGCGCCTCTTGTACGGCTCCGTGTCGTCGAACGGCACGTCGGGGGCCCCGTGATGGACGACCCGCACCTTGCCCGGGGGCGTGTCATAGTGATCGATCACCATCTCCCGGGCCCGGCGCGACATCACCACCAGAGAGTGGCTGCGGCGCGCGAGCATCTCCAGGGTGGCCCGCTGGGCCGGCGTGGGCCGCGTCAGAACGGTGTGGAGCGTCGTAACGAGTGGCTCGTGCAGCGCGTCCACGAACTCCAGGAGATCGATTCCGTCCTCGCCGCCGAAAAGCCCGAACTCGTGCTGCAGACAGACGACCTCGGCATCGCTTCGGTTCAGGAAGTCGGCGGCGCGATGGTATTCCTCGATCCGATGCTGCCGGAACGAGAGGGCCACTTCCGGGCCGTAGTCGTAGGTGTTGTCCCCGTCGTTCACGGCGACGATCGAAACGTGATCCCCGGTCCCGATCGGTTGGTCGAGGTACTCGGCCACCGCCGTGGCCAGATCGTGCGTGAACGTGGCGATCCCGCAGCGGCGGGGGACGTACGAGCCGACAAAGGATATCCGGGGAGAGAGGAAATGCATCGAGGAAGAAGACACCGAGCCACCCCTTGGCTTGGACCCATCCACACCCCTCATGCTCGGCAGCATTCCGAGTCATAATTACCGGTAATCTGCAAACACCGGACAGCTCTTGCGAGTTCCGGCCACGGGCGTCCGCGTAAACCCCTGGGGAGTGGAAGCTTGTCTCAGGGGCCCGGACGGCGGTCCGAGCCCGCCTCTCCCCGCAAGAAAAGCCCCCCGCCTCGCGACGGGGGGCTTTCTCGATCCCGGATGACCTGAACTGGAGCGCTACGGGTTCACCCAGAAGTTGATTCCGAGCTCGCCCACATTCCAGCCGTCCGATATGAAGTCAGTCGTGGAGTCCGCCCCCTCGAATCCGGTGTCCACGATCTCGACGGCAAGCCCGTGCTTGAAGTACATCGTGACGTGATCGCCCATGTCGAAGTGACCACCGAGGCTCACAGCGATGTGGAATTCCGTCATGCTGTCCCGGGCGGTCCCGCCGGCCGGGGGATCGGTGAAGCTCGTGGACTCGAAGAGAAGGCCGGGGAAGACCCCGAAGCCCCAGCTCTCACCGGACCAGATGTCGTACTCCAGGGCCCCGGCAACCGCGAAACGGGTCTTCTCGAGCACCGGGCCCCCGTCCTCGACATCGAACGAATCGAAGCCCAGCCCCAAATGCAGGTTCGCCTCATCGGAGACTCCGTAGAAGATGCCGATCGGAGCCGAACGGTACAGGACCCCGAGGCCGAGCTCGCCGGCGTGCCCCGCGAAGGCCGCATTCGTGCTGAGGACGATCGCGACCAGAGCGGCGGCACCGATCAAGAAGGACTTGCGCATG
Source organism: bacterium (assembly GCA_025774805.1). Classification (GTDB taxonomy): domain Bacteria; phylum ARS69; class ARS69; order ARS69; family ARS69; genus JALGZR01. The sequence goes on from JALGZR010000041.1 coordinate 18,586, forward strand.
GGTAGTTCTCCTCCGGTTAAACCGGCCCTCCGGATGAACCGGGGGGACCGCAGACTCTCCCTCTCGCTTCTCGAAGGGAGTTTCGACGCGCATCCATCCCCGGTCCGAGTGACTCTCCGACCTACGGACCACCACCGTCCGCATTCATCGGATGACAGTGTGCCGGGGACGGCGGGTCTCCATTCCCGCCGCCGGGGAGAATGGCCACATCGGGAGAATCTGTAAAGTCCTCCATTCGTTTTCACGCACCCAGTTACGATCGTTCGTTCGGAAAGGATCCGCGGGCACGTTTCCGTTGGCCGCGGTCCTTTCCGGGCGAATCGTCCTCGAGGGGAGGGCCGGCACCGGAGCACTCCGGGAAGAGCGCCGGCGAGGAATGGCAGCGCTCCAGGGTGTGGTGTCGGCGGTCAGGAATGCCTCGCGCGGGAGAGCTTGTAGCGACGGAGCTTGTTGTAGAGCGTGCGGAGGCTCACGCCGAGAACCGAGGCCGTCCTCTTCTTGTCGCCGCCGTGATGGTCGAGCGTCGCGAGAATGAGCCGGCGCTCGGACTCGTCGATGGAGGTGCCGATCTCGACCTGGACGGAGCCGGGCCCGTTTCGAGGAGCGGCGGCGGGATCGGCGGGGGCTCCGGGGATCGGAACGTGTCGGGGCAGGATCTCCTCGCCCGAGAGGATGAACGCGCGCTCCACGGCGTTCTTGAGCTCGCGCACGTTGCCCGGCCAGCGATGGGTCCGGATGAGTGCCGTCGTCGCGGGCGCGAACCTCTTCGTCGTCCCCTCGCGACGATTCAGGTCGTCGAGGAATCGCCGGGCCAGAAGCTCGACGTCGCTTTCCCGCTCCCGGAGGGGGGGGATCTCGATGGGGAAGACCATCAGTCGGTAGAAGAGATCCTGCCGGAGCTGGCCGACGGCAACCGCCTCCTCGGGGGAACGGTTCGTGGCGGCGATGACTCGGACATCGACGTGGATCGAGCGCGTTCCCCCGACCCTCGTCAACTCGCCGGTCTCGAGGATTCGGAGAAGCTTGACCTGGAGCTCGAGCGGCATCTCCGTGATCTCGTCCAGGAACAGGGTGCCGCCGTCGGCCCGCTCGAACATGCCGGTGTGACGTCCCGAAGCTCCCGTGAAGCTCCCCCGCTCGTGACCGAAGATCTCGGACTCGATGAGATTGGCCGGAACGGCTCCGCAGTTGACGGGAAGGAACGGCTTTCGGGAGCGACGGCTGAGCTCGTGGATCGTGCGAGCGGCCAGGTCCTTCCCGGTCCCGGTCTCGCCCGTCAATAGCACCGTGATGTCCGTGGTCGAGACCTTTTCGAGCTGATCGAAGACGCCCTGCATTGCGGGTGACGCGCCGACGATGGAGCCGAATCGCCCGAGGATCCGCAGCTCGCCCCGCAACGTCTCGATCTCCTGTCTCAGATCGAAGTTGCGCTGGACGTTGAGCAGGACCTTGCGAAGGCGGGGAAGGTCGACCGGTTTGGTGAGGTAATCCACGGCGCCGCTGCGCATCGCCTCGACCGCCGTGTCGATGGTGCCCTGTCCCGTCACGAACACGACCTCGGTGTCCCGGTGATCCCGGAGATCCTCGAGAAGATCGAGGCCGGTTCCGTCGGGAAGATGCAGATCGATGAGGACGAGATCGGGAATCGGTTCGAAGAGCTCGGAACGCGCCCCCCGGAGGGTCTCGGCCGTGCGGACCTCGAATCCTTCTCGCTCCACCACATCACGAAGGGCGCGCAGCGTCCCGGGGTCGTCGTCTACGAGCAGAGCGATGGACATGGGACACCCTCAGGCCCTCGGGGAGAGCGGCAGGAAGATCTCCACGATCGTGCCGCCGGACGGGAGCGGCTGCAGAGCGATTCGGCCGCCGTGCTCCTCGACGAGGTGCCGCGTGACGTGCAGTCCGATTCCGGAGTGGTCGTCGCGTGTGGTGAAGTGCGCATCGAAGATCTGGGGTGCGATGGACTCCGGGATCCCGGGGCCTTCGTCCTCGATGGAGACGACCGCCTGGCTCTTCTCGGTGTGGAGCTCGAGCCCGATCCGCCCTCCCTCCCGCGTGACCTCACACGCGTTCAGGAGGACGTTCAGGATCGCCTGGGCCAGTCGACTCCTCCGGCCCGTGACCACGACGGGGCCCGAAGGGAGCTCGCGCTCGATCCTCACTCCCCGAACGAGGGACTCGTGGCGGCACTCGTCGAGAAGATCGTGAACGAGACGCACGAGGTCGTGCGGTTCGCGCGCCTCCGGCTCGAGACCCCGGATCGACAGGGCCGCGGGAAGCATCTCGTCCAGCCGTCGCAACTCCTTCCGGATTCGTTCGACGTGCTCGAGCCGTTCTTCCGCCCCCAGCCGCTCGTCTCGAAGGGAATGGGAGAGCAGGTCCAGCTCGAGATTGAGCGTGTTCAGCGGTCCGCGGAGTCGGTGGAGGGAGGCGCGCCACAGGACGGCTTGGGTGCGGGCGAGGTTCGCAACGCGAAGATCCTCATCGAGGCGATCCGCCGCGGTCCCCTTCCGGTCCCCTTCCGAGGTCTCCCGGCAGGTCTTCTTCCTCATCTCATCCATGGCTCCACCCGGATCGCGGGAGGGAAGGGACGAGCCCTGCAGACCGACAAGAACCGGGTTGGATCGGAAATCGGCGACGGGCGGACCCCCAGTCTATCTCCCCGCGGCCGGGATTCCGAGCGTGGACGGCCTCCCGATTGAAATTCTTTCACTCCGACTCTTGCAGATTCTTCACTCTCGGGTCCGCATTCCTCACGCCCGGCCTCCCCTCGATCTACCCCCGCAAGCGCGGAACTCCTTACTGTGAAATCAGTTCCAAGACTCGGTCCGCAGATCCCGGGGGACGGGCCGGACTGGCACGGCGCGTGCGACTGCTCTTTTCCGTGGGGGAGCGCGCCGTGGGCGGGCCCCCCGGCGACCATCGGAGGGCAGGGGAGAAGCCGCGTCGCCTGCCGGCCCGATGACGAGGACCTTCAGAGGGGAGAGGTCGCGTGATCCGTCCTGACTTCGAATGGTCCGAGCTGAGCACTCCTCCGATTCAGGTGGGCTCGATCACCCTGTCCTGGGCTGTCGCCTCCGCACTGGTCGCTCTCGGAGCGGAGGTCCTCGGCTTCTCCGGCGTCGCGGCGAAGGCGGGGAAACTCGCCCAGTATCTGCTCTATGTCTCGCTGGCCCTGGGTGCGGTATCCCTCTCGTTCGGTCTGAGTTTCCGGCGGACCGTCGGGCGGGCGAGGGTTCCCCGACCCCGTTCGACGCGCTGAGCCGAGCTTCCCGCTCCGGGCTTCCATCATCGATCGAAGACCCTGACCCGCGTCCGGCCGGTCCGTTTCAGCCTCGGGCCGGCCTCACCGGAACGGCGGCCAGCATCATCATCAGGCGATTCGTGTCGAGCGGCTTCGTCATGTGGTGGGTGAAGCCCGCCTCCCGCGCGGCGTGGATCGTGTCCTCGTCCCCGAACCCCGTCAGCGCGATGAGGTGGATCCCGCTCGTCACGGGGTGCTTTCCGAGCTCTCTCGCCACCTGAAAGCCGTCCATTCCGGGCAGCCCGATGTCGCAGATCAGGACGTCGGGACGGAAGCGTCGGGCGAGCTCGATCCCGGTCTGTCCGCGGTAGGCGACCTCGACCTCGTTTCCTGCGATGGCGAGCAGCCGTTTCAGCGAGTCTGCGGAGTCCCGGTGGTCGTCGATCACCAGGATGCGGCGCGGAGTCGTGCGCTCCGGGTGCACGTCCTCCTTCGCGACCTCGGGGGGCGATTGGAGAAGAGGCAGGCGGAGCACGACCTCCGACCCCCGATCGCGTCCCTCGCTGAATACGTTGACGATGCCGCCCTGGGCCTCGATCAAACCCTTCACGATGGGAAGTCCGAGTCCGAGCCCACCGGTCTTCCGGTTCCGCGCGAGCTCCGTCTGCACGAACGGCTCGAACACGCGCTCGAGATCGTCGGGATCGATCCCGCAGCCCGAATCCTTGACGAGGAGAACGGCCTGGTCCTTCTCCTTGTCCCGCTTCAGGAGAATGCGGACCGTTCCTCCCGCGTCCGTGAATTTCCGGGCGTTCGTTAGGAGATTGGCCATCACCTGCCGCATGCGGTGGGAATCGGCTCGGACGTGAAGGGGTTCGGAGGGCCGCTCGAGGGTGAAATCGATGCCTGCCGCCTCGAGCTCGGTCCGCATCGACTCGACGACCTCGACAACGAGCCGGTTCAGCTCCACGGGCTCGGGACGAAGGGTGAGCTTCGAGCTCGCGATCTGCGAGATCTCGAGAAGATCGTCCACGAGGCGCGCGAATTGATCGACCTGCCGATCGATGATTCGGCGCATCTGCAGGTCGACCGACTCCTCGGCCGGTTCGCCGGAAGGGGAGTCCGGGTCGGTCCCGGCGTCCGAATCGCCATTCGACCGTGAGTCGTCGGGGGTCCGGCCTGCGTCGCCCCTCTTCTCGTCCGTAGCGGAGAGGACCTGCAGCGCCGTGCGAACAGACCCCAGCGGGTTCCGGAGCTCGTGCCCGAGCATGTGAATGAAGTTGTCCTTGGCCTCGCTGGTGGCCTTCGCCTCCGCGCTGGCGCGTCGCTCCGCCTCGTAGAGGCTGGCATTGTCCATGGCAATCGTCGCCTGCGCGGCGAGGCTGACGGCCATCTCCTCGTCGCGGTCGAGAAACGCGGCGGGTTCGGTGTGCCCGAACAGAAGTCCGCCCCAGATCCTGCCGGACCGGGAGGCGACGGGCACCGCCATGTAACTCCGAATCTCCTTCGCCCTTCTCGAGGGGTCGACCTCGGGGAGGTTCCTCCGGTACTCGGGATTCACCCGCACGTCCGGGATTCGAACGACCCCCTCCGTCCGAAGAATCGGCTCCAGAAGAACCGTCGTGTCGGGAAAGTCCTCGACGGTGATCGTGTTCATGAGCGGACCCGAGGTCGCGATCCGGGTCTCCGTGAGACCCGTCTCGCGGGTCAGCTCGTAGGCCAGGGCACCGAACTCGGCCCGGGTGAGCTCGGTCGCCGCGTCCGTGACCGCCTGGACGACCTTTTCCAAATTGAGCTCGGCGGACACCACCCGCCCGAGCGTCTGCGTCCGGCGCAGGGCGTCCTCCGTACGCCGCCGCTCGGTCACCTCGATTCGCAGGTCCTTCATCGACTGCTCGAGCTCGAGGGTGCGGTCCTTGACCGCGTCTTCGAGACGGCGCGCCCGTCGGGCCGCGACGTCCCCGAAGTGAACGGTGAGGGTCAGCAGGAGCGCGATGAGGAAGCTCACCACGAGAGCGAGCTCGGGGAGAGGAGTCACGAGGGCGGCGAGCAGCTCCCGCTTCGGCTGAATGATCGCCTCCCAGGGGACCGGTCCCGGAACATCGATCGAGTCCCGGCGCAGCCATCGATCCTCGGAGTCGAAACGGTCGTCTCCGTCCCGGAAGATCTCCTTTCCCTGGCACAGGATGGTCAGCGAGTAACCATAGGACAGGTGAGAAGAGAGGCCGGAGAGCGCCAGGTCCGCGTTGAACACGCCGGAAAGAAAGGCCTCGGGGTGGTGGGGTGCGGCGAGCGGAATGATCACCCGGAAAGCGGTTGCCCCGTCCTCGAACGCGAATGGTCCCACGACCACCGGCAGGCCCGATCGCCGGGACAGCTCGAGCGCCTCCTCGCGAAGCTGCGCATTCTCGTCGGTCTCGGCGAGCCGACTCGGAACGGCATCCATCGCGGCGACGATGCGGGGCACGAAGTCCGCGTCGATCCACTCGATCATCTCGAAGCCCCGGAAGGCGCCCACCGTCACGCGGGCGTCCTCCTGCCAGTCCACCGGAGAGGACCACCCGACCGCCTTGCCGTGGCCCGCCAGCCGGGTGAGGGAGATGACGATCGCCTCCGTGCCCGTCTCCATCTGACGGCGAATGCCCTGCGACGTCGCGTCGGACAGGAGGCGGATGTTGTGCCGATTCTGGGATCTCAGCGCCTCCGAGAAGAGGAGGCCGGCCAGGGCCGCGACCGATCCGACGAGCACGGGGCGCCACCACGAACGGCTCAGACGAGTGGCGGACTCCCGCAGGAAGGCGTAGGCGACCAATCCCGTTCCGATGATCGTGAAGCCGAGTGACGAGTGGATCGCCATCCGGGTGTACCGGCCCCACCGAAACGCCTGGGTCACATCGACCGCGTAGCCCAGCAGCGCGACCGCGCCGAGAGCGACGACGCCCACGCCGAGGAGGGCGCCGGTGAACGCCGAACGGCGCACGACGATGAGACCCGCGGCCAGCAGACCGAAGGCGATCGCCGTGTTCGGCGGCAACCGTCCGGGGAAGGGGCGGCGCCCGATTTCGAACAGATGAAGTGGGGAGTCGTCGGGAAACAGGTACTGCCACAGCATGAGCAGGGAGAAGAACAGAACCGTCAGGGCGAGCGGGAGCGAAAAGCGCTTGCGGCCGTACTGCAGCGCGACCAGTCCGACCCCGGAGAGGAGAAAGCCCAGAGCGGCGATCGGCTCCATCGCAGTGAGCCACGGGCGAACGCGGGTCCAAAACGTGCTTTGAGTCTGCCACCCGATGAGCACCGCCGCGCCCAGGAGGGCGGTCATCGTCCCGGAGATCAGGGGCGTGGCGCGGAAGACGGCGCGGAGGAGGCTGAGACCGAGCAAGGATTGTTCCTCGTGCGAGCGGATCTCGGGACGGCCGGTCGGGTGGGGGGGTAGGGACTCACCGGGAGGCGGTCGTCCGCCGGTCGAATCCCCGGAAACGAGAATTGTAAACCATCCGTTGTGCTTCGAAGAATGTGTTTTTGTCGGTCCGGTCAGCTCCCGTCCGCCGCCGGCGCGGCCCTTCCTCAGTCGGCGTAGGCGAGCCGGTGCCTCCTTCCCCGGGGGATGAGCCGGGTCACCACCTCCCGGCGGTAGTACTTCTCCAGACGGGCCGGTAGGACCACCCGCGATGGAAAGAGCCGCTCCCCCAGGATCTCCTTCACCGTCAGCGACCCCTCCACCAGGCCCAGCCGCTCCGCCGGCGTCCCCCCTCCCTTCCGCTCGCTCACCTGCTTTACGAAGTTCCGCCAGACCTGGAAGATCGCCAGCTTCTCCGCACCGTTCTGTCGACGCTTCGAGAACGCGATCGTCTCCCGCTTGTGGTTGCTGCTCGTGTGGCGGATCAGGAGATCCAACAGGTTCCCCGCAAACAGGGGGTTTTGGGGGTTCCGAGGCCTCTTGGAGGAGGTCAACCGGTGATCGACCCGCACCGAGGGCACCCGACGCCAGGCCCGGGGATACGCCCGATGCTCGTCGGTCCGGATCTCGAGACGGTCTCCCCGCCGGGGAATGAGCTCGATCAGCTCCGCCACCTCCTTCTCGATCGACTTCGGATCGGGCCGCCCGTGCTCCCTTTCGATCTCCTCTCGCCGCCTTTTCTGAGCGGGGGTCATTCTCCCCTTCCTTCTGAGCTCGGAGTCGGTGAAGACGTAGAAGAAGTGGCTTTCGGTACCCACTGCGAGATGGAAGTGGCAGGGGTGGAACTGGCTGTACTCGAAGCTCTCGAATCCGTCGATCACCAAGGGCTCCTCGAGGAGGGCTTGGGGTCGATAGGTCTGCTGGAAGAGGAGACAGTGGCGGGCGAGCCTCTCGGTCTGTCTGAGGACGGTGGTGGGAGAGGTGCGCAGATCGGGTGCGATCTGGCGGTAGGCGGAGCAGGGGGTGCGATCTGGCGGTAGGCGGAGCAGGCGAGGATTCGGAGGAAGAGAGCGTGGAAGACGTCGGGGCGTTTGAGCCAGTAGGTGGGGGAGAAAGTCTGTGAACTGAAGGACGCTCGACAGTTAACGCAGAGATACCTCTGGACACGGAAGGGCGGGGAGAGTCGGGAGAAGAAGCCGATCTTCCGGAACTTCCATCCGGTGGATTCCCAATGGAATGGACAGGAGGGCCGGGGACAGAACGGGGGTCGGAAGGTGGACGAGGACCGTGCCATGCCCACGATCCAGGCAAGATCCGTGCTAAACACATTCTTCGAAGCACAACGGGTGGGTATCAGTGAGCGCGCGGTTCGGTCATACCACACTCGTAGGGGGTGCCCCGCTCGACCTCCGGTGAGCCGACGGATGTCCGGACGGAGCGGGGAAGCCCGTGCCGGACCGCCACGGTCTCGAACAGATGGTCCAGCAGCCGTGCGACGTTCCGGAAGAGAGGCAGCGACGTCGTCTCCGCCAGCCGATCGCAGAATTTGGAGACCCACTCGCCGAGATGATCCCGGGCAAAAGCCGCCAGCGCATCCCGGGTGACGGTCTCGGCGTCCGGGTGCTTCGCCTCGTCCGATCGAGCCAGCATGACGAGCAGCATCGAGAGGAACTCGAGCTCGGTCACGATGTGGTCCGCCTTTTCCCCGGATTCCGGGGCGAGCTCGAAGCCGAACGCGCCGTAGAACCCGCAAAGGTCGGCGAGTATCGCTCCCTTGTCGCGACGGACATAGGCCGTTTCGTTCGGAGGACAGATGGAGCCGCCCTCGAAAAGCCGGGTCCGCTCGTCGGACCATGTCGATGGCTCGGTTTCCGCCGCGAGTTCCAGTGCGACCCGAAGCACCCGGCCCGCCTCGAGCGGCGTCTTCAAACCGGAGTGAAATGCGAGTTGATCGAGGTCGTCGGGTGCGATCGCCTCGAAGCCCTTCGGGCGCGGGGGAGAGAGCAGACGAGCCACCAGCAAGAGCGCGTCCGCCTGAGCGAGGCACTCCCTTCCCGGGATCCTCGCCGGGGTCACGAGACGACTCCGAACGCCTGGACCACGAACTCGAACCAAAGAGACCAGTGCTTTCGGCCGCCGACGTTTCCCGAAGAGCCCTCCCACACGGCCACCGACACGGTTCCACGCCCGCCGGGGACGAACTGGTAGTCGAGAGGATCCTCGGAGCGCAACGGCCGGGCAAAGACGACCCCCCACCGACCGTTCCTCCACCTACCGCGACCCCGAGTGACGGAGTCCTTCTGGGGCGTCAGCGATCCGTAGCCCTCGGCAATCAGCTCCTCGACCGGCTCGCGCCGGTGGAAGTCCGCGAGCGGGTTCCCGGCCCGGTACGCCGGAAACCAGACGTGGGAAAGCGTGTCGGCAAACGCGGACGGCACGGGGTAGGGGAAATCGCCGTCGGCGAACCAGTACAGGTCGGTCCAGTAGTTCGGGTGCAGGTCCTGGACGTCCTGGAAGTGGTCATCGACGTCCTTTTGCCACACCCCCTTCCAGTGAAGGATCTGAACGCTCCTGCCCGTATCCCCCATCATGTAGGAGGCCTCCGCATGCAAGGGAAACTGTACGGCCGCCGCATCGGTGAAGCGCGCGGCATCCACGTTCATGTCCGGCGTCGCGTCCAGCCAGCTCAGGCGCCAGAGGATCGTCGTCCCGTCGGTCACCGCCTGTACCCGGACCTGATCGATTACCGGATTCTCCAGAACGGGCATTGCGATGATCTGCGGGGTCACGGCCAGCGGCAGGGCGGGCCAGACGTCCCATTCCGGGGAGAATGGATCCAACGCGGGGAGGGGATCCGTGTGGACGACGTAGAGTATCCCGTCGGCCGCGAGTTCCTCCGCCCGGCTCTGAGTGCGCGCGATCTCCTTCGCCTCCAGCGACGCGGTGAACATCCGATCCGCGAAGAACATCGCGACTCCCACGACGATGACGCTGATCGCCATCATCGAGATGAAGAGCAAGACGTCGATGTCGTTGCGGGATCTCATCTTCCTCTCCGTGTCAGGTGGTGTTGTGTCGGTACGCCCCGAACCGGTCGTCCCAGTGGCTTCGCACGTACGTGGGCTCCGTGAAGGGGACGCGCGCGACCTCTTCGCCGTCGACGTCCCAACCGAGAGCCAGGTCGTCCCGGACTTCGAACCTCGTGATGATCCGATCCGTCGCTCCGAAGAGCATGAGCGCACCGAGAAGCCGACGATCGTCCTTCAGGTTCCGGTACAGGCGTCTCGATGACTCGACCCCGGGGCCGAAGAGCTGCTCCAGGAACTCGCCGGGAACGTGGACCGGGGGGATGTAGTAGACGTTCGGGCCCGTGCCCGCCTGGGGTAGGAGCGGCAGCGCGAGTCGACGGATCTTCACGATGTAATCCAGCGGGTTGTCCGGGCGCGGATCACCGGCAGAAGTCAGGAATCCGTGCAGCCGGATCTTCCCGATGCACGATTCCACGCACAGCGCGACCTCTCCCGCCTCTACGCGGGGATAGCAGCCGATGCACTTCTCGCTGACCCGGCTGATCAGATTGAAGAAGACCTTCTTGTAGGGACAGGCGCGGATGCACTCCTGGTACCCGCGACACCGCTCCTGATCGACGAGAACGATGCCATCCTCACTCCTCTTGTAGATGGCCTTTCGGGGGCAGGAGGCGAGGCAGGCGGGATGATCGCAGTGGTTGCAGATGCGCGCCAGGTAGAACATCCACAGGGGGTGTACGCCGGAGAAGTGCTCTCCCAGGTTCACGGCGCCGGTGATGTCGTCCTCACCGAGGTTCGGTGCGGAGTAGTCGTCGACATCCGGACGGTGTCCGCGCGGCGGCTTCTTCTCGCCGTCGAGCTCGAATACGGTGGGAGTCCGCAGTCCGGTCCGGTCCCACTTCGCCGGCGGGGTCATCTCCATGAGCTTCATGTCCCACGCGAGCGGATATCCGCCGAACGGCTTGGTCTCGACGTTGTTCCAGAAGACCGTCTCCTGGCCCTTGCCGCTCGTCCAGCAGGTCTTGCAGGCCACGGTGCAGGTCTGACACTCGATGCACTTGTTCGTGTCGAAGACGTACGCGACCTGCCGTTCCGGAGCCGGCGCGTCGAACGGGTACTCCATCTCGCGCCCGAGCTGCCAGTTGAATCGCTTCGGCACGGTGGCGCCTCCTCTCTATGCGCGCTCCAGGAAATCGCCCCGGATGTACCGGAGCAGCGTCTCGCTCTCGTACGTCGGCCGCAGCCCCAGCCGCGCGGGGCGCCAGATCCCTTCGCCGGTCTCTCCGCCGGGCTCGGCCCAGACGATTCTCACGATCGACTCTCGGGGCGCGCCCGTTGGGCAGTGCACGTCGGGGACGAAGCCCTGGGTGATCTTCTGGCCCATGAGCCCCTTCACCGTCAGTGAGTCGGTCATCCACGTGGGCTTCAGCCAGCCCCGCGTGCAGCTCTGATGGCTGCCGGAGCGGAACAGGGACTGATATCCGGTGTCGGGAGACTTCGCCATGCCGTGGGCGTTCACCTCCGTTCCGCGAACCGAGCCGTACGTGGCGCCGTACATGTTGTGCCACATGCGCGTCACGCCTCGGGGGGTTCCCGGGTAGTACCGCGCCCTCGCCATCAGCCGGGCCACCTTGTACCACTCGGGGTTCTTCTTCCAGTCCCGGAAGGGGCGATCGTGGGGATCCGCGTCGATCCACACGTAGTCCCCGTCCTCGACGCCCAGCTCCTTCGCGTCCGCCGGATTCACGTCCAGAAACATCTCGTTGATGAACGGTTTCCTCCTGTCCTCGCGATAGATGTCGCCGAACGGACCGAACCAGATCGCCACGATGTCCGTGTCCACGGCGGTCGTGTGGGCGCCGTGACGGTACTTCGGCGTGTGAAAGACGTATCGATAGCCGTCCTTCCAGAGCGGATGACGGCTCTCCAGAAGCTCGTCCACTCCGAGAATCACGTGTCGGGCCTGGCGCGCGTCGCCGCCGAGCTCCTCGCGGCCTACTCCGTAGTCCTCGGGAGTCTTCGGCCGCAGCAGCGGATGAGAGGCGTCGGCCACGATCACGTTCGGCTCGTGGAACGTGGAATCGATGGGCTCCCGGTGGACCACCACGTTCTCGCCGCTGTCGAGGAACTCCTGTTCTTCCCGGTAGAACTCGAGCCTCCCGGTCTTCGTATACCAGGGCTTGTCTTCATTGCCCTGTTCCCAGGCCCCGACCTTGGGGTAGGTGCGTGTCTCCAGGATTGCCGGGATTCCGTCGGCGGCCTTCCTCTCCAGGTCCTCGATCCTGTAACCCCGCGTCGCGTTGGAGTGATCGAGAATTCGCTGGATGTACGGCCGCATCCCGCCCTCGCTCAGGAACTTCCAGTAGCGCGAGTGGCGATCGTCTCCGCTCTCCCTTCCGACGGCCTCGCACAGTCCCGCGGCCACCTCCACGTCACTGCGCGTATCGTGGATGCGCGGAAGATCCGTCGTGGGGAATGCGTAGAGGAAGGGATTCGTGACGCTGATGGTCATGTCCGGGTATCTCAGCTCCGCCCAGCTGTCGACCGGGAAGACCACGTCCGAATACTCGCAGCTCGCCGTCCACCACCACTCGTTGATCGCGATGAACTCGACCTTCGGAAACGCGTTGACGATCGTGTCGTAGTGCCCCTTCGCGTTTCCGATCAGGGAATTGGAGTTCGAGACGTGGATCGCCTTCGAGGGCGTCGGTATGTGGGACCGGCCCGTGAGGACTTCGTCCCCCACGCGTAGAATCGTGTCTCCGTGATTGAAGTAATGGACCGATTCGGCCTTCCAGTATTTCCGGGCGCGGGCGGGCTTTGCCGCTTCGAGCTCGGGGTCGAAGGGATCCTCGCCGATGTACTGCCCCAAACCGTTGAAGAAGCTCGCGCGATAGTTGCCCGCGTAGGAACCGATGTTCCCTCCGTAGTGGCCGATGTTTCGCGTCAGTGAAGCCACCAGGAAGGCGGCCCGGTCCTTCAAATCCCCGTTGAAGAACTGATTGGGTCCCATTCCCATCACGAAGAGCGTCTTCTCCGGATTCGCCGCAATCTGACGGGCCAACCCCCGGACGGCCGCGGCCTTCGTCCAGGTGATCTTCTCCACGTTGGCCGGAGTGTAGGTGCGGTCCAGCATCTCGCGGGTCACGTCGAAGACGGTCCGACACGTGACCGTATCCCCCCCGGCCAACCGGACCTCGACCGCCCCCTCCAGGCGGGGATCCACACCGAGGGCCCGGAAGTGCCGGCCCACCTGGTCGCGGCTCACGGCGACGGGGCGAGCGCGCTTCCGGTCCCAGATCACGTGATCGCCCCATTCCACGCGTTTCGACTCGGTCACGACCGGACCCGGCTGCTCGTGAATCGAAGGCCCCTTCCCCCCCGCGGGAACGATGACCGTGTTGTTCTCGAGCGTGGCCAGCGGGCGGCCGGCGAAGACCTCCGACGCACGCAGGAGGCGGCCCGTGTCCATGCGGACGAGTAGAGGGAGGTCGGTGTGCCCCTTGACGTAGTCCGCGTCGTAGAGCCCCTCCGCGATCAGGACCTGCGCAATCCCGAGCGCCAGCGCGGGGGTCGTCCCGGGACGCACGACGATCACCTCGTCCCCCTTGCACGACGTGGCGCTGTATTCCGCCGCGATGACCACCACCTTCGTGCCCTTCATCCGCGCCTCGGTCAGCCAGTGCGCATCGGGCATCTTCGTCGTGATCCAGTTCATTCCCCAGACGAGGGCGAGGTTCGCGTGCTCGACGTTGCAGAGGTCGAAGTCCACCGTCTGCTGGCCGGTGACCATGGGGTGTCCGGGGGGCAGATCCGTATGCCACGAATAGTTGTCCCAACCGCGGGCGCCGACGGAGCCTTCCCGCCCGCGGCCCCGGATCTTGTCGTCCAGGAGCGCCATGGCGTTGGCGATGCGGTACTGGGCGAAGATGCGGGTCATGCCGAGGGGCGGCATGCCTCCCCGAAACTTCAAGACCTGGGTTCCGGCTCCGCCCGTCGCATCGACCATGAGCGGATCGTATCCCTGGGCGAGCAGGCGCTTTCTTCCCTCCTCTCCGGAGTACGTTCGGGCGATGTCGACGATTGCCCGCCCGGAGAGAGCGAACGCCTCGTCCCATTCTACGGGGACCCAGGCGTCGTTCCCCCGCTGCAGATACTTGCGGTCGACCGCCCCGGTCGTGGGGTCCCGGGGCATGCCGTCCTCCACCCACTGCTTGAAGCCGCGGCGGGCGAGCGGCCGCTTGCACCGTCGGTCCCCGTAGAAGCGGCGAACGAGCGCCAATCCCTTCTGACAGCAGCGAGGGTCCCAGCGCTGGCCCGCGCGGTTGCCGTGGAGATCGGTCGCCTTCTGGTATCCGTAGGAGGGGGCGATGCGAGTCACCACCCCGTTCTTCACGTACCCACGGAGAAGACAGTTGTGAGTGTCGTTCGGGGCGCAGAGGAACGTGAAGGAGGAGTCGGACCGGTAGAGATCGCGGTAAACGCTCTCCCAGTCCCGGTTCGGGTAGTCGGTCAGCGGGTTGTGGACCTGGAGGGGTCGCAGGAACTCGGCCGCGGCCGCCGCCTCCCGGGCCAGAAACACCGAGCCCGCTCCGGCGCCCGCCATTTGGAAGAGGAAGCGTCGTCGGGAGATCCCGTTTTCGTTGCGCTCGGAGCTCCCTCGAACGTCTCGGGCGCCGGATATCATCTCGGAACCTCCTTCGGTTCGACCTCTTGCACGACGGATGCCCTCGGTCGCGCCCGGGGCGCGAGCGTCCAGGGCCACGCCCCCGTCACGCGATCAAGTCGCCTATCCGAGTCTCGGACAGCATCTCCTCGTGGATCTCGCGGATTCGCTCCCAGTAGGGATGGAGTGGACAGGGATTCCGGGCATCGCAGTCCGACCGGCCAAGCAGGCAGTCCCGGGGATCCGCGCGGTTCGCGCCGTCGATCATCGTCACGATGTGCAGGATCGGACGCTTCAGCGCCTTGCGCCGCAGCTCGAAGCCACCGCCCCAGCCCTTCTCGGCGTCGACGATTCCCTGCTTGCGAAGCTGATTCAGGATCTTCGAGAGGTAGTTGGAGGGCATGCCGGTCTCCCGCGCGATCTCGTCGACGGTCGTGCGGGTCCCGATCCTCGTCGCCAGGTAGCCCAGGGTTTGCAGGGCGTAGCGCGCCGTCTGACTGATCATCTCATCCTCTCAACACATGAGTATATGATTTGAATCCCTCCGTCAAGAACGGAATCGAGTCCCGACCGATGAGAACCGGAGGGGTCCGCTTGACGGGAATCGGGGCTCCCCGGGGGGGGAGGAACGGGCCCACGCGACGAGAATCGTGGACTCCCGCCTGTGGTACGATTCTAAAAACTGCCTCCGACGGCTCCATCCGGCCC
This sequence comes from bacterium, assembly GCA_025774805.1. Classification (GTDB taxonomy): domain Bacteria; phylum ARS69; class ARS69; order ARS69; family ARS69; genus JALGZR01. The sequence goes on from JALGZR010000041.1 coordinate 33,630, forward strand.
GCGCCTTCGGAAATCCCGTCTCGGGCCCCGTCCCGTCCTCCGGAATCGGAAGAGATCCCATGCCCGCCTCCACCTGCCCCGCGCGCCGTCGCAGCGCGCTCCGATCCGCCGCCCTCGCCCTGTCGTTTCTCGTTCTGCCGCTGTCGGGGACGTCCTCCGCCGCGGCGTGGGGCAACCTGCAGCTCAACCAAGACGCCACGACCGAGCTCCAGAACGAGGAGCAGATCGCGATCAACCCGACGGACCCCGACAACATGGTGGCGGTCTGGAGGGACTTCCGACTCGGATTCCGCCAGGTCGGCTGGGCCTACACGTTTGACGGGGGAGTGAGCTGGACCGAGGGGGGTCTGATCGACGAGCCGAACTACCCCTGGCAGAGCGATCCGGGAGTGACCGCCGACCGCGACGGGAACTTCTATGCCGTGCTCCTCTCCCTGGTGAGCACGTCGCAGCCGAACGGAATCTACGTGGTGAAGTCCACGGACGGGGGGATGAGCTGGGGCGCTCCTCTGGAGGTCGTGAACGGAGTGCCGGACGTCTTCGAGGACAAGGAGCTCCTCGCCTGCGATCGGACGGCCGGTCCGCACTCGGGCAACCTCTACGTGGCGTGGACCCGCTTCCCGAACGCGGGGAACCCGCAGATCGTCTTCCGCCGCTCCACCGACGGAGGAGCGGTCTGGAGCAGCACCCTCGACCTGACGGGAGGGGCGGCGCCCCTCGTCCAGTTTCCGATCCCCGTGATCGGGCGACAGGGAGAGGTGTACGTGGCCTGGTCCCGGCAGAACATCTTCTCCCAGATCAAGCTCAAGGTCTCGACGGACGGGGGAGTGACTTTCGGCTCCGGACGAACCGTGGTGAACACCCAGGGGGTTTTCCACTCACTGAACGGCGGCGTCGACGCCTACTCCTCGCCCCACATGGACGCCGACATCACCGACGGTCCCTTCTCGGGGCGTGTCTACGTGGCGTTCATGGATCGAAGGAGCGGCTTGGGCGACTTCGATATCTGGGTCACGGCGAGCGACGACTCGGGCGCGACTTGGTCCGCACCGGTCAGGGTGAACGACGATGTCCCGGACAACGGCCGGGACCAGTTCCACCCCTGGCTGACGGTGGACAATCTCGGAATCGTGACGGTCGTCTATCTCGGACGGCGACACGATCCGGCGAACCTGACCTACCACTGCATGCTGACCCAGTCCGCCGACGGCGGGATGACGTGGACTCCGAGCACCCGGGTCAGCACGGCACCCTCGGACCCCACGTTCGCGTTCTCTCCGCCGGACGGTCCCGCCGACGCGCCCGTCCGCGACGGGCTGCGGGCCGGGCTGATCGGCGAGTACATCGGAGTGGTCTCCTGGAGCGGACACCCGACCCCCGTCTGGACCGACATCCGGAATCTGCAACAGGACGTCTTCGCCGGCTACCGGCCGGGCGGGGTCGGGATCGATCCCACCTCGACGGTCCCGATCGGGGCCGGCCTCGCCGTGGCCCCGAATCCCGTGCGTCCGGGGCGGGGGACCGTCGTTCGGGCCGACGGGTCGGGGGCGGCGACGCTGCGCATCTTCGATCTCTCCGGACGGCTCGTACGCGAGCTGACCGGGTCGAGCTCGGCGGATGGCCCGGTCACGATTCGCTGGGACGGGAGCCGCGGCGACGGACGACCGGCGGCGGCCGGCGTCTACTTTCTGAGACTCGATCGAGGTTCGGGACGGCGGACGGGAAGGGTCGTCGTCGTTGAGTAGACGGACGTCAGGCCCTTTCCCTTTCGTGAGTCGCGCGGACCCCATCGGGACGGCGGGAGCGCCGAGCTGCGGCGAGGTCTCTCTCGCGGAGGCTCTCGAGCGTTCCGCGGCTCCGGTGACGCAGCCACCCGGCCTGAAAGCAGTAGCCCACGAACGTCGCGGCAAGCCCCACGTACAGCCCTGTGATCCCCCCGTGACCGATCCCGAGGGCCAGCACGGTGGCGCTCGTTCCGAGGTAGAGGGCGATGGCCTCGCTCACGCCCCGAGTGTGGTGGCTGTTCACGAGGATCCCCTGAAACCAGTGCTGGACGACGCTCATGCCCGGCATGAGGACCGTGAGCCAGAGGCCGCGACCCGCCAGACCCGCCAGCTCCGGGGAGAGCCCGGAGACGACTCCGAACCAGAGCCACGAAAGGGGAGTGGCGGCCACCAGCGCGAGAAGAAGGGTGGTGGCGCCGGCCAGTAGAATCGTGAAGCGCAGAAGCGGCGCCACCGATCCGCGGCGATCGAGCAGCGCCACGACGACCTCGTTGTAGGCGAAGCCGAGGCTGCGCAGCGTGAACGTGAGACCGCTGATGACCGGCCAGACGGCGAGCGACTCGATGGGGCGCGGCATCCGACTCATCGCCGCGCTCCCGATCGGCAGGGCGATGAGCGCGAACACCGACGTCAGCGCGAGCGGAGTGTAGAAACGGAAGAACCGGCGGGCCGTCAGGGGCTCCGCTTCCGGGTCCTCGGCGGGGAGCTCCCCCTCGAGGACGGGGCGGACGGCGAGCCCGACGAACACGGCTTCCACGATCACCCCGCTCATGATGGCCGCCGTGCCCACGACGATCCCGGGGACATTCCCCTTCACGAAGCCGGCCGCGAGGACCGAAACGTTCGTCGTGAGTCGAATGACCGTTCCCACGCCGACCGTCCGGGATCGTCCGTAACGGATCAGGACGCCCTGCTGAAACCGGCGGTACGCGATGGACCAGGTCCAGAGCGTCATGATGAGCAGCCCGGTTCTTGCCGGACCTCGGATCTCCATCGGGGCGCCGATCAACCTCCCCACGAAGAGATCGAAGAGCGGGGTGACCACGATCGCGAGATGAATCCCCGTGAGGACCGCGCCGGACGCCCACATGAACCGGCGGAGCTTCCGGTAGGAGTCGCGGTCCCGGGAAAGGGCCGTGGATGCCGCCAGCAGCATGATGATGGGGGCTTCGATCAGAAGAGAGAGTGGAAAGACGATGCCGCCGTAGGCGGCGAGGCTGATCTCGGGCTCGGGGAGACGCGCCATCGTCGCGCTGACCGCGGGGAGCTCGAATCCCATCATCAGCCAGCTCGCGGCGAGCGGCCACCACGTGGAGTAGACCCGGCGCAGCGTGACCGGCCCGGCAGTCACGGCTGATTCACGAATCGAGCGGGGGACGGCATCCGGGGACGATACCACGGACCGCCTCGCGTCGTGCTAGACTCCTCCCTCGCTGCTCGCTGGACGAGGCCCTGAGCGATCTCATGGACAAGATCATCGACTGGCCCGAGGGTGACGTTTTCCACGAGGTGCCGCTGCTGCTCCTGAGGAGCACGGTGCTCTTTCCTCTCCAGGTCGCGTCGGTGCAGATCGCGACCAAGGCGAACCTCCGGCTCCTGGAGGACCACGCCGACCCCCGAGCGATCGTCGGAGCCGGGGTGTTGGTGGACCCGGACGGGCCCGCCAACCGGCGCAATCTCGGCCCGATCGCCGTGGCCTGCCGGATTCTGAACCGAATCGACATGGGCGGGGGCTCGGCCCAGGTCGTGTTGCAGGGGCTGCGGCGCATCCGGATCCGGGAAGTTGTCAGATCCCGACCCTACCTGCGGACCCGGGCCGAGGGGCTCGACGAGTCCGAAGGAGACCGTCCCGTGGGGCGGGAGCGCGTCACCCGGGTGGTCCGGCTGGTCCGGACCCTGGTCGAGACCGACGATCGCTACCCGGACGAGCTGGCCAAGGTGGTCGAGATGAACCACGAGAACGGATCCCGGTGCGCCGATCTCGTGGCCGATCTGATTCAGTTCGGATACGTGGAGAAGAGACAGCTCCTCGAGACCGAGGACGTCTCGGTGCGACTCGACCGGTTGGCGGAACTCGTCCAACGGGAGATCGCCCGCTCCAAGGTCGCCCGGGAGGTCCAGACGAAGACGGCGATCTCGATCGACCGCACCCGGCGGGAGTCTTTGCTTCGGGAGCAGCTCGAAATCATCCGCCGCGAGCTGGAAGAGCTGGACCCGGCCGAGGCCGAGATCGCGGAGCTGGCCCGGAAGACGGAGGCGGCCCCCCTGCCGCCGATCGTGGCCGAAGAGGCGCGGCGCGAGGTGCAAAGGCTCCGCCACGGCCCCACCCGCCATCACGAGGGGTTCTCGATTCGCGCCTACGTCGACTGGGTCCTCTCGATGCCGTGGGAGGCGACGACGAAGGATCGACTCGATCTGCGGCGGGCACGAAGAATGGTGGACAAGCGCTATCTCGGTCTCGGGACGGCGAGGGACCGCCTCTTGGAGTTTCTCGCCGTCCGCAAGCTCGGGGGAAACGCGCGTCTTCCCCTTCTCGTCATTCTGGGACCGTCGGGGACCGGCCGGACGAGTCTCGCGAGCACGGTCGCCGAGGTGCTGGGCCGACGCTTCGTGCGCATCCCCATGCAGGGAATCCACGACGCGGCGGAGATCCGGGGGCATCGCCGTACCGCGGCCGCGGCGCGACCGGGGCGCGTTCTCGACGGCCTGCGCACGGCCGGCGTGCGGAATCCGGTCATCCTGATCGACCACCTCGATCGGCTCGAGGCCCGCATCGGCGAGCCGATGCATTCGCTGGTCGACGCGCTCCATCCCGAGCGCAACGGCCAGTTCCTCGATCACTACCTGGGAGTGCCGTTCGATCTGTCGGAGGTGCTGTTCGTCGTGACGGCGAACGTGGAGGAGGAGATTCCCCGCGACCTCTGGTCCTTCATGCACACCATCGAGATGCCGGGATACACGGAGCCCGTCAAGCGGGCCATCGTGCGCGAGAGCCTGTGGCCCGAGCTCGTCGAGGGGCACGGCATCTCCCGGTTCGACGTTCGACTGACGAACACCGCCGTCACGCGGATCATCCGTCACTACACGAGGGAGGCCGGAGTCCGTGAGCTCAGGCTCCATCTCCGGACGATCTGCCGGCGGATCGCGGTTCAAGTGGCGGTGCGGGGGGGGCGCCGTCTGTCGATCGGAGTCCGAAACCTCGAGGAGTATCTGGGCAAGCCGCTCTATGTCGAAGACCCCACGGCGCGCGAGCCGAAGGTCGGCGCCGCGACCGGCCTGGCCTGGACCGAGGCGGGAGGGGTGCTGCTTCCGATCGAGGCCCTGATCATGCCGGGGGAGGGATACGTGATGGTCACCGGGATGCTCGGTGAGGTCATGGAGGAGTCGGTGGAGGCCGCGCTCTCCTACGTGCGCTCGCGGGGCGCGGAACTGAAGATCCCGGCGGACACCCTCTACGAGAGGGACCTGCACATCCACTTCCCCGAGGGGGCGATCCCGAAGGACGGCCCCTCGGCGGGCATCGCCGCCGCCACCACGATCGCGTCGCTGCTCTCGGGCCGCCCCGTGCGTCACGACATCGCCATGACCGGCGAGATCTCGCTGCAGGGCTGGGTGCTGCCGGTGGGCGGAATCCGCGAAAAGGTCCTCGCGGCGTACCGGGCCGGCATCAAACGCGTCATCCTTCCGAAGGGCAACGAGAGCGATCTCGACGACGTGCCCCGAGACGTCCGCGGGAAGATGCGGTTCGATCTGGTGGGGGACGTCGGCGAAGTCTTCGGCATCGCGCTGAAGAAGAAACCGGTGAGCCGGCCCGGGAAGTAGGATGCGCCGTGCCGATCGGATTCGTGCTCCAGCCCACCTACCGTATCGAGTCCGGACGCCCCGTCGTGCACCTCTGGGGGAAGCTCGAGGACGGGCGCTCGTTCCTGGTGCGCGACCGGCGGCAGGTGCCCCGTTTCTGGATCCGGAGCCGGGACGCGGAGGCGGCCCGAGAGCGGGGCGCGCGAATCGCTCCCGACGACCGGGAACGGGTCGACATGTCCGGGAATCCGGTCGTGCCGGTCGAGGTCGACGTTCCGCCCGATGTTCCGCCGGTTCGCGAGCGGCTGTCCGCCGCGGGAATCCCGACCTTCGAGGCGGACGTCCGCTTCGCGATCCGCTACCTCGTCGACCGGGGGGTTCGGGGCTCCTGCGAGATCGTGGGGGAGGAGCGGCCGGGCGAGGGGGTCGACGTCGTCTTCGAAGATCCCGAAGTGCGCGCTGCCGGCGGGACGCTGCGGCTTTCGGTTCTCTCGATCGACATCGAGACCGATCCGCGGGCGGAGCGACTGCTCTCGGTTGCGCTCGTGGGCGGCGGAGCGGACGAGGTGCTTCTCCTCGCGCCGCCCGACGAAGCCCCCCCGGAGGGATCGGTCGCCTGCGGTTCGGAGCGCGAGCTCCTGCAGCGCTTCGTGCAACGGGTCCGGGAGATCGACCCGGACGTTCTCACCGGATGGAACCTGGTCGACTTCGACCTGACCGTGCTGGCCGACCTCGCGACGCGTCGTGGGGTCCGCCTCGCGATCGGACGCGGTCGGGAGCCGTTGCGCCTCCGGCCGTCCTCGTCGCCCCGCGTGCAACGGGAGGCTCAGGTTCCGGGCCGCGTCGTGCTCGACGGGATCGAGCTCGTGCGCGGAGCGTTTCTCCGGTACGAGAGCTTCTCCCTCGACTCCGTCTCCCGGGAGGTCCTCGGAGAGGCGAAGACGATGACCGGTCCCGGCCGGGCCGACGCGATCTTCGAGGCCTGGCGAACCGATCGCGCGCGATTCGTCGAATACAACCGGAACGACGCCCGGCTCGTCCTCGGCATTCTGGAGAAGCTCCGGCTCGTGGAGCTGGCCGTCGAGCGCAGCCTCCTGACCGGGCTCCCGCCGAACCGCGTGGCGGCGAGCGTCGCCTCGTTCGATTTCCTGTACCTGACCGAGCTCGGGAAGCGGGGCGTCGTGGCGCCGACCGCGGGAGAACCGGATCGCCCGATGCCGCAGACCGGCGGCACCGTGTTCGAACCGGAGTCGGGTCTCCACGAGAACGTGGTCGTTCTCGACTTCAAGAGCCTGTACCCGAGCATCATCCGCACGTTCAACATCGATCCGTGGGGACGCGCGCGCGAAGGGAGCGCCCGATCCGATGCGGTGCCGGAGGCCGACCCCGCCGTCGCCCCGGACGCCGAATCCGATCCGGTGGTCGCTCCGAACGGGGTCCGGTTCCGGCGCGAGCCGGGAATCCTGCCCGGCATCCTCGACGAGCTGTTCCCTCGGCGGGAGAAGGCGAAGTCGGGGGGCGACGACGTGGCGAGCCAGGCGATCAAGATCCTGATGAACTCGTTCTACGGCGTACTTGGTACGCCCGCCTGTCGTTTCGCGTCCCCCGATCTCGCGAACGCGATCACCGGCTTCGGGCGGACCCTCCTGGTCTGGTCCCGGGACCGGCTCGAGGCGAAGGGCTTTCGGGTGCTCTACGGCGACACGGACAGCCTCTTCGTGGATTCGGCGGCCGCGACCGCCGAGGAGGCGCGGCGGATCGGCGCACGGCTCGTCGCGGAGCTGAACCGGGAGCTCGCCGTGCACGTGCGCGACACCTGGAGAGTGGAGAGCCGGCTGGAGCTCGAGTTCGAGACGCTGTACCGGAAGCTCCTGCTGCCCGAGATGCGGCACGGTGCCGGCGGCGCCCGGAAGCGGTACGCCGGGCTCGCGCAGATCGGCTCCGAATCGGTCGTCGTGTTCACGGGAATGGAGGTCGTGCGCCGCGACTGGACAGAGCTCGCGAAGAGCGTGCAGCGGGAGCTCTATACCCGCCTGTTCACCGACCGGCCGGTGGAGGAGTACCTGCGGGACGTGGTCGCCCGCGTGCGTGCGGGCGAGCTGGACGATCTCCTCGTCTACCGCAAGGGGCTCCGCAAGAGACTGGAGGCCTACACCGCCTCGACACCGCCGCACGTCGCGGCCGCCCGCAAGATGAAGGGAAAACCCGGCTCCCTGATCGAGTACGTCATCACCGCGGACGGTCCCGAGCCGGTCGCGGAGCGAACGTCTCCGATCGATCGGGAGCACTACGTCCAGAAGCAGGTGCGGCCGGTGGCGGAACCCGTCATCGCGATCCTCGAGCTGGACTTCGACGTGATCGTGGGGGACGATCGGCAGCTCGATCTGTTCTGACCCGAATCGACGGCACGCGATGACCCCGGACCCGGAAACGCCCTCCGATCCCCCCGTCCCGAGCGTACCGGGCGACGAGGGGACCGCCGTCGCGCCCCGTTCCGGATCGGAACCGAAAGGCGTCGTGCCCCCCGCCTTCGACGCGGGCGACCGGACTCCGCGGCCCGGACTCAGGGACTCGAGATGCCGGAGAGGCGCTGGCGATCCGGGGGCTCGGAGTTCTCGTAGGCGTGGAATTCCCCCTGGCCGTCGTGTCCGTACGCGACCCACTCCGAAGCGGTCAGGTTCGCATTCATCCAGCGGAAGTATCTCTCTTCCGGTCCGAAGTGGTAGACGTTGTGGTCGAACCGGTTGTTCTGATGAAGGAAGACCGCGTCGTCCACGGAGTCGTCGCGGGCCACCCCGGACACACCCTGGCCCATGCTGATCGTGTTGTGATGAACCCAGAGGTTCTGCAGGAGGTAAGGGCCGTCGGACCCCGCTCCGCGGTTCTGCTGGGTGCCCATGATCCCCTTTGCGTTTCCCGTGACCGTGTTTCCGTAGACCTCGACGTCCGGAGAGGAGATGACCACGATCCCCGCATTGTGATACCAACCGGCGGTGGGGGCGAATCCGTTTCCCGACACCGTGTTGTTCCGAATGATCCCGCCGTAGGAGATCTCGTGGTAGATCCCCTGGTGCAGATTGTCGGTGACGAGGTTCGCCTCGACGACGGCATCCACGTTGTCGATGTCGAGCCAGATCCCGGTGACGCCGTTGTGGTGAACGTGGTTGTTCCGGATCGTCACTTGTCGGCTGAACGTGATCTTGATGCCTCCGCACTCCGAGCTCGGCGTGCCGGGCATGTACTCGAGATCCGTGTTCTGATGGTCGATCTCGTTCCCCTGGATCAGGGCGAAGTCGCCCTGCCCCATGATCCCGGTCTGCCGATTGTGGTGAATGTGGTTGTTGAGGATACGCATCTCGTGCCCGAGGCGAACGCCTCCCTTGTTGGAGTGAATGTGGTTGTTCCGCACGACCCATCCCCGCGTGTCGACACCTCGCACCGCACCCCACTGGTCCGGTGAGTCGTAGCCCCGGATCTCCAGTCGCTCGATCCTGACGTCGTCGATGTCCCGCCTTCCGTAGAAGGCGAACGGCAGCTCGTCCCCTCCGTCCAGAACGGCGCCGGGCTCCCCCCGGAAGACATCGCCCGTCCGCGGTTCGATCCGCTGTCGGGAGTGAACGCCGGCCCGGATCAGGAACGCGGTTCCCGGAGGATGACCGTCGACGATCGACTGAATGTCCTGCCCCGGATCGATCGGAACGAACGTCTCGTCGGATGGGTCGAGGGTCCCGATGTCGTCGCCGTCTCCGGGGGTCTCCGAACCCGGGATTTCGAGGTTGGAGACCTCCGGGCCGGTGCGGTCGAACTCGCTCGAGCAGGCTCCGGGAGAGACGACCGCCGCGAAGAGGGCGAGGACGCCCAACCCCGTCCGTCGGCCGGCCGGCCCGTCGAGCATCGCTTCGAGAGGTGACATCAAGCTCTTTTTCATCTCGATCCTCTCCGGGCCCTCGCGGGACCGAGCCCTGATACGGGAACATGAAGTCGAGCGAACCCTTGCGAATTCGAGGCCAATCCGCTCACTCCCTTTCCTCGGACGAGAATCGCGAGGTTCCCTTCAGAAAACCGCTTTCGGTGGCATTCCTCGAAACCGGTTGTCTCCGGGATCCCGCCCGCTGGAGAAAAAACTTCGCAGACTATGTGCACAATTTGCACAGTTGCCCATCCCGTTCTCCTCACCGGCGCGACGAGGCACCGCCTCGCGACGGCCTCCAGCCCGCTCTCGAGTCCCGTGCGTGCGGCCCGTCGTTGACAGATCCGGCCGGGGATCGGTAGGATCGCGGCTCTGTCGCCTGGCCGGTGGACCCGGGCCGAACGCGTGCTCCGTCACGGCAGCGGGCGCGGTCCGTATTCTGTCTACCGGCCGTCGATGTGTCTGGCCCGCAAGGACTTCCGACTCCGAGCCGGCTCGAGGCGAGAACCGGTTCCGGGACTTTGGTCCGGGACGTCGAAAGGAGCACCAGCATGACCGTAGGGATCGTCGGGTACGGCGCCTTCGTTCCCCGCCACCGGATCAAGGTGGAGGAGATCGCGAAGGTGTGGGGAGCCGATGCACCCAGCTACAAGAAGGGACTGGAGCTGAGGGAGAAGTCGGTGCCGGCGCCGGACGAGGACGTCATCACCATGTCGGTGGAGGCGGCCCGCAACGCCTTCGCCCGGAGCGGGGGAACGGATCCCCGGGACATCGGGGCGATCTACATCGGCTCGGAGTCGCATCCCTACGCCGTGAAGCCGTCCGGCACCGTTCTGGGGGAGGCCATCGGCGCCACGCCCCACGTCCACGTGGCCGACTTCGAGTTCGCGTGCAAGGCGGGTTCCGAGGCGATGTTCGTGGTGGCCGGTCTGGTGGCGTCGGGGTACATCCCGTGCGGGCTCGCGATCGGCGCCGACACCTCCCAGGGCGCTCCGGGCGACGCTCTCGAGTACTCGGCCGCGGCCGGATCGGCGGCGTTCATCATCGGCAGCGAGAACCTCGTGGCGACGATGGACCACACGCACTCGTTCATGACCGACACGCCCGACTTCTGGCGGCGCGAGTACCAGCACTACCCACAGCACGGCGGTCGGTTCACGGGGATGCCCGCGTACTTCAAGCACGTCGAGGGCGCCTCCCGGGCCTTGCTGGAGAAGACCGGGACGAAGCCCTCCGACTTCGAATACGCCGTCTTCCATCAGCCGAACGGGAAGTTCCCGATGACGGTGGGGAAGAGGCTGGGGTTCAAGCGCGAGCAGATGGAGACCGGATGGCTCGTTCCCACGCTGGGCAACACGTACTCCGGAGCCTCCCCGATCGGGCTCACCGCGATCCTGGACGTCGCCAAGCCCGGAGACCGGATCTTCATGTGCTCGTACGGCTCAGGGTCCGGGAGCGACGCGTTCATCTTCACGGTGACGGATCGGATCAAGGAGGTGCAGGGTCTCGCCGTCCGTACGCGCGAGATGCTGGATCACGACCAGGTCTACCTGGAGTACGGCGAGTACGCGAAGTTCCGCCACAAGATCCTGAAGGCGCAGTAGGAGTTGACGATGCGAGATGTCGCGATTATCGGCGTCGGACTGACGAAGTGCGGCGAGATCTGGGAGAAATCGCTGCGCGACCTCTACGTGGAGGCCGCGCTCGGAGCGATCAAGGACTCCGGAGTGGATCACGTCGACTCCATGTACGTGGGCTGCATGTCGAGCGGGCTCTTCGTGGGTCAGGAGCACCTCGGCGCGCTCATGGCGGACTACCTGGGCCAGTGCCCGATCCCGGCGACGCGGGTGGAGTCCGCCTGCGCTTCGGGGGGAACGGCCATGCGGATGGGCGCCCTCGACGTGGCGAGCGGCCAGAGCGACGTCGTTCTGGTCGGCGGAGTCGAGAAGATGACGGACGTGGGCGGCGACGAGGCCACCTACGCTCTGGCCACCGCGGCGGACCAGGAGTGGGAGGGATTCAACGGAGCCACGTTCCCCGGTCTCTACGCCATGATGGCGATCGCCCACATGCACCAGTACGGGACGACTTCGGAACAGCTGGCCGCCGTGGCGGTGAAGAACCACGACAACGGCTCCCGGAATCCGAACGCCCAGTTCCCGGCCAAGATCTCGGTCGACGCGGTGCTCAACTCGGTGATGGTGGCCGACCCTCTGCACATCCTGGACTGCTCTCCCATCACCGACGGAGCCGCGGCGGTGATTCTCTGCCCGGCGGACCGCGCGAAAGAGCTCACGAAAAAGACGCCCATCCGGATCCTCGGCGTCGGACACGCGAGCGACTCGATCGCGCTCCACTCTCGTAAGAACCTGGCCGTGCTCGACGGCGTCGCCCGGGCGGCGGACCTCGCGTACACGGCCGCCGGTAAGGGACCGAAGGACATCGACGTGTGCGAGGTCCACGACTGCTTCACGATCGCCGAGATCATGGCGACCGAAGCGCTCGGCTTTTTCGAGCAGGGCAAGGGGGGACCCGGCGTCGAGGCGGGGGAGACCTCTCCGGGAGGGCGAATCCCGGTCAACCCGAGCGGGGGTCTGAAGTCGAAGGGCCATCCCGTCGGCGCCACCGGCGTGGCGCAGGTGATCGAGATCGTGGAGCAGCTCCGCGGCGAGGCGGGGGAGCGACAGGTGAAGAACGCCCGAGTGGGCATGACCCAGAACATGGGCGGTACCGGGGCGAGCTCGGTCGTCCACATCCTGGAGGCGATGTGACATGCCGACGGCCCGAGGATGGAGGGAGTACCCCCAGCGCTATCGGTACGAGGCCGCGGTCTGCGCGAAGTGCAGCAAGTGGCATTTCCCCCCCCGACTCGTGTGCGACGAGTGCGGGGGCGAGAAGTTCGAGACCAAGACCATGGCGCGCACCGGGACGATCCTGACGTACACGGTCATCCGGGTGCCGCCCGCGCCCATGAAGGATCAGGCGCCGTACGCCCTGGCCGTGGTCCAGATGGACGACGGACCGCGACTCACCACCCAGGTCGCCGACTGGAAGGAGGGCGAGCTCGCGCCGGGACAGAAGGTCCGGCTCGAGTTCCGCCGCATCACCAGCGACGGGGAGGCGGGGACGATCAACTACGGCTACAAGGCCGTGCCCGTTCGAGTGTCGTAGGCTCGCCGTGACAGCGGAGCTCGACACCGTTCGAGTGGAGCGCGAGGAAACCGTCGCGCGGGTGGTCCTCGACCGCCCCGAGATCCGCAACGCATTCAACGAGACGATGATCCGGGAGCTCCTTGAGGTCCTCGCGTCCCTGCGGGACGAGGGGGGCCTCCGTGTGCTCGTCCTCACCGGAGAGGGCAAGGCCTTCTGCGCGGGGGCGGATCTCCACTGGATGCGTAGCGTGGTCGACTACACGCGCGAGGAGAGCTACCGGGACTCCCTCAACCTCGCGCACCTCATGCGCGAGCTCTACACGTTTCCGAAGCCGGTCGTCGGACGGATCAACGGCTCCGCCATCGGTGGGGGCACCGGCCTCGTGGCCGCGTGCGACATCGCGCTGGCGGCCGAGGAGGCCGTGTTCAGCTTCTCGGAAGTGAAGATCGGGCTCGTGCCGGCCGTGATCTCGCCCTACGTCCTGCGAAGGGTGGGTGAGAGGTACGGCCGGGAGTATTTTTTGACCGGGAAGCGGCTGTCGGCCCGGGAGGCGGAGGCCTGCGGGCTCGTCAACCGCGTGGTTCCGCGGGCGGACCTCGACGCCGAGGTGGACTCCTGCGTGGGGGACCTGGCGACCAGCGGGCCCCGGGCCCTGGCCGCCGCCAAGCACTTGGTGCGGACGGTCTCCGAGATGTCCCTGGACGAGGCCGGACCGGCCACGGCCGAGATGATCACCGAGCTGAGAATGAGCGAGGAAGGGCAGGAGGGGATGCGGGCCTTTCTGGAGCGGCGCCGGCCCGCCTGGCAGATCGAGGACTGAGGCGCACGAGGCGGGAGCGCGGAGCCGACGTGTTCAAGAGCATACTGATCGCCAATCGAGGGGAGATCGCGCTGCGCGTGATCCGTGCGTGTCGCGAGATGGGGATCGAGTCGGTGGCGGTCTACTCGACGGCCGACGCGGACGCCACGCCGGCCGAAGAGGCCGACCACGCCGTCTGCATCGGCGGGGCCAAGAGCGAGCAGAGCTATCTCAACATGGAGGCCATTCTCCAGGCCGCCGAGCAGTACCAAGTCAAGGCGATCCACCCAGGGTACGGCTTTCTGGCCGAGAACGCGCTCTTCGCCGAGCGGTGCCGCCAGCACAAGCTCACCTTCATCGGCCCGTCCGCGCACGTGATCCGTCTCATGGGGGACAAGGCCACGGCGCGACGCACCATGCGGGCCGCCGGGCTGCCGGTCGTTCCGGGCTCGGAGGGGGTCGTGGCTAATGCGGAAGCGGCGCTGTCTCTCGCGACGGAGACCGGATTTCCCGTGCTGCTCAAGGCCACGGCCGGGGGCGGCGGCAAGGGAATGCGCATCTGCCGCGACGAGGAGTCCCTGCGCACGAACTTCGAGCACGCCTCCCTGGAGGCGGAGAAGGCGTTCGGCAACGCCGGCCTCTATGTCGAGAGGTTCATCGAGCGCGGCCGGCACATCGAATTCCAGTTCCTCGCGGACAGCTTCGGCTCGGCGATCCACCTGGGCGAGCGAGAGTGCTCGGTCCAGCGAAGCCACCAGAAGCTCGTCGAGGAGTCGCCCTCGCCCGTCATCGACGCCGGGATCCGACACGACATGGGGGAAAAAGTCCGGGCGGCGGTTCGGGCCATCGGGTACGTCGGGGCCGGGACCATGGAGTTCCTGCGCGACGGGGAGGGCAACCTCTACTTCATGGAAGTGAACACGCGCCTCCAGGTGGAGCACCCGGTCACCGAGATGGTCACCGGGCACGATCTCGTCCGGGAGCAGATCCGGATCGCGGCGAATCACCCGCTCTCCATTCGACAGGAGGGTGTAGAGATCACGGGGCACGCCATCGAGTGCCGCGTCAACGCCGAGGACCCCTTCGACGACTTCCGCCCCTGTCCCGGGAAGGTCGAGACGTTCGAGCCTCCGGCCGAGGCAAGCGGAGTCGAGATCCGGGTGGATACGTACCTTCAGTCGGGCCGGCGCATTCCGTTCCACTACGACTCTCTGGTCTGCAAGCTGATTGCGTGCGGCGCGACCCGGGAGGAGACGCGTCTCGGAATGCTGGAAGCGCTGGGAAGGTTCCGCGTCGAGGGCATCAAGACGACCATCCCGATTCACGAGAAGATCCTCGCGGATCCGCGCTTCGCCTCGGGAACCTACGACACCGCGCTCGTGGGGGAGCTGCTGGAAGAGAACGGGCGGGTGGGGGCGGCCGCCCCCGGGACGTCCGGGAGGTAGACGATGGCGAAGGTGGTACTGCATCCCGTCGGGACCTCCGTGGACGAGGCGGCCGATCCGCACGACTACCGGAGCAATCTCGATCGCATGCACGACCTCAACCGTCAGCTCGACGAGCGGCGCGAGGAGGTCCGCCGCGGGTGGGGACCCAAGTACGTGGAACGGGTCCACGCCAAGGAGAAGATGACGACCTGGGAGCGGATCGAGGCGCTCAAGGACCCGGGATCGAAGATCTTCCCCATCGGAACGTTCGTGAACTGGGGGCTCGAGTTCGGCGACGACGCGAAGCGCACCTCGCCGGCCGCGGGCGTGATCACGGCGTTCGTCCGCGTGGAGGGCCGCTACGCGGTGGTCATCGCCAACGACAACACGGTGGCGTCCGGGTCGTGGTGGCCGCGCACCCCGGAGAAGATCGAGCGCGCGCAGGAGGTGGCGCTCCGACTCAAGGTGCCGGTGGTCTACCTCGTCGACTGCTCCGGTCTCTTCCTGCCCGAGCAGTCGCACACGTTCCCCGGCAAGACGGGGGCGGGTCACATCTTCAAGATGAACTCGCTCCTCTCGGCCGAGCACGTACCGCAGATCGCCGGCGTGTTCGGCGACTGTATCGCGGGCGGCGGGTACATGCCGATCATCTCGGACAAGGTCTACATGACGGAGCAGGCGTACATGGTGATCGCCGGAGCCGCTCTGGTCAAAGGGGGGAAGTCGCAGCACATCACCTCGCTCACGATCGGCGGTCCCGACGTCCACGTCCACGTCTCGAACTGCGCGGACGAGCGCGTTCCCGACGACATGGCGCTTCTTCTCAAGATCCGCCGGGAGATGTCGACGCTGCCGACCTCGGCCGTGGGCTACTACCGCTTCGGAGCCGATCCGGTCGAGCCCCGCTTTTCCGTCGGGGAGATCGACGGCCTCCTGCCCGTCAATCACCGGGTGGTCTACGACATCCGCCAGGTCATCGCCCGCATCGTGGACAGCTCGCTCTTCGGGGAGGTGCTCGGCCACACCGGCGCCGAGATGGTGACCGGGATCGCGCGGATCGGGGGGCTCTTCGTCGGCATCATCGCCAACAACCAGGAGCTCGAGCCGCACCCGCGGGTCAAGGGCGCGACGCGACCGGGCGGTCTTCTCTACCGGGAGGGGATCGCGAAGATCTCCACCTTCTCCCGCGCCTGCAACGACGACGGCATTCCCATCCTCTGGCTGCAGGACATCTCCGGATTCGACATCGGGCCGGAGGCGGAGAAGGAGGGGCTTCTGGGCTACGGCTCGAATCTCATCTATACGAACTCCACGAACGCCGTGCCCATGATCACGGTTCTACTGCGGAAGGCGTCGGGCGCCGGGTACTACGCGATGACCGGGCTGCCCTACGATCCCGTGGTGCAGCTCTCGACGCCGATCACGCGGCAGGCCGTCATGGAGGGGCGAACGCTCGCCATCGGCACGTTCAACGCGAAGCTCGACGACAACTTCCAGATCATGACGAAGGATCCCGAGGAGCGGGCCAAGATCGAGGCGGGAATGAAGGCGGTCGAGGATCGCATCACCGGGGACATGGATCCCTACCGGGCCGCCCGCCAGATGGACACCGACGAGATCGTCGCCACGCACGAGCTGCGGGACTATCTGAGCGCCGTCGTCGAGATGTGCTACCAGAGCATCGGCTACCGGCGCGTCAAGAACCCGAGGATCTGGTCGGTCCACGATCTGAACGTGCTCACGGACTTCCTCGTCACCCAGGAGTAGCCCCGTGCGCGACCGCACGCTCATCGCCCGCGTCGAAGAGGAGGACGCGAAAGAACCGACGATTCTGGTACGCTCTCCCGCGGTCGGAATCGTGGACCGGGTGCCGGCCCCCGGCTCCTACGTCGACCCGTCGCGCGGGTTCCTGACGCTGCGCATCCTGGGGCAGCGCCACTCCCTGCGCCTTCCCCGCGAGGTCCGGGGCTGGGTGACCGAGAGGATGATCGAGGACACGTTCATCCCCATCGAGTTCGGGCAGCCCCTGATGCGTCTGAGCACCGCCCACGCCCCCGATGCCGTCTCGGAGTCCTCCGAGGACTCCCGCCCGGCCGGGACCGCGGGAACGGAGGAGGGACTCGTTCCGGTGACCGCCCCCTCGCAGGGCGTCTTCTACCGGCGGCCGAATCCGGAGACCCCCCCGTACGTCGAAGAGGGAAGCGAGGTCGGTTCGGGATCCGTCCTCGGGCTGGTGGAGGTCATGAAGTGTTTCCACCAGATCTCGTACGGCGGGCCCGGGCTGCCGGAGAAGGGCACCGTGGCCCGCATCCTCGTCGAGGACAGCGCCGAAGTGGAGTTCGGCCAGGCGCTCTTCCTCATTCGGCCGGCGGGCTGACGGCGTCCGGTCCCCGAATGAATCGGGGTCCCACCGCACTCACGGTGGGACCCCGTCTACGTGTTCAAAACATGCACCGCCGAGGCCGCGGCCTCGACGCGGTCGGACCCTACATGACCCGGCTGCAGTTCATTCCCCACACGCCGTGGAAGAAGCCGAGGCCGAGAGCGTTCGTGATCCACCGGCCTCTCAATTGCCCTTCGGCGACCCGATTCACGCCGATCCAATCGCCCCGGAACCACCCGCACTGCCGCGCGAGCTCGGGGGAGATCTCGGGACTCGGGCCGTACTCGCCTCGAAGAATGCCCCGGAAACGGCCGCCGAGGTCGACGTACTTCCCGAAGAAGACCCGCTCTCCCTCACTGTTCAACCCGAAGACACCCCGGAGATGACCGGCGGGCCGACCGCCGGCGCCGATCCACACACCGTGGAACACCCCCAGCACGACTCTCCCGGCCTCGGCGTTCTCGAGCGCCGGATCGATCGAGAGGTCGGTCCTCGTCCAACGACCCATGAGCTGCCCGTGGGGACAGTCCGGCTCGACCGCGTGGCTGCCGATCGAGATGCCGTTCCCGCACTCGTCGACCCGCTCGAACATGTCGAGCGCCACGAGCTCTTCCAGCGTGAAGGTCCGACTGAACGGACCCGTTCTCAGCGTGAGGCTCGGCACCGCGGAGAGGGAGCCGTCTCCCACCGGCTCATCCGGGACGATGAGCCGGACCTGAACACCATCCACGTGGGGGCAGGTGTTCGAGCTCCACTCGATGGTCGACCGATCCACCCGGACGAGCTGATCCCCGGGGTCGAACGCGATGACCCTCTCGACGAGGAGGACACCACCCTCCATGTGGAGGGCCCCGGCCCACATGGTAGGACAACAGGGCACTTCGCCGTCGCTCACGAAGGCGGCCTCGAGATTGCCCCAGACCGCGCGGAATCGAAACGTGCGGGCGGAGATGTCGGGGCGGAGCTCCGCCTCGACCGGCCCGTTCCCGTAGCCGTCGGTGACGGTCTCTTCGTTCAAGAAATCATCGAAGAGCTCGGGCTCTCCGAAGGCCGGCAGCTCGTCGGTGAGGGTGAATCCGCCGGTCGGTGAATCCAGGTCCGGCGCGAAGTCGGTCGGATCGTCCGACCCCGAGTCGGGCGCCGTCGGGGTGCGGTCTGCGAGCTGGCAATTCGAACCGAGCGCGAGGACCGCGATCAGGGAGCTGGCAAGGATGGCCTTCTTGGTCATGGCGTACTCCTTTCGTCCTTCCTGCCCCGGATGATCGGGTGACATCCGAGCCCCGTGGCCCTTGCGGAGGCGGGCCGCCTCGGGGGGAACCTCCCGGGTCGGAGGCTCTTCTTGGGACACTGGAGTGCAGAACGTGTGCCAAGTGGGGAGAGCGGAGCCCCGATCTGCCCATATCTGTGCAATCAAAGGAGTTGGACCCGACATCATCCGATCCGCGGCCACCGTGACGGTCGCGATGTGTCCCTGGGCGTACAGTCTACGAGGTGCAGGTGTTCACTCCCGTTCACGGGACACCCGGAGTGACCCGTCCCGGATCGACCTCCCCATCGCTCGGGCGCCCCGGCCAGACAGACCCGGATCCGGAGGCGGAAGTGATAGAATCGAGTCCTCCCCCGCGTCGGCAGCACCCTTCGAGCCCTCGAGCCGGTGAGCGGCCCGCGTTTCTTCCCGTCAGGAAAGGCAGGTTCGTCATGCGATGTCGCCCCCTCCCGCTACTCGCGGTCGTTGTCGGTGCTCTCACCGTGCTCGCGGTCGTGGGCGGCCGGCCCGACCTCGTCGAAACGGGTGAGTTCACGTTCGAACGCGTGGAACTGAGGGTGAACGACTTCACCGGCAGCCGCCAGGCGAACGTCGCGCTCGACATGGACGAGGCGGGGCGGATCGTCGCGACCTGGGACAGCCGTCGCCAGCAGTCGGGCACTTCCGGCATCTTTGCCCGCTGGATCGACCCGAGCGGGACCCTCCGGGGCCGGGAGGAGCAGGTGAACCTGGAGGTCCGCTCGATCCAGAGCCGACCGTCGGTCGCGCTCAGCGCCACCGGGGAGCCCTGGTTCGCGTGGACGTCCTACGGACAGGACGGAAGCCTCGGAGCCATCGTGGGCCGCGGCCGGGGGGACGAGTCGGTGGTGAACGACATGACGGCCGGAGACCAGATCGAGGTGTCGGCGGTCCGCCTGGCGGACGGCGGCTCGGTGGCCGCGTGGAGCACTCCGGGTTCGGATCCCGAAGCGCGCCGGGTCGTCTACCGTCTCTTCGACGCCCAGGGCCACCCCCTCACGGACGAGCGCTCCGTCGCCGTCGCGCCCGGTCGGATCGATCGCCTGCCGACGAGCACCGCGGCGGGCAAGGGGTTCGTCACGGCCTGGGCCCGCTCTCTCCCTTCGGGCGACATCGAGGGCATCTTCGCGCGCCGCTTCGACCGCGAGGGGAATCCGCTCGGACCGGCGTTTCGGGTGAGCGAGTCGGCCGCCGACGCGGTGGAACCGTCGGTCGCCGCGGATTCCGAGGGGCGCTTCGTGGTGGCCTGGATGCGGCTCGATCCCGAGACCGACTACGACGTGATGATGCGGCTCTACGACGCGGAAGGCACGCCGGTGGGACCCGAGCGCCCGGCCTCGGCCGACCGAGCGGGCTGGCAGAGCGGGGCGGCCGTGGCCATGGCCCCCGGGGGTCGTTTCGCGATCGCCTGGAACTCGCTTCCGGCGCACGGCCGGGACTCGGACATCTACGCTCGCATCTTCGCTCCCGACGGAACTCCGGTGACGGGGGACTTCCGGGTGAACGGGCAGACCCGGGGTGTGCAGATGCTGACCGCCGGCAGCGGGGCGCGCCGTCTGGCGATGGGCGCGGACGGAAGGCTCGCCGTGGGGTGGCAGGGGGACTCCGGCCGCGGGGACGAGACGGCCGCGAACGTCACGCTTCTCATCCCCAAGGCCGAAGGGATTCTCCACGATCTCGCCGCCGGGACGAGAGCCGGTCGGAACCGGCTCGCGGCGCTCTTCGAGCGAGAGGCCCCGCACCTCGACGCGACCGCCGCACCGCACGTTCCGCCGACGTTCGACCCGGACCTGGTCGAGATCCCGACCGAAACCGAACCGGTCGTCCAGGACGGACCCG
Source organism: bacterium (assembly GCA_025774805.1). GTDB lineage: Bacteria > ARS69 > ARS69 > ARS69 > ARS69 > JALGZR01. The sequence goes on from JALGZR010000041.1 coordinate 54,011, forward strand.
ACATCGGCTTCGTCGGCTTCGTCAGCACCGGCTGGACGCCCCCGGATCCGCACATGGCCGCGGGGCCGAACCACGTGATGCTGATCGTCAACGGAGGAATCGCCGCCAAGCAGAAGGACGGAACGCTCGACTGGCAGGATGAGATCGAAGGCCCGGGCGGATTCTGGGGCGCACAGGGTGCAGGCGGGTTCGTCTTCGATCCGGAGGTGCTCTACGATCCTCTGGAGAATCGCTTCCTCGCGATGGCGAACGAGCGCACCTCCGGGCGCTCCTACTTCCTTCTCGCGATCTCCCGCACGAGCGATCCGAACGGCCCGTGGCACAAGTACCGCTTCGACGTGACGTCACTCGCCGGGGACAACATCGACTCCCCGAACATGGCCGTCGACGACACGGCCATCTACCTCACGGCGGACTTCTTCGGTCCGGACAAGTATCTGATCTTCATCATCGACAAGTTTTCCGTGCTGAACGGGGGGACCGCCGTGACGACGAGCTATCTGCACACCGGCACGCAGTCCTTCGGCATCCCCTCGATGTACACGACCGACGCGCCCCGCATGTACATGGTCGAGGGCTACGAGGGCGCGGTCGAGACGAAGATCCGCCTCTGGGCGATCAACGATCCCCTCGGGACCCCGAACCTCCAGTCGATCGAGCTCGACGTCGGCGCGTACGGTCCGCCCGTGTGGACGCGCTCGCGCGGGACCAGCACCCAGGTCATCACGTTCGAGGCGCGCTTCTGGAGCTGCATGTACCGGAACGGCTCGCTCTGGGCGTGCCATCACATCTCCGACATGAACGGATCGGGTCCCGGTTGCGTGGCGCGGTGGTATGAGATCGAGATGAACGGCTGGCCGGTGTCGGGCACCCCGTCGATCGTACAGGAAGGCACGGTCAACCCGGGGAGCGACATCTACCTGAGCTTCAACTCGATCGGGGTGGACGACGGCGGAAACGCGATGATGGTCTTCGCCCGCTCCTCGACGACGGAGTACTACTCGATCTCACGGACGTGGCGGTGGCCGACGGATCCCCCGGGCACGATGCGAGGCCCCGATTTCGTGAAGGAGAGCACGACCGCCTATCACTCGGAGCGGTGGGGCGACTACAGCGCGGTGGTGCCCGATCCGGTAGAGCACGACCGCCTATCACTCGGAGCGGTGGGGCGACTACAGCGCGGTGGTGCCCGATCCGGTGCAGCCGAACGTCTTCTGGATGCACCACGAGTACGCCGTGTCCGGGAACTGGCGGAGCTGGGTGCAGAGTGAGGACGTGTCGAACCCCGTCGTCGACGTGCGTCCACGGACCGATCCGGAGGTCGTGAGCCTGACCATCGCCCCGAACCCGACGGCGGGACCGGCCCGGATTTCCTTCGACCTGGAGAGAGCGGGGGCGACCCGCGTGGAGATCTACGACGTGTCCGGGCGTCAGGTCCGCCGGTTGGATCTCGGTGCGCTCGAGCCTCGAACCCACCGGGTCGTCTGGGACGGGCGCGACGCGAACGGAACGGTCGTGGCGGACGGCGTGTACCTGACACGCGTGGTCTCGGGCGGCGAGGTCGCGGGCCACGGCCGGGTGGTCGTCGTGCGGTGACCGGGGGGATCGTCGGTCCGATCGCGGGGCGGAGTCCGCCTCCGGCGTTCGATGGCGTTCGATCCGTTCCGAGACGCGGACTGTTCCGTCGGACTGTTCCGCCGGACTATTCCGCCCCGAGCGGAAGTGACGGCCGGATCACGAGATCGAGATCCCGCTCCTGCTCGAGAATCCGGAGCTCGCGCCGGACTTCGGCGGCCGAAGTCGAAGGCGGAATCGTGATGTGTGCCCTCAGGCGAAACGTGTTCTCGCGGGACCAGGGAGCGGACGACGCGTCCGTCTCCATGTCCTCGATGTTGACGTTGTGCTTCTTGAGGATCGCCGCCACCGCTCCGATTCCGGGAGCCCCCATGGAGTAACACTCGACGATCAGCGAGGAGCCCTCTCGCGAGGGCTGACGGCCACCGCTCTGCTTCAACTCCAGGTGGAATCCGAGGCCCGCGCCCAGCGCGTTGAGGTTCGTGTGCAGGTCGGCCACCCGACCCGCCTCTCCACAGACTCGCATGATGATGGCGAATTGCCCTCCGAGGGTCGCCATCCGGCTCTCTTCGATTTCGACGCCGAGTCTCGCCAGTGCCGCGGAGAGATCGTCGGCGATTCCCACGCGGTCGCTTCCCAACGCTGACAAGATCGCGCATTCTTTCATGAGCAATCCTTTCGCGGTTTCTCCCAGTAAATCGATTCCGAGCCGCCGTGTCCACCTCCGCGTCCGGGCGCGGGCCACGGCACGAGCGACGGTGCGAGGAAGGATCACAAGAACTCCTTGTTTGGCAAGGAGTTGCGGCCTCGGGGCCGCGCGTCCCGTCGGGGGGAGGCCGAGCGGTCGCGAGGGGCCTCGGGGCCTGGATCGGCTCATCATGCGTGGGTCCGCCTGCGTTAGAATGCTCCCTCCCGATGCTCCGGAGGTGTTCCCGTGTCCGATCTCGCCTGGAGAGCGTGTCCCGTCGTCCTTCTCACCATCCTCGCGCTCGGGGCCTCGGCTCTGCCCTTCCCGGTCGCGGGGGAGGCCGACCCGCTGGAGGAGGTCTCCCGGGAGCTCGCGGACCGGGCCTTCCGGGAGGAGCGTTGGGGCGACGCCGCGCAGCTCTATCGCGCTCTCTACGAGCGGGATCCGGAGGACTGGGAGGCGGTGGCCCGCTGGGCTCTGTCGCTGCACCGGGCCGGCGAGTGGGAGAGGTCGATCGAAGCGCACCGCGAGGCCGCCCGGTTTCCGCAGGCGCGCCCGGCCGCGCTCTACAACATCGCGTGTGCCCGCGCCCGACTGGGACAGACGGACCGCGCTCTGAAGGACCTGCGCCTCGCCATCAGGGCCGGCTTCGACGATGCGGAGACGATCGGCGGAGACGAAGACCTCGCGGCGATCCGGGACGATCCGCGGTTCGGCCGGCTGCTCTGGGGAATCCGCGGAAGCAAGCACCCGCCGATCACGTTCGAGAACCTCGAGGACCGGATGGCCGTCGAGGCCCTGGAGGGTTTTTCGGGGTCCGTTCTCGTTCAGAGAGACGGTGAGGTGGTGCTGAGCCGGGGCTACGGGTGGGCCGATCGCGAGCATCGATACCCCAACGACGAGGACACGATCTACGCGATCGGGTCCACTCCGATCGATTTCACGAAGGCCGGGATTCTCCTTCTCGCCCAGGAGGGCGGGCTCCGGCTCGACGATCCCCTCGCGCGGTGGATCGAGAACGTTCCCGAGGACAAGCGGGCGATCACGATCGAACACCTCATGACCGGCCGCTCGGGTCTCCGCGACTTCCATGACGTGCCCGGAGACCGCGATCCCGACCACGCGTGGATCGACCGGGACGAGGCGGTCCGGAGGGTCTTCGCCGGCGATCTCCTCTTCGAGCCGGGGACGAGCCGGCAGCACTCCCACTCGGCGTGGGTCCTGCTGGCCGCGGTGATCGAGATCGCGAGCGGCCGGACGTATCCCGAGTTCACGCGCGAACGTCTGTTCGAGCCCGCCGGCATGTCCGACACCCGGTTCTTCGGAGAGGAGTATCCGGAGGAGCGAATGGCGATCGGATACGGGAGCCGGTCCGACGGCGACGTCAACGCTCCCGCGTACTGGGGACCGACGTCCTGGCTGGTCATGGGGAGCGGCGGGCAGGTCTCCACGGTACTCGACCTCCACCGCTGGAATCGGACCCTGCGGGGAGGGGAGATCCTCACGGGCGATTGGCTCGAACGCTACTGGTCCCCGCCGGGCTCCCTGCTCAGCGGGGGAGACGCGTATGGCTACGAGATCCTCTACACCGAGGGGCCGGAAGACCTCTTCTTCCTCGTGAGCCACACGATCACTCCGGAGAACCGCAGACAGTTCGAGCAATTGGGGCGCGACCTGGCCGATCTCGTCCTTCGGGCTCCGTGATCCGGAGACGTCCCGGATCCATCCTGCGGACGCGATCCCTCATTCCCGCCTCCGGTCCAGAGGTGTAAGTTCACGGCATGGACGCCACACGATTGCGAAGCCGCGGGGATCGCGAGCTTGCGGAGAAGCTGCTCGAAGAGCGGCTCGTGAAGCGAGTCATCACACATCTCGAGAAGGCGGAGGAGAAGTCGCCGGGAGGGGTCCGACGCCGGCTTCTCGCGACGGCGCTGCGGGTCACCGAAGAGATGATGCCCGACGTGCACGAGGAGGTGCGCGAATGTCGCCAGCGTCTCTCGGTCGACACCCCGCTCGAGGTCTACGTCTATCCCGATGCCCGCTTCAACGCGGCGGCCGTGAAGCCGGAGGCCGGCCGGCTCTTCATACTCTTGTCCTCCGGCCTGCTGGAGGCGTTTCCGGTGTCCGAGCGCCGCTTCGTCATCGGGCACGAGCTCGGTCACCATCTGTTCGGTCACCACGAAATCCCGATCGGATACGTGCTGCAGGGGCGCGAGCGGCCCCGACCCGATCTCGCCCTGCGGCTCTTCGCCTGGTCCCGGTACGCCGAGATCTCCGCCGACCGGGCCGGTGCCCACTGCGTGGACGGTCCCGACGACGTCGCCCGCGCGCTCTTCCGGCTCGCCTCCGGACTCCGTCGTCCCCTGGAAGGCGTGCGCATCGAGGGTTTCGTCGCTCAGATCGACGAGCTCCGCCTGGAGCAAAGCGATCCGGGCCAGGGAGCTCCGCAGGCGGACTGGTTTTCCACCCACCCGTTCAGCCCGCTCCGTCTCAAGGCGCTGAAGCTCTTCTTCGAATCGGATCTCGCGGATCCTTCGGGCTATCCGGCGGGGACGCTCGAGGCGCGCGTCCAAGAGCTGATGGCGCTGATGGAACCGAGCTACCTGGAGGAGAAGTCCGAGATGGCCGAGACCGCGCGCCGGCTGCTGTTCGCGGCCGCGATCACGGTCGCGGACGCGAGCGAGGAGATCTCCGAAGAGGAGACGAAGGCGTTCGAGGTGTTCTTCGGTGAGACATCGCTCGGCGAGGAGCTCGACATCGCGGCCATCAAGGAGTCGCTCGAGGCCCGGATCGCCGAGGCCAACGAACGGGTGCCCCACGCCCGTCGCATTCAAGTGCTCCGCGATCTCTGCGTCATCGCGCGCGCGGACGGCCACGTGTCCCCCGAGGAGCGAGTCGTGATCGAGAGGATCGCGAAGGGCCTCGAGGTGCCGGTCGAGATCGTCACCGAGACGCTCTGCGCCGAGTGCGATCTTGACTAGCCTGCATCTCTCACCAGCCTCTGCTGCGGCAGCGGCCGGTCACAGATGAAAGCTACCGCTCACTCGTATCGAAGCGCTTCGATGGGGTTCAGTCTCGACGCGCGGATCGCGGGCAATAGGCCGAAACAGATTCCGACGGCCGAGCAGAACACGAGTCCGATCACCGCCCACTCCATGGGCACGCGGACGTCGAAGGAAGTGAACAGCGTCACCACGTTTCCCAGAGCGAAGCCCGCCGCCACGCCGAAGATCCCCCCGATGTTGCAGAGAATCACCGCTTCCAGGAGGAACTGGAAGAGGACGTTCCGGGATTTCGCCCCCAGAGCCTTGCGCAGGCCGATCTCGCGTGTCCGCTCGGTCACGGACACGAGCATGATGTTCATGATGCCGACCCCGGCCACGACCAGGGCGATGATGCCGATCACGAATGCGGCGATCTTGACGCCCTGGGACATCTGGTTGAACTCGGTGATCAAGCTCTGGCTGCTGAAGAACTCGAAGTTGTCCTCCTCGTGCGCCTTCACGCCCCGGAAGCGCCGGAGCACCTGACGGGTTTCCTCGATCGCGTCGTGAAGGAGCTCCGGCTTCTTGGCGCGCACGGTGACGTTCACTGATCGGGAGAAGCCGTTCGGGTCCACCATACCGTAGGAGTGCAGATACGTCGTGATCGGGATCAGGACGTAGTTGTCGTAGTTCGAGTGGAACGCGGACTTCTTCTCGTCGAAGATCCCGACCACCTCGTACTCGCGACCGTCGATGCGGACGTCCTTGCCGACGGGGTCGACGAACGGGAAGAGCTTCTGCCCGATCGCCCAGCCGAGGACGGCCACCCGCCGCGCGGACTTCACGTCCATCTGGGAAATGTTCCGGCCCAGCCCGACGTAGTGGGTGTTGTTCGGGGCGTACTCGGGCGTGCCCCCGCAGATGGTGACGTTCGGATTCGTCGCCTCGTCCCGGTACTCCACGACGAACCCGAAGTCCCACAGCTCCGAACCGACGAGATCGACCGTGTCGACCTGCTCGCGGATGACGTTGGCGTCCTCCACGGTGACCGGGGGACGGCGCATGGCCCGGCGTCGTTCCAGGTCCGAGTTGAACCCGCCCGCCGGCCACTTCTGGACCTGGAAGGTCTGAGCGCCCAGGACGCTCATCTCGTTCTCCATGGTGGTCTGGACCACGGCGATCGCGGTCATGACGGCGATGATCGAGGCGACCCCCGCCACGATGCCGATCAGAGTCAGGGTTGCCCGCAGTCGATTGCCGTGAATCGATCCCAAGGACATGTGAAGGATGTCAAGGCCGCGCATCGACTCCTCCGTCGGCAGGCGAGCTACTCATGGCGAAGCGCCTCGATCGGGTCGAGCCGGGCGCCGCGGTAGGCGGGGGCGACGCCGGCCACGAGTCCGACGATCAGGGAGATCAGTACCGCGGCGATCAGAATGGGCGGGGAGACGCTCGCCGGCATCACCGCCGCATTGATGATCGCGGTGACAATCGAAGCGAGAACGATGCCGACCGCGCCGCCCAGCAGGCAGATGGCCGAGGACTCGAAGATGAACTGGAACAGGATATTCCGGCGCCGGGCCCCGATCGCCTTCCGAACGCCGATCTCCCTCGTGCGCTCCGTGACCGAGACGAACATGATGTTCATCACCCCCAC